>NZ_JABDWE010000005.1:0-302496 GCF_019685125.1 Rhizobium sp. NZLR10 | reverse complement strand
CGGCAACCGGCACGTCCTTCCAGGCAAAACCTTCCTTCGACAGATCCTGCTTCAAAACGTTCAGCGCCGCTGCCTCGCCGCCAGACGTCCACCAGTGCAGCATCTGAACTTCTTTTACGTCAGCTGCGCGAGCGGACACATGAGCGCCGGCCAGAGCCAATGCGATCACGGCAGTCGTGGTCAAAAACCTATTCATCGAAGATCCTCCCAGTTCCATTTTGGAAGATGCGGGACCCATTCCCGCACCAATCACCCGCCCTCCTCAGGCGTAGTTTCATTACCGGCTAAGCCAGCTTTTCCGTCTGCGGCATCCACCAGCCGGTGCGTTTGCCGATATGCATGTTCAGCGTCTTGGTCTCGGTGTAGTCCTCGACCGCATGGCGGCCGAGCTCGCGGCCGAGGCCGCTCTGCTTGTAACCGCCGAAGGGAAGCTCCGAGGCGCCGTCCATAAAGGTGTTCATCCAGACCGTCCCTGCCCGCACCGACCGGCCGATCGTCAGGCACGTGTCGAAATCGCGGCTCCAGACACCGGCCGACAGACCGTAGTCGATGGAATTGGCGATGCTGATCGCTTCTGCCGATGTCTCGAATGTCAGGACCGAAAGGACCGGGCCAAAGACCTCCTCGCGCGCCACCGCCATATCAGGGGTAACCTCTTCGAGGATCGTCGGCGACATGAACTGTCCCATGCCGAGGTCGAGCGTCTCGCCGCCATGCGCGATCCGAGCACCGCTGCTCCTGGCACCGGCGACATATCCTGAAATCTTCTCCAGGTGCTGCGGCGTGATAATCGCGCCGACCTGCGTCGATGGATCGAGCGGGTCGCCGACCTTCACTGCCTTCGACAACGCGGCAATCCGCTTGACGACATCGGAGGCGATTGATTTGTGCAGGATCAGCCGCGAGCCGGCGTTGCAGCACTCGCCGGCATTGAAATAGGCGCCGAAGACCGCAGCGTCGATGAACGCATCGAGATCGGCATCCGGAAAGACGATCTGTGGATTCTTGCCCCCCAATTCCAACGACACCTTCTTCAGCGTCTGCGCCGCATTCGACATCGTCAGTTTTCCGACGCCGGTCGAGCCGGTGAAGGACACCATGTCGACGTCAGGATGAGAGGTCATGATGGCGCCGACCTCAGATCCCCCACCGGTGACAATGTTGACGACGCCATCCGGAACGCCTGCCTGCTGCAAGATCTCTCCGAGCACAAGTGTCGATCCTGAGGTCAGCTCCGAGGGTTTGACGACGGCGGTGCAGCCCGCGGCGAGCGCGAAGGGCAGCTTCTGGCCGACGATCAGGAACGGAAAGTTCCAGGGCGTGATGATCGCGACCACGCCAATCGCTTCGCGCAGGACGACGCCGAGCGTGCCGTCGCCGAGCGTATTGTAGCTTTCGCCATGGAGATCGCGTGCAAGAGCCGCCGCATAGCGCCAGATATCGACCGAGCCGGCAATTTCGCCCCGCACCTGCGTGATCGGTTTGCCTGCCTCGATAGCATCCAGAAACGCCAGCTCCTCTGCACGCGCGGCGATCAGATCGGCAGCTTTGAGCAGGATGGCGGACCGTTCGGACGCGGTCATGCGGGGCCATGGCCCGAGGTCGAAGGCCTTGCGTGCCGCAGCAATGGCGCGCTCGGCATCCGTCCTGCTGCCGGTCGGGAACCGGCTGACCACGACACCATGGCTTGGCGCGACACGCTCGATCGGATCGGCAGCGCCGGTCTCCCATTTGCCATCGATCAGCATCTTGAAATCACGCGCTTTGTGGTCGCTGAGCGCGGTGGGGTTGACGAGAACCGTCATTACCATTCTCCCTTGAACGTTGCCGGGCGCTTCTCGCTGAATGATGCGACGCCCTCCTTCAGATCGCCGGTCTTGGCGGCGAGGATCGAGCCCAGGGCTTCGACCGCGGTTCCATTGTCTTCACCATTCGCCGATGCGATCATCAACTTGGCGATCTCGACGGCAGCCGGCCCTCTTGCAGCAATCCTCTCAGCATATTCCCTGGCGGCGGCGAGTGAATTTCCTGTTGGAACGACTGCGTCGACGATGCCGAGCAGCCTTGCCTCCTCGGCGGTGAAGATCTCACCGCCGAGCGCCATGCGCCGGATGGCCTGCGCCCCGAACCGGCGCACGAGACGCTGGGTCCCCGACCAGCCCGGCACCATTCCGAGGCCTGTCTCCGGCAGGCCGATCTTGATGTGTTGCTCTGCGAGGCGAATGTCGGCAACGCCCGCCAGCTCCAGCCCGCCGCCGAGGGCGTGGCCGTTCAGCGCCGCGACCAGCGGCACCCGTAGCGTCGCCAGTCTTTCGAAGATACGATGACCGTACCGAACCCAGAGATGACCGAATTCCTGCGGCAGCATTCCGCCCCAGGCCTTGATATCGCCGCCTGCGGAAAATCCCCTTCCTTCGCCCGTCAGAACGGCGGCGCGCACATCCGGGTTCGCCTCCACCGCGTCGGCCGCGTCCGCTAAGGCCTTCAGCATGTCGAGATCGAGCGCGTTCAGCTTCTCCGGACGGCAAATCGTCAGCGTCGCAACATGTCCGTCGATGTCAACTCTGACTGTTCCGCTAGCCATTGAAACCGCCCTCCAGCGTCCGTTCCCTTTTGGCTGGAAGCGACAGGCCGATGGCTGCCTCGCCGAAGAGTGCGGCGTCCATGACTTTCAGGTCGGGGGCGACGATCAGCGGAAACTCCGATTGATCCAGGATATGGGACTGGAGATCGACGCCGGGCGCAATCTCGGTGAGGACGATGCCATCCGGCATCAGCTTCATGACGCACCGCTCGGTGACATAGGTGATCTCCTGCCCCTGCTCGATCGCCCGCCTACCGCTGAAAGTGACATGCTCGACCGCGTTGACGAGCTTCTTCAGCTTGCCTTCCTTTTCGATGAGAAGAGCCCCATCGGCGATCGAAAGCTTTGCTCCGGCGTTGAACATGCCGGAGAAGACGATCTTCTTTGCCCGCGCCGTGATGTCGACGAAGCCTCCGGCGCCAGCCGTCACATGCGGCCGGAAGGAAAGCTTGGAGACGTTGACCGAACCGTCCTTGCCGATCTCGAGGAAGGACAGCAGCGACGCATCGAAACCTGCGCCCTGGAAGTAAGTGAACTGGTAGGGAGACGGCATATATGCATCCGCATTGGAGGCACAGCCAAATGCGAAGTCGAGCAGCGGCACGCCCCCGACCGCGCCTTGCTCGATCACCCAGGTGACTGCGCCGTGAAGGCCCTCCTCCAGCAGAATACGCGGCACGTTGGCCGAGATGCCAAAGCCGAGATTGACGCAGCTTCCCGATTGAAGTTCCTGCGCGACGCGGCGCGCGATGACTTTCTGAACATTGAATTCCGGAACGTGGAAGCTCGCGAGCGGGCGGAAGATCTCACCGGAAATTGCCGGATCGTACCCTGTCTGCGTCGTCTGCTTCTGATCGGGATCGACGATGATATAGTCGACCAGCATTCCAGGCACGCGGACGTCATGGGGTTTCAGCGAGCCTTCCTTGGTGATCCGCTTGACCTGCGCGATGACGATGCCGCCATTGTTGCGGGCGGCCAGCGCCTGATCGAGGCCGCCGAGATATGCGCCTTCATGTTCGTATGTAAGATTGCCACGCTCATCGGCGGTGGTGGCGCGGATAATGGCGACCTGAGGGACGATCGAGGGGAAGAACAGCCAGTCGTCACCCTCGAAGCCGACACGCTTGACCACCGGGTGTTCCGAAGCCAGCTCGTTCATCGCGCAGCCCTGCCGCTCGGGATCGACGAATGTGTCGATGCCGATCTTGGTCAGGACGCCCGGCCGTTTGGCGGCGGCTTCGCGATGGATGTCGAATAGGATGCCGGAGGGAATATTGTATGCCGAGATCTCGTTATTGGTGATCATCTGCCAGATCAGCGGCGGCTCTGATGACGACGGTCCCGATGGATAGGAGCCGCCGATGATACGCTTGAGCAGACCCTTCCTGGCAATATGGTCGACGCCCTTGATGCCGCTCATGTCGCCGGCGGCGATCGGATGAAGGGTCGTCAAGTCACGGGGATGACCGGTCGCATCGAAACGCTCGCCAATGGCCCTCAGCATGAGATCCGGGCAACCGAGACCGCTCGATGACGATACCGTCACAATGGCGCCATCCGGGATCAACGCGGCCGCTTCGGCTGGGGTGAGATGCTTCTTCATATGCGTTGCTCAGCGTCCTGTTTCGATTTTTACGCTCTTGCCGGTCTTTGCCGGCGTGGTCTTGCCAGCGCCGCAGCTCTCGCGGACAACCAGGCGAACGGCTGTTATCACCGTCTCGGCCTCGGCCTTGCCGGCATTGATCTGCTTCAGAAGCATCTGTGCGCCGCGGCGCCCGATGCCTTGCGGATCGACCGAGACCGTCGTCAACGCCGGAACCGCTGCCTGAGCCTCGATGACATCGTCGAAACCCACCACTGCGAAGTCGGCGCCAGGCTCCAGACGGCGCGCGCGCAATCCGTCGCAAACGCCGAAGGCCACGGCATCGTTGAAGCAGACCGCTGCGGTCGGCCGACGGCCAAGCGTAATCGCCTTTCCGATCGCCTCTACCCCGCCGGCCCGCGACGGCGCGGATGAGACGACCAGATCCTCGTGATAATCGAGCCCGGCTGCCTCTACACCGCTTCGGTAACCGGCAAGCCGGTCGTCGAAGACGGCGGTGTCGGGAAAGCCGCCGAGAAAAGCGATGCGCTTGTGACCGAGGCCGGCCAGGTGCTTGACCGCCGACATCATGCCGGCCTGGTTGTCGGAGACGATCGACGAGACCTTGGCGCCGGGCAGGTTTCGAACGACCACCACCACCGGTATGCCGGCCGCCACGAGCGGCTTGAAATCGGCGGCATCGGTGGCGCGCGCCGGCGAGACGATCAGCCCCGAAATGCCATGCTCACGCATCGATGCGACGACCTCGCGCTGCCGGTCGATGCTTTCACTGGTGTTCGACAGGAACTGCACGAATCCGGCCGACTGAACGACCATATCGACGCCGACCGCCAGCTCGGCAAAGAAGCTGTTCGTCAGGTCGTTGACTACGACCCCTACGATCTTCGATTTGGCACCGGCTTGGCGAAGATTGGCTGCGCCGCGATTATAGACGTAGCCGAGTTCGCGCATCACGGCATTGACCTTGGCACGCGTCCCTTCATTGACCAGGGAGGAGCCCTGAAGCACCAGCGAAACCGTCGACTTGGAGACGCCGGCGGCCTTTGCGATGTCGATGACGGTTACCCGCGTCTTTGTCATTTCCCTCTCCGACCACGACGTCGACTGATGGATAAATATTTGGAACGTTCCAATTTTGTCAAGTGACATTTGCAGCCCCATTATCGATTTGTTCATTTCCATTGAGAATTCGGCGCCGTTCTCGATCGTAATCTCAATCGGAAAATTGGAACGATCTAAATTCCAATCACTCGGCTGGCTTGTTTGTCAGGATCAGTGAACCCATGCCGAGTGATGTCAACGAGGTGGGAAAGGACAGCCCTGGCCTTCTGGACGAGCAGTCCGCGCATCGGTTAACCGGATCGTCGATCTTATGGAGAGCATCTTTTCGGCCGGGCGCCTCGACACCGGCAAAATCGATATCAGCTACGACGCCTGCGCCTTGAGATCATTGATAAGAACCTGTTGCGAGCGGCAGTCTTCGATCGCCAGGACGCACAGCTTTGTATTGGAGATCGACAGGCTACCTGAGTTCATCGATGCCGATCCGCGCACTTTGGCGCAGGTCTTTACCAACCTGCTGTCCAATGCCGTCAAATACGCGCTCGGAACCTCCGAAATTCGCGTCACGGCATGGGAGGAGACGGGAAACGTCACAGTCTCGGTCAGCGATGACGGCGTGGGGATCGATCCCGAAGACGTGCCCCGGCTGTTCCAGCGTTATTTTCGTGCGGGAACGTCGACTGGAATTGCCGGCACCGGCATCGCACGAGGGTGCGGATCGACCTTTACCATAACCCTTCCCATCGAGCGAACCGGTAACGCTTCTGCGAGCAGTGACGCTACCTGTTAATTCAGGATTGCTGTCCTGCATATCTACCCTATCCTTCTCAATAGAGGAGGATCATGCCATGGCTTTCATTCACACCCCCAATGCATCCGCCAGCGAGAAGACGACGTCGATGTATGCGTCGGCCGAGGCGAATTATGGTTATCTGCCGAACATGTACCGTGCCTTCGGTCACCGGCCGGAGGTGATGGAGAACTGGGCAGCGCTGCTTTCGAGCATTCGCGGCCATATGAGCCTCAGGCGCTATGAGTTGGTGACGCTGGCGGCGGCCAAGGAGCTGAAATCCTCCTATTGCATGCTGGCGCACGGCTCGGTGCTGCTGCGCGAGGGCTTTACCAGCGACGGGCTGACGGCCGTTGTCAACGAGACGGAGAAAGCGCCGATCGATGCCGGCGAACGGGCGATCATGGCCTTTGCCGCCAAGGTGGCGCGCGACGCGACGTCGGTCACCCAGCAGGATATAGACGGGCTGAAGAAACACGGGCTGAGCGATGCCGAGGTCTTCGACATCACGGCCGCGGCAGCGGCCCGGTGTTTCTTCTCGAAAATGCTGGATGCGCTCGGCGCCGCGCCCGATCACGCCTATATCGAGCGGCTGGAGCCCAATATCAGAAAGGCGCTCAGCGTGGGCCGGGAAGTCGAGCGGCCGCTGGCGCCGTCACCGTCGCGTGGCACATCGCAATGAGAGAGTGAGCCCCTACTCTTGCGGCCCCTATTATTCCGGTTTGTCCTCAAAATGCCGGATCGCAAACTCGGCGAGATTCTGACTCGACCGATCGGCATCGTCGAGCAGCGAGGGAAACAACTGCCACTGATGCGGCATGCCTGGCCAGATCTCGGTGGTGACGTCCACCCCCGCCTGGCGCGCCTTGTCGGCGAGCCGCAACGTGTCATCCAGCAGGACTTCGCCGGAACCGACCTGTAGCAGCAGCGGCGGAAAGCCGGTCATATCGGCATAAAGCGGCGATGCCTGGGGATCGGTCGGCGACCGGTTGCCGAGATAGGCCTTGCGTAAGGCCCCGATCCAGTCTTTGCCGACCAGCGGATCGCTGTCGGCATTCGATGTCATCGATCCGCCCGTCGCGGCAAGATCGGTGATGGGGCTGAGCGCAATGACCGCCGCCGGCAGCGCCTTTCCGGCCTGCATCTGCCGGAGCACGGTTTCGATCGCGATATTGCCGCCGGCGCCGTCTCCCGCGATGACGATATTGTCATTGCGATAACCATTGTCGAGAAGCCAGCGATAGGCCGTCAGCGCGTCGTTGATCTGCGCGGGATAGGTATATTCGGGCATCAGCCGATAATCGACAAGAAGCACATCGCTGGATGCGGCCTTGGCGAGCGAGCCGGCAAGCAGGCTGTGCGTGCGGATGGAGCCGCTGGAGAAGCCGCCGCCGTGAATATAGAGGATCATCCTTTGGCCGATCGGGTGATGTAGACGGGCCGGCCACATCAGCTCGGCATCGACGCCGTCCGCATCGACCTGCCGGACCTGGATGCGGGTCGGCCCCGGCGTCGTTTCCATCAGCGCCCGAAAGGCTGTCCGCCGCTGCTGCAAGCCGTCGGCGCCGGCAAAATGATCCTTCCAGAGGCCGACGAGCTTTTCGACCTGCTCGCGTGAGGCCTGGCTTTGCGGTCCAATGTCCTTGCCGGCCGCCGCCGAAGCCAGCAGCATCAGCGCGGCCAATGTGGGCAACAGACCGCTGAGCCGCTTTGAAGCTCTTCGATTACCAGTTGGCAAAATTCGACCGTTCATCAACCTCTCCCGATGATGCTGGCCATGGCGGCCATGGCAGCATCATTGGCCAGTTCACGCGCAGGAGTCAAAAGGCTGAGGGATGCGAATCCTCACCTTTTTACTCGGCTCTCATCGCGTCGATGACTGCCCTGAAGCCCGCCGACATGTGGCGTCGGCTCGGATAGTAGAGATAGAGCGGCTCCTCCGGCTGGCACCAGTCTTCCAACACCTGGATCAGTTCGCCATTGGCGATCGCCTTTTCCACGCGCGGTTCCCAGATATAGGCAAGACCGACACCGCCGAGCGCTGCCTGCATCATCAGTTCGTGATCGTCGAGCGACAGCGGTCCCGTCGGCTGAAAGCTCACCGCCTGGCCATCCTTCTCGAACTCCCAGGCATAGCGTGCACCTGACGGAAACATGTTCTGGATACAGAGATGGCGCTTGAGATCGTGCGGCGTCGCCGGCTTCGGCCGGGCCTCGAAATAGGCGGGCGAACCGACGACGACCAAGCGGATGCGCGGCTTGATGCGCAGTGCGATCATGCCCTCGGTGAGGCGCTCACCGAAGCGGATGCCGGCATCGAAACCCTCCTCGACAATATCGACCAGCCTGTCTGTCGCGTTGATCTCCAACTGCAAATTGGGATTGCGTTGGAGCAACGGAGCAATGACGCGGCCGATGACGAAGGGGCCGATCGAATTCGGCACATTGATCCTCACCTTGCCGAAGGGCGTGTCGCGATATCGGTTCAACGCATCGAGCGCTGCTGCCATCTCGCCAAAGGCCGGGTCGAGATGCGAGATCAGCAGTTCGCCGGCCTCGGTCAGCGAGACGCTGCGCGTCGTACGGTTGAGCAGGCGAATGCCGATACGGTCTTCAAGGTTGAGCACGGCATGGCTGACTGCCGAAGCGGTGACACCCCTCTCCTCGCCGGCCTTGCGAAAACTCTTATGCCGGGCAACGGCCGCAAAAGCCGCGAGTTCGGAAAGTTCGGTGGCACGCATTGCTGAATTTTGCTCATCATAGTTTCAAGAATAACAAATCTTATACAGCAACGGATTTTCGGTCAAATTCAACCCCGTCAGCACATAGATGCGACGCCGAGACAAGCAAATAGTCCTCGAAAGGAATTCGTCATGAAAGTCTGGTTCATCACTGGTGCATCCCGCGGCTTCGGCGCGCTGATGACCAAGGAAGCCCTTGCATCAGGCGATGCCGTTATCGCCACCGCCCGCAACCCGAAGACCGTGACCGAGCAGTTCGGCGATCATCCGAATCTGCTTACCGTCGCACTCGATGTCACCAACGAGGCGCAGGCGAAAGACGCTGCGGCTACCGGCATCGCCCGCTTCGGCCGCATCGATGTTCTCGCCAACAATGCCGGCTACGGCCTGCTCGGCGCCGTCGAGGAAGCCACGGCCGAAGAGATCGAAAAGCTCTATGCCACGAATGTCTTCGGCCTGCTGAAGGTGACGCGCGCCGTGTTGCCTTATATGCGCCGCCAGCGTTCCGGCCATATTCTGAACTTCTCTTCGATCGGCGGTTACTTCGGCTATCCCGGCTGGGGCGTCTACGGCTCGACGAAATTCGCCGTCGAAGGCCTGTCCGAATCGATGGCCGCCGAACTCGAACCTTTCGGCATCACGGTGACGATCGTCGAGCCCGGCTTCTTCCGCACGGACTTCCTCGCCGATACGTCGCTGGCGGTGAGCCCGGCCTCCATCGCCGATTACGAAGGCACGCCGGCCGGCAACATGCGCAATTTCGCCGCCGACGCCAATCATGCCCAGCCCGGCAATCCCGCCAAGCTCGCCGCCGGCATCATGACGATGGTCAATTCAGCCAACCCGCCGCTGCGCATGCCGTTCGGCAGCGACACGGTGGCTGTGATCGAGGAGCAGCATGCCAGCGTCGAAAAGGAGCTTGCCGTCTGGCGTGAACTTGCCCTCTCCACGGATTTTTCGAGCGATGCAAACGCCTCGGCCTGAGAGCCAAGGCCGGTACCGCCGCCGCATCCCGGATGTAAGGGTGCGGCGGCACTGTCGTTACGGCGGGACAGAGCGCCTTGCGGCATATTGGCATTCGCCTCACGCCGCGGATGGCCTAGATCTAAGGCAGACACCACCGTGAAGAGGCAAATCCATGTCCATCAAGACCATTTGCATTTATGGCGCCGGTGCCCTTGGCGGCGCCATCGCCGCCAAGCTCGCAAGCCGGGCCGATGACTACATCACTGTTTCCGTCGTCGCACGCGGGGCACATCTCGACGCCATCCGCAGCAACGGCCTCAGCCTGCGCGAAGCCGATGCGGAAACGCCGCTCAACGTGCGGCTGACCGCAACCGACGATCCCAAGACATTGCCGCCGCAAGATCTGGTCATCACCGGCCTCAAGGGCCATCAGTTGGCGCCCGCCGCCGCGGGTATCGCAGGCCTGCTGAAACAGGGCACCCGCGTCATAATGACCCTCAACGGCATTCCCTGGTGGTATTTCCATCGCGATACCAGGAGCGGGCATGCGGAGCTGCAATTCGATGAGCTCGATCCCAGCGGCAGGCTTTGGCGGCTGGTTGGCCCCGAGCGCGTGATTGGCTGCGTCGCCTATCAAGGCGCCGAAGTGGTCAATCCGGGTGAGATCCAGCTTTCCCACAAAGGACGCTTCGTGCTCGGCGAGCCGTCCGGCGAAATGTCTGTCGATCTGGAGGCCATAGCGGCGGTGCTGACCGGCGCCGATCTCGGCATTACGACCACTCCCGATATCCGAAGCGAAATCTGGAGCAAGTTGATGGGCAACGCTGCCTTCAACCCGATCAGCGCCCTGACACGGGCGCTGATGACAGACATCATGACGGATCCGGCGCTCATGGACATGGTGGGCAAAGTTATGAAGGAAGTGCTTGCCGTCGGCGATGCGCTCGGCGCGCATTTCAGCATGACAGTCGAGCAACGGCTGGAACAATCGCGCAATATTGGCGGCGTTCGGACATCGATGCTGCAGGACCTGATCGGCGGCAAGGCGCTCGAAATCACGCCGCTGGTCGGCATGCTGGTGGCGCTTGGACGCCTGACTGCAGTACCGACGCCGGTATCGGAGACGATCCTGGCGCTGGTGACGCAGCTGGATCGGGAAAACCGACGCGGCAGCTGATGGCGAAAAAAATGCGGCCGGGAAAAATCCGGCCGCCTCGCTTATCTTCCGACCTGCTCGGCCCAGTTCGGCGCCTTGCCGCCGCCGTCGAGGAAGGTCATTGCCACATTCGCCATGAGCGGCGAGGCGAAGGTCTCGTAGTGGGTGAGATCGGGCAGGATTGCCAGCCGGTTCTTCGACATGTTCTCCCGCATCCAACCGGCATCGCGCAGGCCGCCGCCGAGCTTGTGGTAGAAGTCAATCATATGCTCGGGACGGATCATGTCGGCATCGCCGTAGATCAGCATCACCGGCATGGTAAGCTTGGCGACCGCATCGCTATAGTCCTTGGGTTCGCGCATCAGCGCGCCCATGGCGTCGAGCAGTTTCGGAAATTCGGAAACGTCGGGCGCCACCGCCTTATAGGAGAGGAACATCGGCGAGTCCTTCATCATCTCGGCCATGCCGGCGCCGACGGCCGCCTGCTGCGGCAGCATCTCCGGGAAAAAGCCGTCCTGCGCATAGGGCGCCGAGAGGATCACCAGACGGCGCACCTGGTCGGGCGCGTTGGCCGCCATGTTCAGCGCCACCCCGCCACCGAAGGAATAGCCGAAGACGTCGAGCTTGTCGTAGCCGAGCTGCTTCACCAGGATTGCGAGATCGGCACCGATTGCCGCAAGGTCGATCGGCCGTTTGCCGAGCGGCGTGCGGCCATGTCCCTGCAGATCGACGGCGATCACCTGCCGGTGGTCGGCGAAAACAGGCATGACGGGCGCGAACATTTCGATCTGCCCGAGACCACCGTGAAGCAGCAGCAGCGGTTCGCCCTCGCCGCGGATCTCATAGTAATAATCGATGCCATTGACCGGCAGACTTCCCTTTTTGACGATCGGCGCTACTGCCTTCTCCTCGACAACGGGTACTTCACCGCCGGCGCTCGACATATCAGGGGCGGCCAGGAATGCGGCAGCCGTTGCGACCATCGAAATCAACGTCATCTTCGTCATGTCCTTGCTCCATGTTTGCGTCGATACCGCAAGGACGGCAGGGATCATGCTTTTCCGACACCGCGCTTAGAGATTTGTCGATTGAGGCTTCAAGACTGATTTCCAACTTTTCCTTAACCGGCATGCTGGTAAAATCTTCGCAGAGACTTCAGATGAACGAGACAGATGCCGAAACCGAATTTCCGCTTCACCCATTACGATATCAAGGAACAACGCGCCGGAACAATCGTCGAGGTGTCGTTGAATGCGGTGAACAATGTCCGCTTGATGACGGCGCCGAATTTCCAGCGCTTCACTGAGGTTCTCGATTTCAAATATATCGGCGGCGTGGCGCGTAAATCGCCGATCAAGATCGCCGTTCCAGAAAGCGGCCACTGGCATGTCGTCGTCGATATGGAAGGCCATCACGGGCTGGCGGATTCGTCCGTCAAGGTGATCGCCGGGCCTGGCAATCAGAAGACGCCGCGCGCTTCCTGAGCTTTACAGCACCGCGTCTCTACGCCGACGCGGTAGTGCTAAGCGCAGACGCGCTCTATAGACCCATCCAATCGAGCTGATCTTTGATCACGATCAATGAATCAAGCTGCCATGTCGATCACAATTCACCCGTTGCGAGCCGTAGCCGCCCAGAGCGCGAACCCATGCAAACCAGCTTAGCTTCCACGACCAGAGCGCTGGTGGAAACATCAAACCATGATCTTCATCACCTAGGAAGTGGTCCATGACTTCGAATCTGATCGGTCGTATCACCAATATCATTGATCCTGGCGATGCGCTCGGTGAAGTACTTTTCGGATTGATTATGGCGCTGACGTGGACGGTCGGTTCGAGGCTGGTTTTTGAAAAGGAAGGCTTAAATGTCCACGATCTGATCGTCGCAACGATCGGCTGCAACGTCGCTTGGGGGATTATTGACGCCGTCTTGTTCTTCCTCGGTACGACGTTTTACAAAAGCAGGCGGCTGCGCCTTTTTCGGCAAATCAAAACCGCCAGAAGCGAATCTGCGGCGCTGACGGTGCTCGCGAACGAATTCCCGATTGCAGAGGCACCGTTCTCGGCAAGGGGCGCCGACGCGGACGCACTCTATCGATCGCTCCTGACGCTCGCATGCCGGGCCGATCCTGTGAAGGTGTCCCTACCGAAAGCTGATCTGTTTGCCGCAATCGCGGTCTTCGTTCTGGTCTCGGCCACGGCCATTCCCGCAGTGATCCCTTTCCTTCTCATCGACAGTGCGCACCTTGCGCTGAGAACCAGCAACCTGTTTCTCATCATGCTGCTGTTTGTGACGGGCTATGCGTGGGCGAGGTTTTCAGGAGGCAGGCCTTTTTATGCAGGGATGACGATGACTTGTCTCGGCTTGCTTCTGGTTGCAATAGCGATCGCGCTTGGCGGCTGAGCCCCGTTCACCAACCGAACAGGCCCAGACGCGTCAGCGCGGCTTGCGCTCCTTGCGAAGCTTGTCCCACCATTCCAGCCGCTTGCGGATTTCGCGCTCGAAACCGCGCTCCGGCGGATCGTAGAAGGTCTGGCGGCCCATCTTCTCCGGGAAATAATCCTGGCCGGAAAAGGCGTCCGGCTCGTCGTGGTCGTAGCGGTAACCGTCGCCGTAACCTTCGCCCTTCATCAGCTTGGTCGGCGCATTGAGGATATGCTTCGGCGGCAGCAGCGAGCCGTTCTGCTTGGCGGCTTGGCTTGCCGCCTTGAAGGCGGTGTAGACGGCATTCGATTTCGGCGCGGTGGCGAGATAGACGCAGGCCTGGGCCAGCGCCAGTTCGCCCTCGGGGGAACCGAGATACTCATAAGCATCCTTGGCGGCGTTGCAGATCACCAGCGCCTGCGGATCGGCAAGACCGATATCCTCCACTGCCATGCGTACCAACCGCCGGCCGAGATAGAGCGGATCCTCGCCGGCATCGAACATGCGGGCGAGATAATAGAGCGCGGCATCCGGGTCGGAGCCGCGCACGGATTTATGCAGCGCCGAGATCAGATTGTAATGGCCGTCCTGCGCCTTGTCGTAGACCGGGGCGCGGCGCTGGACGATTCGCGTCAGGCCTTCGGTGTCGAAGCTTTCACCCTCGCGCGCGGCGCGCCAAACCTCTTCGGCGAGCGTCAGCACCGCGCGACCGTCGCCGTCTGCCATGCGGATCAGGCTGACGCGAGCCTCCTCCGTCAGCGGCAGCGGCTTCTGCTCGATCGTCTCGGCGCGCTTCAGCAACTCCTCCAGGCTCTCCTCGTCATGCGACTTGAAGGTCAGCACGCGCGCGCGCGACAGCAATGCGGCGTTGAGTTCGAAGGACGGGTTTTCGGTGGTGGCGCCGACGAGGATGACGGTGCCGTCCTCCATGACCGGCAGAAAACTGTCCTGCTGGGCGCGGTTGAAGCGGTGGATCTCGTCGACGAAGAGCAGCGTCTGACGGCCATCCATACGCCGCAGGCGAGCGGTCTCGAACACCTTCTTCAGATCGGCGACGCCGGAAAAGATCGCCGATATCTGCTCGAAAGCCAAACCCGCCTCGCCCGAAAGCAGCCGCGCCACCGTCGTCTTGCCGGTGCCGGGCGGGCCCCAGAAGATCATCGAGCCGAGCGAACCGCTTTCGATCATTCTTTTCAGCACGCCGTCTTCACCGGTCAGATGCTCCTGACCGGTGACATCGGCAAGCGTCTTCGGCCGCAGCCGGTCGGCAAGCGGCCGCCTGGCGGCCACCTCCTCCGGAACACGCGGCGCGAAGAGATCATTGCTCATCGGAAGAACTGCCGGATGCGCTGACCGTCGCGCTCGATCTCCACCCGCCAGAGGCCGGGGTCGCTATCGGCGATTTCGGACAGTTCGCTGGTCGACTTCACGTCCGTGCCGTTGATCGAGACGATGATATCCTTCGGCTCGAAACCGAGACGGGCGGCAGGCGAATCCTCCTTCACCTCGGATACGACGACTCCTGCCGATTCCGACGGCATGCGCAGTTCGTCGGCGACCCGCGGCGACAGGTTCTCGACGACAGCGCCGCTAAACGGGGTGCGCCCGCCAATGGTGCGCTGGTCGCGCGGCGAGGTTTCCGGAGCGCGGTCGAGCGTCAGCGGCAGCTGCTGCTCGCGGCCGTTCTCGACGACGGTCAGTTTGACCGACTTGCCAAGACCGGCCGTCGTCAGCCGGTAAAGCAGCGCATCAGGATGTTCGACGGAAATACCGTCGACAGCGGTGACGATTTGGCCGGCCTTCAGCCCGGCCTTGGCGGCCGGCCCGCCTTCCGAAACCTTGACGACGAGCGCGCCGCGCGCTTTGTTTAGCCCCAGCGCCTCGGCGACTTCCGAGGTCACGGCATCGAAACTCGCGCCGACATAGGGCCGCTCGAAAGATTTGACGCCGGCATCTGCCGAGGTGAGGAAGACCTTGACGAGATTGGCGGGAATGGCAAAGCCGATGCCGTTCGAGCCGCCGCCGCGCGAGAAGATCGCCGTGTTGATGCCGATCAGTTCGCCTTTCATATTCATCAAGGCGCCGCCGGAATTGCCGGGATTGATCGAAGCATCGGTCTGGATGAAGAAGCCGAACTCGTTCCTGACGACCTGGTTGCGCGCAAGTGCGGAGACGATGCCGCTGGTCACCGTCTGGCCGACGCCGAAGGGGTTGCCGATTGCCAGCACGAGATCGCCGACCTCAACGGCATCGGAATTGCCGATCGGCAATGTCGGGAAACTTTCCTTGGTGTCGATCTTCAGCACGGCAAGATCGACACGGTCGTCGCGCAGCACCACCGTGCAGGGGAATTCGCGGCCGTCCGGCAGCGCAACCTTGATGTCGTCGGCGCCTTCGACGACGTGATTGTTGGTCACGACGGTGCCGTTCGCCTCGACGATGACGCCGGAGCCGAGCGATGACTGCTTCTCGGAACGGTTCGGCATCTGCTGGCCGAAAAACTGCTCGAAGAAGGGATCGCCGGCAAAGGGCGACTGCCGCCGGACGGTCTTTTCCGCATAGACATTGACGACGGCGCCCGACGTTTGTTTGACGAGCGGCGCGAAGGAGAGCTGCATCTGCATCTGGCTTTCGGGCACGGTCTTTGCCGTCTGCGCATTGGCCGCAGCTGGCAGAACGAGCATGAGAGCGAACAGCGAGACGGAGACGCGCTTGAACAGGCCTTGCATGGGTATCCCTTTTGAATCCTCGTGTGGAACGTTTTAGAGCATGATGCCGAAAAGTGTGAGCGGTTTTCGGACGACCTCATGCTCTAACTACCTAATTGCGAACAAGATTCAGATTTTAGACCGAACCGGCCTAAAATCTGAATCTTGTTCTGTGGCCCGACGCTAGAAAGGAAAGAGGGCGGAAGCATGGAAGAATAAGGCCATGGGACGTCTTGGAAACCGATTGAAGTCATTGCGAACTTGATTCAGGAATTTCGGCCATGCAACTGATATCAAGAGCCAAAAACTGGGCGAAGTCACTGAAGCGTGACATCGTAGCTCTGTGGCTTGCCGCCCGAGACCCTCGCGTGCCTTGGCATGCCAAAGCGGTGGCCGGCGCCGTTGCCGCATACGCCCTGTCGCCCATCGATCTCATCCCAGATTTCATTCCCGTGCTCGGTTATCTCGACGATCTGCTGATCGTGCCGCTCGGCATCATGTTGGCGACCCGGCTCGTTCCGGCTGACGTGATGACTGCGCTTCGAGAGCAGGCGACAAAGCGCCTCGAGCGCCCCTCCAGTCGTCTCGGATTGATCTTCATCCTTGCCGTCTGGCTCGCCTGCATCATCTTCCTGGCTCTGACATTGCGCAAACTGGTTTGACCGGCGACAACAGGGATATTGGAATGATGACGGCAAGAGCGATGACGATAGTCTTTGGCTTTGCGATTTCGATCTTTGCATCGGATATGGCCCAGGCGGCGAGCTTCGACTGCGATGCGAAAGAATTGAAGCCGGACGAAAAGGCGATCTGCGACAACCGCGCGCTCAACGATGCCGACGTGAAGATGGTGACGACCTTCGAGCTGCTTTCCGGTCTGCTGGCGATGGGCTCACGCGGAACATTGCAGGACGAGCAGACAGCCTGGCTGAAAAAACGACAGGAATGCGCGGCGGATGCCGTCTGTATCAAGGCTGCCTATGACGAGCGGCTGAAGCAACTCGGCGAGACCTATAAAAACATCAACCGGCCGCTTTAAAAGCGACCGGTCGGTGGAGTAGCTGACTCTCAATCAGCGGGGAATAGCTTCGACCAGTTAGCGGGCGTTCAGATCCCGCACGGCGCCGCGATCGGCACTTGTCGCGAAGGCGGCATAGGCCTTCAGCGCCGTCGTGACGTTGCGCTTGCGCACTTCGACCGGATGCCAGCCCTTGGCGTCCTGATCGGCACGGCGGACGGCAAGTTCGGTCTCGCTGACGCGCAGGCTGATCGTCCGGTTCGGGATGTCGATGTCGATCATGTCGCCCTCACGCACCAAGCCGATCGTGCCGCCATTTGCCGCTTCCGGCGAGGCGTGGCCGATCGACAGTCCGGAGGTGCCGCCGGAGAAGCGGCCGTCGGTGATGAGCGCACAGGCCTTGCCGAGGCCCTTCGACTTCAGATAGCTCGTCGGATAGAGCATTTCCTGCATTCCGGGGCCGCCCTTCGGGCCTTCGTAGCGGATGACGACGACATCACCCGCTTTGACCTCGTTGGCGAGGATTGCCTTGACGGAAGCGTCCTGGCTTTCGAAGACGCGGGCCGGGCCGGAGAATTTCAGGATCGATTCATCGACGCCTGCCGTCTTGACGATGCAGCCGTCAATCGCAAGGTTGCCCTTGAGTACGGCAAGACCACCATCCTTGGAGAAAGGATGTTCGACCGAGCGGATGACGCCGTTCTCGCGATCGGTGTCGAGTTCGTCCCAGCGGGCTTCCTGGCTGAAGGCGACCTGGGTCGGGATGCCGCCGGGTGCGGCGCGATAGAAGTTGCGCACGGTTTCGCTGTTGGTGCGGGTGATATCCCAGCGGTCGATCGCATCACCCAGCGTCTCGGCATGCACGGTCGGGCAATCGCGATTGAGCAGACCGCCCTTGTCGAGTTCGCCGAGGATCGACATGATGCCGCCGGCGCGGTGCACATCTTCCATATGAACATCGCTCTTGGCGGGTGCGACCTTCGACAGGCACGGCACCCGGCGCGACAGCGCGTCGATATCGGCCATGGTGAAATCAATCTCGCCTTCGTGGGCGGCAGCAAGGATGTGCAGCACCGTGTTGGTCGAGCCGCCCATGGCGATATCGAGCGTCATGGCATTCTCAAAAGCCTGCTTGGAAGCGATGGTGCGCGGCAGCGCCTTGATGTCGTCCTGCTCGTAATAGCGGCGGGCGAGATCGACGATCAGATGGCCGGCCTCGACGAAGAGGCGCTTGCGGTCGGCGTGGGTTGCGAGCGTCGAGCCGTTGCCGGGCAGCGACAGGCCGAGCGCTTCCGTCAGGCAGTTCATCGAATTGGCGGTGAACATGCCGGAGCAGGAGCCGCAGGTCGGACAGGCCGAGCGTTCGATGGTCTGGACGTCCTCGTCGCTGATCTTGTCATCGGCTGCGGCGACCATGGCATCGACGAGGTCGAGCGCGTGCGTCTTGCCGTGCAGCACGACCTTGCCCGCTTCCATCGGGCCGCCGGAGACGAAGACCGTCGGGATGTTGAGGCGCAGCGACGCCATCAGCATGCCGGGAGTGATCTTGTCGCAGTTGGAGATGCAGACCATGGCGTCGGCGCAATGGGCATTGACCATGTATTCGACGCTGTCGGCGATGAGCTCGCGCGAGGGCAGCGAATAGAGCATGCCGTCATGGCCCATGGCGATGCCGTCGTCGACGGCGATCGTGTTGAATTCCTTGGCGACACCGCCGGCCGCCTCGATTTCGCGGGCAACGAGCTGGCCGAGGTCTTTCAGGTGCACGTGACCGGGCACGAACTGGGTGAAGGAATTCACCACCGCGATGATCGGCTTGCCGAAATCCGAATCCTTCATGCCCGTGGCGCGCCAAAGGCCGCGCGCGCCTGCCATGTTGCGGCCGTGGGTCGTGGTTCTGGAACGGTAGGCTGGCATCGGTGTCTTCCTCGACGTGGCGGAGATCATCAGGCGAAGCGGGACGGCATTGAGCCTGCAGCCGGGCAACGCTGCTTTTTGGAATTGTCCTAATCCAATCGGCGGGGGCTGTCACTACCGGCAAGGCCAAATCCGGTACGCTGCCCGGAGAAGCGCCTTGTACGATCGATCATATACGGTCTGGCGCGACATTGGGTTACAACCTATTCCATCACGACCGAACACAAAAAATTGGCTTCCCGTCAGCAATATTCAAGGCTTAGACACTAAAGCGCATCGCGATCTTTCAGATTCGCTCCCCGCACTTTAGGCCTTTGTTTATACGCATGTCGTTATCGCAAAACCGCTGCACACTTTTGCGCGACGTGCTTTAATCCTGTTATGCCGGCGGTTCGCTTAGGGACTATATTCCGAAGATCCGCCCAGGAGGTTTTCGACATGCCAAGCTATCGCCCACCGAAGATCGCGTCGTCCGAGATCACACCACGCCAGATATACCTGCGCCGTCGTGAATTTCTGGGCGCGGCAGCACTTGGGGCCTTTGGGCTCTACAGCACCGGCAAGGCGAGTGCTGCGGCGCTCTCCGCGGTCGAAAGCAAGTACAAGGTCGACGAGAAGCCGACGCCGATCAAGGACGTCACGACCTACAATAATTTCTATGAGTTCGGCCTCGACAAGGCCGATCCAGCCGCGAATTCCGGCGATTTCAAGCCGCTGCCTTGGACAATCAAGGTCGACGGCATGGTCAACAAACCAGGCACTTTCGACCTCGAGGCGCTGATCAAGGAATTTCCGATCGAGGAGCGCACCTATCGCATGCGCTGCGTCGAGGCGTGGTCGATGGTCATTCCCTGGGACGGCTTTCCGTTGGCATCGCTGCTCGACAAGGTAGAGCCGCTCGGCAGCGCCAAATACGTCGCCTTCGAAACCGTGGTGCGGCCAGACGAGATGCCGGGACAAAAGGGCTTCTTCCAGTCGCTCGACTGGCCCTATGTCGAGGGTCTGCGCCTCGACGAGGCGCGTCATCCGCTGACGTTGCTGGCCGTCGGGCTTTATGGCGAAACGCTGCCGAACCAGAATGGTGCGCCGGTCCGTCTCGTCGTGCCATGGAAATATGGCTTCAAGGGCATCAAGTCGATCGTCAGGATCACGCTTAGCGACCAGCAGCCGAAGAACACCTGGCAGGTCACCAATGCGCAGGAATACGGCTTCTACGCCAACGTCAACCCCGCAGTCGACCACCCGCGCTGGAGCCAGGCGAGCGAGCGGCGCATCGGCGAAAGCGGCTTCTTCGGCGCGAGCCGCCACCCCACCCTGCCCTTCAACGGTTATGCCGACGACGTGGCGAGCCTTTATGCCGGCATGGATCTGAAAGCGAATTTCTGATGGCGGAACTATCGCTTGCCATTCCCAAGCGCTGGCAGCCCGCCTCCGTCTGGCTGCTTTACGCCATCGGGCTTTTGCCGGCGGCCTGGACCTTCTATCTCGGAGCGACCGATCAGCTCGGCGCCGATCCGGTCAAGACCTTCGAGCTTTTCCTCGGCATCTGGACGATCCGTTTCCTGATCGCAACGCTTGCCGTCTCCCCTGCCCGCGAGCTCTTCGGCTGGAACTATCTGCGTTATCGCCGCGCGCTGGGCCTGCTGACCTTCTACTATGCGCTGATGCATTTCACCGTCTACATGGTGCTCGACCAGGCGATGGATATCCATGCCGTCATCAACGACGTGCTGAAGCGTCCCTTCATCATGTTCGGCATGGCCGGCCTTGCGATGCTCATTCCGCTGGCGGTGACATCCAATAATTTCTCGATCCGCCGCCTCGGCAAGAATTGGATCTGGCTGCACCGCCTGGTCATTATCATCGCCGCCTGCGGAGCGCTGCACTTCGCGCTCTCGACCAAGATCCTCGATCTCCAGCAATATATCTATGTCGGGCTGATCATCGCCCTCATCCTCTACCGCTCCTATCGCCCGATCGCGCGCAGCCGGAAGAAAGGCCAGGGGCGAACGCGCAATCGCGCGATGGCGTCGGCTTCGTGAGACGGCAAACTTAAAGGCCGGACCTCATCGCAACCCGCCGGGCGGGATCGAAGGCGCAGGCCGCGGCGATCCCGATTGCATAGGCCAGCATGTTCCAGAGCGAAAATATCCGGCCGAGCAGCAGTGCCCCTGCGGTCGTCAGCCGAAACGCGTCGAGCCAGGGCGTGTGATAGAGCCGGAACAACTCCACTGAGATCGCTATGACCAGCGCTATGACAGCAAGGATGGCCGGCCGTGACCTTGCGACAAAGAGGGCTACGAGCAGATAGACCATCGCTCCCCAGAACGCCGAGCCCCCATATTTGACGACGACGAAGGGCAGATCGACCGCATAGCCGAACCGTCTCAGCGCCAGCCCAAGTGCTATCACCACAAGCAGGGCGGCGAGGCGGAGGAACCGCACTTGAGAGCGAGTCTGAACGATGTCGCGCAATGAGACCTATCCTATATCAGTCAGCCCGTTGGACGGTTGAGGTGGAGATTGCGAATGATCGACGAGCTGCGGTTTGTCTTCGCAGATCGGCGCCCCACTTTCGTCTGCGACCGATGCACAAACAAAAACAGCCGGGCTTTGCGAGCCCGGCTGTTTTGTTTCCGCCGGAGCGGAAGATTTAAGCGGCGACGGCCTGCTCTTCGGCAGCGACGCGGGCCTTGTCGGCTGCGCCCTTGGCGAAGGTGTCGCGATCAACGAATTCGATCACGGCCATGGCGGCATTGTCGCCCTGGCGGAAGCCGGCCTTCATGATGCGCAGGTAGCCGCCGTTGCGGGTGGCGTAACGCGTTGCAATCGTATCGAACAGCTTCGAAACGACGGCGGCATCGCGGATCTGCGAAATCGCCTGACGGCGAGCGTGCAGGTCGCCGCGCTTGCCGAGCGTGACGAGCTTCTCGACGATCGGGCGGATTTCCTTGGCCTTCGGCAGGGTCGTGACGATCTGCTCGTGGGTAATCAGCGAAGCGGCCATGTTGGCGAACATCGCCTTGCGGTGGCTTGCAGTTCTATTCAGCTTGCGGCCGGCTTTACCATGGCGCATTGCTATTCTCCTTTAATGCAGGTGCCCTTACGCTAAGTGGGCCTGCCGTTTCCTGGCACATGCAGGCGATCGGCCTGCTGTTTGACGGGGAAAGGCAGCCGAAAGAGCCTGCCTTCTGTTATGTTCTTGCGATCGGCGTGCGGGCGGAAAACCGCTTCACACTTTTCCTCACGCCGCTCAGTATTGGTCTTCGTAACGCTTGGCGAGATCTTCGATGTTCTCGGGCGGCCATGCCGGCACTTCCATGCCGAGGTGCAGGCCCATGGAAGCGAGAACTTCCTTGATTTCGTTCAGCGACTTGCGACCAAAATTCGGCGTGCGGAGCATTTCTGCTTCGGTCTTCTGAATGAGGTCGCCGATATAGACGATGTTGTCGTTCTTCAGGCAGTTTGCCGAACGGACCGACAATTCGAGTTCGTCCACCTTCTTGAGGAGAGCCGGGTTGAAAGCGAGTTCGGTGACTGCTTCCTCTTCGGTTTCCTTCTGCGGCTCGTCGAAGTTGACAAAGACGCCAAGCTGATCCTGGAGGATGCGCGCCGCAAAAGCGACGGCGTCTTCGCCGGTGATCGAGCCATCGGTTTCGATGGTCATGTTCAGCTTGTCGTAGTCGAGAACCTGTCCTTCGCGGGTATTTTCAACCTTGTAGGACACCTTCTTGACCGGCGAATAGAGGCTGTCGACCGGGATGAGACCGATCGGAGCATCTTCCGCACGATTGCGTTCGGCCGGAACGTAGCCCTTGCCGTTGTTGACGGTGAACTCCATGCGGATTTCGGCACCCTCGTCGAGCGTGCAGATGACATGCTCGGGGTTGAGGATTTCGATATCGCCGACCGTCTGAATGTCGCCAGCCGTGACAACACCCGGACCCTGCTTGCGCACGACCATGCGCTTTGCGTCGTCGCCATCCATCTTGATGGCGATTTCCTTGATGTTGAGCACGATGTCCGTCACGTCTTCGCGGACGCCCGGAATCGAAGAGAATTCATGCAGCACGCCATCGATCTGCACCGCCGTGACGGCAGCGCCGCGCAGCGAGGAGAGCAGAACGCGGCGAAGCGCATTGCCGAGGGTGAGGCCGAAGCCGCGCTCCAGCGGTTCGGCAACAAGCGTCGCCCTAGTGCGCGAGCTCGAGGAGAACTCCACCTTGTTCGGCTTGATCAGTTCCTGCCAGTTCTTCTGAATCATGAGTTTGCCTTCCGTTCGTTGCCACCATCCAATCGTGGCAACCGAGCTTGAAAACCACCGGGAGCGCCAAGGCGCTCACCAGTGACGAGAGCGATGATCAGACGCGGCGCTTCTTGCGCGGACGGCAGCCATTGTGCGGGATCGGGGTCACGTCGCGGATGGACGTGATCATGAAACCAGCAGCCTGGAGCGCGCGCAGAGCCGATTCGCGACCCGAACCCGGACCACAAACTTCGACTTCCAGCGACTTCATGCCGTGCTCCTGAGCCTTCTTGGCGCAGTCTTCGGCAGCCATCTGGGCAGCGAACGGGGTCGACTTGCGCGAGCCCTTGAAGCCCTTGGCGCCAGCCGAAGACCAAGCAATCGCGTTGCCCTGGGCATCGGTGATGGTGATCATCGTGTTGTTGAAGGTCGAGTTGACGTGAGCGACACCCGACGAGATATTCTTGCGTTCACGACGGCGAACGCGGACGGCTTCCTTAGCCATGGTATTCCTTTCGTTGATCTCTTCGCCGCCGTAATGCCAGCGGCTACACCGGAACGGCGCCTATACGGTCCCGCTCCAAACTCAAAAGAGGCCGGCGCAGACCGCCAGCCTCCCTACTCCGGTTTCCCGGAAATTACTTCTTCTTACCAGCGATTGCCTTTGCCGGGCCCTTGCGGGTACGGGCATTGGTGTGCGTGCGCTGACCGCGGACCGGAAGGCCGCGGCGATGACGCAGGCCGCGGTAGCAGCCGAGGTCCATCAGGCGCTTGATGTTCATCGAGGTTTCGCGACGAAGATCGCCTTCGACCTGATAGTCGCGGTCGATGGCTTCGCGGATCTGAAGGACTTCGGCGTCCGTCAGCTGATGCACACGACGTTCAGCCGGGATACCGACCTTCTCGACGATTTCCTGTGCGAATTTCGTACCGATCCCGTGAATGTAGGTCAGCGCAATAACAACGCGCTTCGCAGTCGGGATGTTGACGCCAGCGATACGTGCCACGCCTGTTCTCCTTGCATTCCAGTTGCCATCCGGCAAGTGGGCTTCGTTATGCGGTCTTTAGAACCGCTCGTTCAGATTTACGTCCGCAACATGTCAAAACGACCGCACCCGGACTTCCCTGGGAAATCCGCGCCGATCGCATGGAATGTCGCGAGTTGGCGCGGTGTTTAGCGGAATCACTGCTGAAAAGCAACCGTTCCGCCAAGTTTATTTTCAAAGCCTTAAAGCTTCGAAAGAATGTTTTCGACCTCGGCCGTCACCTGATCGATCTCTGCCATGCCGTCCACGGTCTTGAGTTTGCCTTTGGCATGGTAATAGCCGATCAGCGGCGAGGTTTCCTTGTAGTAGACCTGCAGCCGAGCCGTCATGGTCTCCGGGTTGTCATCAGGACGGCGCTTGAAGTGCGTGGAACCGCACTTGTCGCACACGCCTTCGGCAGCCGGAACCTTATCGGTATCGTGATAGACGCTGCCGCACTGTGCGCAGGAGTAGCGACCGGCGACGCGACGGACCAGCTCGTCATCGTCGACACGGAATTCGATAACGACGGACAGGCCGAGACCCTTTGCCTTCAGCATCGCTTCCGTGGCGTCTGCCTGGACGAGCGTCCTGGGGAAACCGTCGAGAATGAAGCCGTTGGCGCAATCGGGTTGATCGATACGCTCGGAGACGATGGCGATAACGATCTCATCCGAGACAAGTTTGCCGGCGTCCATGACTGCCTTGGCGCGCTTGCCGACATCCGTGCCGGCGTTAACCGCTGCACGCAGCATGTCCCCCGTGGAAAGCTGCGGAATGCCGTGCTTTTCCACGATCCGCTGGGCCTGGGTTCCCTTACCCGCGCCCGGCGGCCCCAAAAGGATAAGTCTCATCGCCCCCTCTTTCCTCCACGCAACTTCGATTTCTTGATCAGGCCTTCGTATTGCTGCGCGATCAGGTGACCCTGGATCTGTGCAACCGTATCAAGAGTTACGCTAACCACGATCAAAAGCGAAGTCCCACCAAGGGATAACGGGATGCCGGTTTGCGACACCAAGATCTCCGGAAGGATGCAGACGAAGACGAGATAGATTGCGCCGATCATCGTGATTCGGGTCAGCACATAGTCGATATATTCGGCCGTACGCTCGCCCGGGCGGATGCCGGGAATGAAGCCGCCATGCTTCTTCAGATTGTCGGCCGTGTCCTTCGGATTGAAGACGATGGCCGTATAGAAGAAGGCGAAGAAGGCGATCAGCGCCGCATAGAGCACCATGTAAAGCGGTCGGCCATGGCCGAGGGCCGCGACGATCGATGTCGCCCAGCCAGGCATCCCCGACGTGCTGGCAAAGCCCGCAACCGTTGCCGGCAGCAGCAGCAGCGACGAGGCGAAGATCGCCGGAATGACGCCCGACGTGTTGAGCTTCAGCGGCAGGTGCGAGGTATCGCCCTGGAACATCCGGTTGCCGACCTGGCGCTTCGGATACTGAATCAAGAGCCGGCGCTGGGCACGCTCGACGAAGACGATGACGCCGATGACGCCGATCGCGACGATGATGACCAGCAGGATGAGGAAGGTCGACAATGCGCCGGTGCGGCCAAGTTCGAGCGTGCTGGCAAGAGCCGTCGGAAGACCGGCGGCGATGCCGGCGAAGATGATCAGCGAGATGCCGTTGCCGATGCCACGCGAGGTGATCTGCTCGCCGAGCCACATCAGGAACATCGTGCCGCCGAGCAGCGTCAGAACGGTGGAAACACGGAAGAACCAGCCCGGATCGACAACGAGGCCCTGGCCGCTCTCAAGGCCGGCGGCGATGCCGTAGGCCTGGAGCGCACCGAGGATGACCGTGCCATAACGGGTATACTGGTTGATGATCTTACGGCCCTGCTCGCCCTCCTTCTTGAGGTTTTCCAGCGCCGGCACGACCGATGTCATGAGCTGCACGATGATCGAAGCAGAGATATAGGGCATGATGCCGAGCGCGAAGATCGCCATGCGCTGAACAGCGCCGCCCGAAAACATGTTGAAGAGGCCGAGAATGCCGCCTGACTGACCGCGGAAAGCCTGGGCATAGGCTTCGGGATTGAGACCCGGAAGCGGAATATGGGTGCCGAGCCTGTAGACGAGGAGAGCTGCCAGTGTGAACCACAAGCGCTTCTTCAAATCCTCGGCTTTGGCAAAGGTCGAAAAATTGAGGTTGGATGCCAATTGTTCCGCTGCAGAAGCCATGCGATTCTCCGCGCTACCAATTCCGGCGTCTCTAGGGGATAGGCCGGCCCCGGAATCAGTATGAAAATTATTCAAAACCGGGTTCAGAACGGATTGCAGCGCAACCCCATGCCTCACCCTTGTTTTAGTCTTACCGGCATGACGCGGGCGCGCCAGCCAAGTTTTTGTGAGGCCCACATATGGGAGCAAAATCGCCCGGTGTGAAGCACCCCGGGCGAGATATCATCAGATTATTATTCGGCTGCAGCCGGAGCCGAAAGCTGCGTCACGGTGCCGCCGGCCTTTTCGATCTTCTCGACGGCAGGCTTGGAGGCGCCTGCAACGACGATGGTGATTTTGGCCTTCAGCTCGCCGTCGGCGAGAACGCGAACGCCGTCCTTAGGGCGGCGGATGACGCCGGCCGCCTTGAGGGCAGCTGCGTCAACGGTCGCCTTGGCATCCAGCTTGCCGGCGTCGATCGCCGCCTGGATCCGGCCGAGCGACACAACAACAAAATCGGAAGCGAAAATGTTGTTGAAGCCGCGCTTCGGCAGGCGACGATAGATCGGCATCTGGCCGCCTTCGAAGCCGTTGATGGCGACGCCCGAACGGGACTTCTGACCCTTCACGCCGCGACCAGCCGTCTTGCCGGAACCCGAACCGATACCGCGGCCGAGGCGCTTGCGGCTGTGGGTCGAGCCTTCGTTGTCTTTAATTTCATTGAGTTTCATGAGCGTTTCCTCCGTCTCACTTCTCGTCGACGACGCGAACGAGATGCTGGACAGCACGGATCATGCCACGAACGGAAGGAGTATCCTCCAGCGTGCGGCGACGGTGCATCTTGTTCAGTCCGAGACCGATCAGCGTGCGCTGCTGGACATCCGGACGGCGAATCGGGCTGCCGATCTGTTCGATCGTGACAGTCTTCGCTTCAGCCTTCTTAGTAGCCTTGGCCATCTGTCAAACTCCTCTTATTCTTCAGAGGCGTTGCCGGAGGCGCTACGACGAGCCTGCAGCGTTGCATACTTGATGCCGCGCTGAGCTGCGATGTCCTTCGGGTGAACCTGGTGCTTCAGAGCGTCGAAGGTGGCGCGAACCATGTTGTAGGGGTTCGACGAACCGGTCGACTTGGCGACGACGTCATGCATGCCGAGCGTTTCGAATACGGCGCGCATCGGACCGCCGGCGATGATGCCGGTACCGACCTTGGCCGAGCGCAGCAGAACCTTGCCGGCGCCGTGGCGGCCATGAACGTCGTGATGCAGCGTACGGCCGTCACGCAGCGGTACGAAGATCAGTTCGCGCTTGGCGGCTTCGGTTGCCTTGCGGATGGCTTCCGGCACTTCACGTGCCTTGCCATGGCCGAAGCCGACGCGGCCCTTCTGGTCGCCGACGACGACGAGTGCTGCAAAACCAAAACGACGGCCGCCCTTGACGACCTTGGCAACGCGGTTGATCGCGACCAGCTTGTCGACGAATTCGCTGTCGCGCTCGTCACGGCTCTGGCGGTCTTCCCGCTGCGGCCTTCTTTCCTGTGCCATTGTCCTCTTCCTTTTTCTTTTCCGGGTGCAATCGGCAAATAAATGTGGACCGCGTCAGCCTCCCCTATCGGAGAGTGCTTGCGGTCCGGCGAAAATCCGGCCGGCGCTATAAGCGTCCGGCCGGAAACTGATCAGAAGGTGAGACCGCCTTCGCGGGCTGCATCGGCGAGAGCCTTGATGCGGCCGTGGAAGATGAAGGCGCCACGGTCGAACACGACTTCCGTAACACCGGCCTTGGAGGCGCGCTCGGCAACGAGCTTGCCGACAACGGCAGCGGCGGCGGTATCGGCACCGGTCTTCAGAGAACCGCGCAGATCCTTTTCGAGGGTGGAGGCAGACGCAAGCGTCTTGCCGGCCACATCATCGATGACCTGGGCGTAGATGTTCTTCGAGGAGCGATGAACCGACAGGCGCGGACGGCCATTGGCCACCGACTTGATATGACGGCGCACGCGGTTGGCACGACGTGCAAGTGCTTCTTTCCTGCTAGCCATTTCGCGTGATCCTTACTTCTTCTTGCCTTCTTTGCGGACGATCCGCTCGTCAGCGTACTTGACGCCCTTGCCCTTGTAGGGCTCAGGACCGCGATATTCGCGGATTTCAGCGGCGACCTGACCGACCTGCTGCTTATTGATGCCAGAGACAACAATTTCAGTCGGCTTCGGAACGACGATCGTGATGCCGACCGGCGGCTCATAGATCACGTCATGGCTGAAACCGAGAGCCAGCTGCAGGTTCTTGCCCTGCAGGGAGGCGCGGTAACCGACGCCGTTGATTTCGAGCTTGCGCTCAAAGCCGTCCGTGACACCCTTGAAGATGCCTTCGATCATCGTGCGGGACATGCCCCACTTTGAACGTGCATCCTTGCTCTGGTTCACCGGCGTCACGACGACCGCGTTGTTTTCGAGCTTGAGGCTGATTTCGTCATTAGCAACGAAAAACAGCTCGCCCTTCGGGCCCTTTGCAGTGACCTTCTGGCCATCGACCGTAGCCGTGATCCCAGCAGGTACCTGAACGGGCTTCTTACCGATACGAGACATGTTTCAATCCTGTCTGTTCGCTATGGAGATCCCTGCCCGATCTTAGAAGACCGAGCAAAGAACCTCGCCGCCAACGTTCTGTTCGCGAGCCTGGTGATCGGCCATCACACCCTTCGGAGTCGAAAGGATGGTGATGCCGAGGCCGTTCGCGACCTGCGGAATGGACTTGACCGAGACATAAACCCGGCGGCCCGGCTTGGACACACGGCCGATCTCACGGATCACCGACGCGCCTTCATAATATTTCAGCTCGATGCTGAGTTCCGACTTGCCATTGCCGAAATCGACAACGGAATAGCCACGGATGTAGCCTTCGGACTGCAAGACATCGAGAACACGTGCACGGAGCCTGGACGCAGGCGTCGAAACCGACGACTTGCGGCGGGAAGCGCCGTTACGGATACGGGTGAGCATATCGCCCAACGGATCAGTCATTGTCATGTAACCTGCTCCTTACCAGCTCGACTTGACGATACCCGGCACCTTGCCGAAATTGCCCAGTTCACGCAGCGCAATACGCGACATGCGCAGTTTGCGGTAATATGCGCGCGGACGCCCCGAAACTTCGCAACGGTTGCGAACACGGGTCTTCGATCCATCACGCGGCAGGGATGCCAGCTTGATCGAGGCCTTGAACCGCTCTTCGATCGGAAGAGCCTGGTTCATGATGATCGCCTTCAACGCAGCCCGCTTAGCGGACTGGTTGGCGACCGTAGTACGGCGGCGCTTGTTCTTTTCAACTGCGCTTGTCTTCGCCATGTCAGGTTCCTTTTCTACGCTCGTCGTTACGGTTATTGACGGAACGGGAAGCTGAACTCTTTCAGAAGAGCCCGTGCTTCGTCGTCGGTCGTCGCCGTCGTGCAAACGATGATGTCCATGCCCCACATCTGATCAACCTTGTCGTAGTTGATCTCAGGGAACACAATGTGCTCCTTGATGCCCATGGCGAAGTTGCCACGGCCGTCAAAGCTTTTCGGGTTCAGGCCGCGGAAGTCGCGAACGCGCGGGAGCGCGATGTTCACGAGACGGTCCATGAACTCGTACATGCGGGCGCCGCGCAGGGTGACCTTGGCGCCGATCGGCATCTGTTCGCGGACCTTGAAGCCAGCGATAGAGTTGCGTGCGCGGGTGATGACCGGCTTCTGGCCGGCGATCGCTGCGAGGTCGGCGGCAGCTACCGTCGGCTTCTTCGAGTCGGCGGTCGCTTCGCCAACACCCATGTTGATCACGATCTTGTCGAGCTTCGGGATCATCATCTCGTTGGCGTAGGAGAACTGCTCCTGCAACGCCTTGCGGATGCGCTCGACATATTCCTTCTTGAGCCGTGGCTCGTATTTTGCCTCAGCCATCGATCACTTCTCCAGAACGCTTGGCCACACGGACCTTCTTGCCGTCAACAACCTTGAAACCGACGCGGGTCGGCTTGCCGTCCTTGTCGATGATTGCAACGTTAGACAGGTGGACCGGGGCTTCCTTGTTGATGATGCCGGCTTCCTGGGTCTGCGTCTGGCGCTGATGGCGCTTGACGACGTTGACGCCACGAACAACGGCACGATCTTCCTTCGGCATGACCTGGACAACTTCGCCGGTGCGGCCCTTGTCCTTGCCAGCGAGCATGACGACCTTGTCGCCCTTACGAATCTTCTGCATCGCTTCGCTCCTTACAGTACTTCGGGAGCCAGCGAGATGATCTTCATGTGGTTCTTGGCGCGAAGTTCGCGCGGAACCGGTCCGAAGATACGGGTGCCGATCGGCTCTTTTTTGTTGTCGATGAGGACTGCTGCGTTGGTGTCGAAGCGGATGACGGAGCCATCCGGACGACGGATGTCCTTGGCGGTACGAACGACAACCGCCTTCATCACGTCACCCTTCTTCACACGGCCGCGCGGGATCGCTTCCTTGATCGAAACGACGATGACGTCGCCGATCGAGGCATACTTGCGCTTCGAGCCGCCCAGCACCTTGATGCACATGACACGACGTGCGCCGGAATTATCCGCGACGTCGAGGTTTGTTTGCATCTGAATCATATCAGGTCGCCTTCTTGGTTTACCGGAATGGTTGGGCTAGCCCCCTACTCCGGCTTATGAAAATTTTCGCCGGCCGAGATGCCTTGACGGCAGCACAGACGCGGCAATAGCTGAATAGCGCGGGATCGATCGTGCCAGGGTGGTTTCCCGAAGGACCTTCCGTGCGCTCAAAGCAAAAGAACGCCCGGCTTTCGAGCGTTCTGACGCTGCTTCATACAGATATTTCGGCGAGACGCAAGGCCTCGCACAAAATTCTGTTACTGGCCCTGGGCGGAAATCACCGTCCAACGCTTGTCCTTGGAGATCGGCGCGCATTCCTCGATGGATACGGTATCGCCAATCTTGTACTGATTGTTCTCGTCGTGGGCCTTGTACTTCTTGGAACGACGAACGGTCTTCTGGAGCAGCGGGTGAGCGAAACGACGCTCGACGCGAACCACTACCGTCTTCTCGTTCTTGTCGCCAACGACGACGCCCTGCAGGATGCGCTTCGGCATATTTTTCTTCCTTTAGGCCTTAACTTCTGCCGCCTTCTGGCGGGCAATGGTTTTCACGCGGGCGATGTCCTTGCGGACTTCGTTGATGCGCGAGGACTTTTCGAGCTGGCCGGTCGCCTTCTGGAAGCGCAGGTTGAACTGCTCCTTCTTCAGCTTGGCAAGCTCGTCCTTGAGTTGGTCGGCGGTAAACCCGCGAACATCTGAGGCTTTCATGAGCTCAATCCCTTACTCTGCAATGCGCTGAACGAAGCGCGTCTTGACCGAGAGCTTGGCGGAGCCGAGGCGAAGAGCCTCACGGGCGATTTCTTCGCTGACACCGTCGATCTCGAACATCATACGGCCGGGCTTGACCTTGCATGCCCAGTATTCAACGGAGCCCTTACCCTTACCCATGCGGACTTCGGTCGGCTTTTTGGTCACCGGAACGTCCGGGAACACGCGGATCCATACACGGCCGGCGCGCTTCATATAACGCGTGATCGCGCGGCGGGCCGCCTCGATCTCGCGCGCGTTGACGCGGTTGGGTTCCTGAGCCTTCAGGCCGAATTCGCCGAATGCCAGGTCAGAACCGCCCTTAGCGACGCCCTTGATGCGGCCCTTGAACTGCTTGCGGTACTTGGTACGCTTTGGCTGCAACATTTTCTTATTCTCCGAACTTCTCTGCCACGCGCGCTATCAAGCGTTGTCGCGGCGACGGTCTCTGTCGCGGTCACGATCACGGCTTGCCGGACCCTGGGCGTCACCTTCCATCGCACGGCGCTCGGAAGCCATCGGATCGTGCTCAAGGATTTCGCCCTTGAAGATCCAGACCTTGATGCCGCAGATGCCGAATGCGGTTTCTGCTTCAGCCGTGCCGTAGTCGATGTCGGCGCGTAGCGTGTGCAGCGGCACACGACCTTCGCGGTACCATTCCGTACGGGCGATTTCAGCGCCGCCGAGACGACCGGCGCAGGTGATCTTGATGCCTTCGGCCCCAAGACGCATCGCGGACTGAACGGCGCGCTTCATGGCGCGACGGAAAGCCACGCGGCGCTCGAGCTGCTGGGCGATCGACTGAGCGACCAGCGTCGCATCGACTTCGGGCTTGCGCACTTCGACGATGTTGAGGTGCGTTTCCGAATTCGTCATCTCCGACAGCTTCTTGCGGAGCTTGTCGATGTCTGCGCCCTTGCGGCCGATGATCAGGCCCGGACGTGCCGAGTGGATCGTGACGCGGCACTTCTTGTGTGGACGCTCGATGACCACCTTGGAAATCCCGGCCTGCTTCAGTTCGCTCATGACGAACTTGCGCATCTTCAGGTCTTCGTGCAGCAACTGGCCGTACTCGGCATTGTCCGCAAACCAGCGGCTATCCCAGGTACGGTTGATGCCAAGACGGAAACCGATTGGATTGATTTTCTGACCCATTATGCGGCCTCCTCTACTGCCTGCACTTCACGAACGACGATCGTCAGGTGCGCGAAAGGCTTTTCGATGCGCGACGCGCGACCGCGGCCACGAGCGTGGAAACGCTTCATGACGATCGACTTGCCGACATAGGCCTCGGCGACGACAAGCGAGTCGACGTCGAGATCGTGGTTGTTCTCGGCATTGGCGATCGCAGATTCGAGCGTCTTCTTGACGGCACCTGCGATGCGCTTGCGGGAGAACTCCAGCTCAGCGAGTGCGCGCTCGACCTTCTTGCCGCGGATAGCCGCAGCAACCAGGTTGAGCTTCTGGGGGCTGACGCGGAGCGTGCGGGCGACTGCTTGCGCCTCGTTGTCCTTCAGCCGGCGTTCGGCTTTTGCCTTGCCCATTGTTACTTCCTCTTCGCCTTCTTGTCCGCGCCGTGACCGTAATAGGTGCGGGTCGGAGAGAATTCACCGAACTTGTGGCCGACCATGTCTTCATTGACACTGACCGGGATATGCTTGCTGCCGTTGTAGACGCCGAAGGTAAGACCGACGAACTGCGGCAGGATCGTGGAGCGACGGCTCCAGATCTTGATCACTTCTGCACGTCCGCCTTCACGAACCTTCTCAGCCTTCTTGAGAAGATAGCCGTCAACGAACGGACCTTTCCATACTGAACGAGCCATTGGAGACTTCCTCTCTTACTTCTTACGCTGATGACGCGAGCGCATGATCATCTTGTCGGTCGACTTGTTCGACCGGGTGCGCTTGCCCTTGGTCGGCTTGCCCCACGGAGTAACCGGGTGACGGCCACCAGAGGTGCGACCTTCACCACCGCCGTGCGGGTGGTCGACCGGGTTCATGACAACACCGCGGTTGTGCGGACGCTTGCCGCGCCAAACGGTACGACCGGCCTTGCCGTCGTTGATGTTGGCGTGGTCAGGGTTGGAGACGGCGCCGATCGAAGCAAGGCAGGAGCCATGAACGAGACGCTGTTCACCGGAGTTCAGGCGAAGGATCGCCATGCCCTGGTCACGGCCGACGAGCTGTGCGTAACCACCGGCGGAGCGAGCGATCTGACCACCCTTGCCCGGCTTCATTTCCACATTGTGGATGATGGAGCCGACCGGGATGAACTGCAGCGGCATGGTGTTACCGGGCTTGACGTCGACAGCCTTCTCGGAAGCGATGACCTTGTCGCCGGGAGCGAGGCGCTGAGGAGCGAGGATATAAGCCTTCTCGCCATCAGCATAGTTCACCAGCGCGATGAATGCGGTGCGGTTCGGATCGTATTCGATACGCTCGACCGTGCCTTCGACCTCAAACTTGCGACGCTTGAAGTCGATCAGACGATACGTGCGCTTGTGACCGCCGCCGATGAAGCGGGCGGTGATGCGACCGAGGTTGTTACGACCGCCGCTCTTGGTCAGGCCTTCCGTCAGCGCCTTGACCGGCTTGCCCTTGTAGAGGGCCGAACGGTCGACGATGACCAGCTGGCGCTGGCTCGGGGTGATCGGATTGAATGTTTTCAATGCCATTTTCTTATACCTCAGAGACCGGTGGAGACATCGATCGTCTGGCCTTCAGCCAGGGTCACAACAGCCTTCTTCACGTCCTTCTGCTTGCCGACGAAACCGCGGAACCGCTTGGTCTTGCCCTTGCGCAGCAGAGTGTTGACGGCCGTAACCTTGACGCCAAACAGCGCCTCGACAGCAGCCTTGATTTCCGGCTTCGTCGCCTGCTTGGCGACATTGAAAACAACCTGGTTGTTTTCGGATACCAGCGTGGACTTTTCGGTGATCGCCGGAGAGACGATCACATCGTAGTGGCGAAGATCGGTCACTTGAATCGCTCCTCTAGCGCTTCAACCGCAGCCTTGGAAAGCACGAGCTTGCCGCGGCGCAGGATGTCATAAACGTTGATGCCCTGGATCGGAAGAACATCGATGTTCGGGATGTTCTGAGCTGCGAGCTTGAAGTTGCCATCAAGTTCTGCGCCACCGATGAAGAGGGCGTTGGTCAGGCCGAGCGTCTCGAATACAGACGCGAGAGCCTTGGTCTTGGCTTCGGTGGCAACCAGGTTGTCGATGACGATGACGTCATCGGCCTTGATCTTGGCCGAAAGAGCGAGACGCAGGCCGAGTGCACGAACCTTCTTCGGAAGGTCATGCTCATGGCTGCGGACGACTGGGCCGTGAGCCTTGCCGCCGCCGCGGAACTGCGGAGCGCGAGCCGAATGGTGGCGGGCGCGGCCCGTACCCTTCTGCTTGTACATCTTGGCGCCGGTGCGCGAAATTTCAGCGCGGCCCTTTGCCTTGTGCGTGCCCTGCTGCTTCTTGGCAAGCTGCCAGCGGATGACGCGGGCGATAATGTCTTCGCGGGGCTCGAGGCCGAAAATCGCGTCCGAAAGGGAAACCTTCCCGGCGTCTTTTCCCTCGAGGGTTTTGACGTTAAATTCCATTGATCTGGCTCCCTTACTTCGCGGCCGACTTGACGGCGTCGCGCACGATGATCCAAGCACCCTTGGAACCAGGAACAGCACCCTTGATCAGGATCAGACCACGATCTTCGTCGGTCGAAACCACTTCCAGGTTCTGCGTCGTGACGCGCGTCTGGCCCATGTGACCAGCCATCTTCTTGTTCTTGAAAACCTTGCCCGGATCCTGGCGCGAGCCGGTCGAACCGTGCGAACGGTGCGAAACCGAGACACCGTGCGTGGCGCGGAGACCACCGAAACCATGGCGCTTCATGGCGCCGGCAAAACCCTTACCGATCGTCGTGCCCGTCACGTCGACGAGCTGACCGGCTGCAAAGTGACCCGCCTTGATCTCAGTGCCGATCTCAAGCAGTTGGTCTTCCGACACACGGAATTCTGTGACCTTGGCCTTCGGCTCGACGTTGGCAATGGCAAAATTGCCGCGCATCGCCTTCGACGTGTTCTTCACCTTCGCCTGGCCGGCACCGAGCTGAACTGCGGTATAGCCATTCTTTTCGACAGTACGCGTAGCGACGACCTGGACGGCCTCCATGCGCAGTACCGTTACCGGGACATGCTCGCCGGCGTCGTTATAGACGCGGGTCATTCCCACCTTCTGTGCAATCACACCTGAACGCATCGGTTCAATCCTTCTCACTCAGCCCGAAGACCCGAGGTCTCAGAGCTTGATCTCAACATCGACACCGGCGGCGAGATCGAGCTTCATCAGCGCGTCTACCGTCTGCGGGGTCGGATCAACGATATCGAGAAGGCGCTTGTGCGTGCGCATCTCGAACTGTTCGCGGCTCTTCTTGTCGATGTGCGGGGACCGGTTGACCGTGAACTTCTCGATGCGGGTCGGAAGCGGAACGGGGCCCCGGACGCTTGCACCGGTGCGCTTAGCCGTCGATACGATCTCGCGCGTGGAGGCATCGAGAATCCGGTGATCGAACGCCTTCAGGCGGATGCGGATATTCTGGCCGTTCATTCGACTTTATCCTTGTGTCTGTTATCCGCGTGTCACCATTGAGGGACACGACTTACCTTCAGTTACGTTAGCGGGTCACCGGTTTCAAAGATCGAGAGGGACACCGAGGTCGGCGTCCCTATCCTTTCCTTGGGCCTGGTGGCCCAGCCGCTAGTTACTCGACGATGCTTGCAACGATACCGGCGCCGACGGTGCGGCCACCTTCGCGGATCGCGAAGCGCAGCTTTTCTTCCATCGCGATCGGAACGATCAGCTCGACCGATACCGTGACGTTGTCGCCCGGNCTTCAGTTACGTTAGCGGGTCACCGGTTTCAAAGATCGAGAGGGACACCGAGGTCGGCGTCCCTATCCTTTCCTTGGGCCTGGTGGCCCAGCCGCTAGTTACTCGACGATGCTTGCAACGATACCGGCGCCGACGGTGCGGCCACCTTCGCGGATCGCGAAGCGCAGCTTTTCTTCCATCGCGATCGGAACGATCAGCTCGACCGATACCGTGACGTTGTCGCCCGGCATGACCATCTCCGTGCCTTCCGGCAGCGATACGATGCCCGTCACGTCGGTCGTGCGGAAGTAGAACTGCGGACGATAGTTGGTGAAGAACGGCGTATGACGGCCACCCTCTTCCTTCGTCAGGATGTAGGCTTCAGCCATGAACTTCTTGTGCGGCTTGACAGAGCCCGGCTTGCACAGAATCTGGCCACGCTCAACGCCGTCACGGGTGACGCCGCGGATCAGCGCGCCGATGTTGTCGCCAGCCTGGCCCTGGTCGAGCAGCTTGCGGAACATTTCAACGCCGGTCACCGTCGTCTTCGTCGTCGGGCGGATGCCGACGATCTCGACTTCTTCGCCAACCTTGACGATGCCACGCTCGACGCGGCCGGTCACAACCGTACCGCGGCCCGAGATCGAGAACACGTCTTCGATCGGCAGCAGGAACGGCAGGTTGATCGGACGCTCAGGCGTCGGGATGTAGGCGTCGACAGCGGCCATCAGTTCGCGGATCGAATCCTCGCCGATCTTCTTGTCCGAATCTTCAAGGGCGGCCAGCGCCGAACCCTTGACGATCGGGATGTCATCGCCCGGGAAGTCGTAGGACGACAGCAGTTCGCGAACTTCGAGCTCGACCAGTTCGAGAAGCTCGGCGTCGTCAACCTGGTCGACCTTGTTCAGGAACACCACGATGGCCGGAACGCCGACCTGACGGGCCAGCAGGATGTGTTCGCGCGTCTGCGGCATCGGGCCGTCAGCGGCCGAGCACACCAGGATCGCGCCGTCCATCTGGGCAGCACCGGTGATCATGTTCTTGACGTAGTCGGCGTGGCCGGGGCAGTCGACGTGTGCATAGTGGCGGGCCGGCGTCTCATACTCGACGTGTGCCGTCGAAATGGTGATGCCGCGGGCCTTTTCTTCCGGAGCAGCGTCGATCTGGTCGTACGCCTTGTACTCGCCGAAGTACTTCGTGATCGCTGCCGTCAGAGACGTCTTGCCGTGGTCAACGTGGCCAATCGTGCCAATGTTGACGTGCGGCTTGTTGCGCTCAAACTTACTCTTTCCCATTTTCGGGTCTCCATTTTGCTAGTCCCCGAAGGGATCTAATTCTTGTTATCGGTCAATTGGTATTCCGGTCACTTCTGACCGGAATACTTTGCCTGGATTTCTGTTGCGACGTTCGACGGGACCGGCGAGTAGTGATCGAAGGTCATCGTGTACTGAGCGCGGCCCTGGGACATGGAGCGCAGGTTGTCGACGTACTTGAACATGTTCGCGAGCGGAACGTTCGCGTTGATGACGACGGCGATACCACGGCTTTCCTGGCCCTGGATCTGACCGCGACGGGAGTTCAGGTCGCCGATAACGTCGCCGACATAATCTTCCGGGGTCACGACTTCGACCTTCATCATCGGCTCGAGCAGCTGAGCGCCGGCCTTCTTGGCTGCTTCACGGAAGCAGGCACGCGATGCGATTTCGAAGGCGAGAACCGAAGAGTCGACGTCGTGGAAGGCGCCATCGATGAGGGTTGCCTTGACGCCGAGCATCGGGAAGCCAGCGAGCGGACCCGAAGACAGAACACTTTCGATGCCCTTCTGGACGCCCGGGATGTATTCCTTCGGAACGGAGCCGCCGACGATCTTCGATTCGAACTTGAATTCCTCACCGTCCGGGTTCGGTTCGAAGACGATTTTGACGCGGGCGAACTGGCCGGTACCACCGGACTGCTTCTTGTGCGTGTAGTCTTCTTCGTGCGTCCTGGTGATGGTTTCGCGGTAGGCAACCTGCGGCGCGCCGACGGTTGCTTCGACCTTGAATTCACGACGCATGCGGTCGACGATGATGTCGAGATGCAGTTCGCCCATGCCGGCGATGATGGTCTGGCCGGATTCCTGGTCGGTCTTGACGCGGAAGGACGGATCCTCAGCAGCCAGGCGGTTGAGCGCGAGGCCCATCTTTTCCTGGTCGCCCTTGGTCTTCGGCTCGATGGCGATCTGGATGACCGGCTCGGGGAATTCCATGCGCTCAAGGATAACCGGCTTCAGCGGATCACAGAGCGTGTCGCCCGTCGTGGTTTCCTTGAGGCCGGCGAGAGCAACGATGTCACCTGCGAAGGCTTCTTCGATGTCTTCACGCGAGTTGGAGTGCATCTGCAACATACGGCCGACGCGCTCGCGCTTGTCCTTGACCGTGTTGATGACCGACGTGCCCTTTTCGAGCTTGCCGGAGTAGATGCGGGCGAAAGTCAGCGAACCGACGAAGGGGTCGTTCATGATCTTGAAGGCGAGCATGGAAAGCGGCTCGCTGTCATCGGCGTGACGTTCGATTTCAGCTTCAGTCTTGAAGTCGATGCCCTTGATCGCCGGGATGTCCATCGGCGACGGCAGGTAGTCGACGACGGCGTCGAGCAGCGGCTGCACACCCTTGTTCTTGAAGGCGGTGCCGCAGAACATCGGGTGGAACTTGACGTCGATCGTGCCGCGGCGAACGAGTTCGCGGATCTTCTCGTTGTCGGGCAGAATGCCCTCGAGATAGGCTTCCGTCGCGGCTTCGTCGATATCGACGACCGTCTCGATCAGCTTTTCGCGATACTCTTCAGCCTTGGCCTTCATGTCGTCGGGGATCTCGACGACATCCCACTGGGCGCCGAGCGACTCGTCGCGCCAGATGAGAGCGTTCATCTCGATCAGATCGATGACGCCCTTGAATTCGGTTTCCGCACCGATCGGCAACTGCATGACGACAGCCGTTGCGCCGAGACGGGTCTTGATCATCTCGACGGAGCGATAGAAGTCCGCGCCGGTCTTGTCCATCTTGTTGCAGAAGATCATCCGCGGGACGTTGTACTTCTCGGCCTGGCGCCAGACGGTTTCCGTCTGCGGCTCAACACCGGCATTGGCGTCGAGCAGCGCGATGGCGCCGTCGAGAACGCGCAGCGAACGCTCGACTTCGATGGTGAAGTCGACGTGGCCGGGGGTGTCGATGATGTTGAAGCGACGCGTCTTGCCGTCACGGCCCTTCCAGTAGGTCGTGGTGGCAGCGGAGGTGATCGTGATGCCACGCTCCTGCTCCTGCTCCATCCAGTCCATGGTGGCTGCGCCGTCGTGGACTTCGCCGATCTTGTGCGACTTGCCGGTGTAATAAAGGATACGCTCGGTGGTCGTGGTCTTGCCGGCGTCGATATGCGCCATGATACCGAAATTGCGGTAGTCTTCGATTTTATATTCGCGAGCCATTATGGACTGCCTTTCGATACCGTTCGGAATTACCAGCGATAGTGCGAGAACGCGCGGTTGGCGTCAGCCATCTTGTGCGTGTCTTCGCGCTTCTTGACGGCGGAGCCGCGGTTGTTGGACGCATCGAGCAGTTCGCCGGAAAGGCGGTCAACCATAGTCGTTTCATTGCGCTTGCGGGCAGCAGCGATCAGCCAGCGAATGGCGAGAGCCTGGCGGCGCTCCGGACGAACATCGACCGGGACCTGATAGGTCGCACCGCCGACGCGGCGCGAGCGGACTTCAACGTGCGGGGCAATGTTGTCGAGTGCAGAATGGAAAACCGTGAGCGGCTCCTGCTTGGACTTGCCCTGGACGACGTCGAACGCGCCGTAGACAATGTTTTCAGCAACGGACTTCTTGCCGTCGAGCATGATGGCATTCATGAACTTGGTGACGACGAGATCACCGAACTTCGGGTCCGGATTGATCTCGCGCTTTTCTGCTTTATGACGTCTGGACATAATTTTCGTCTCTTCAACCGTTAAGGCGCTTCATCACGCGGAGGACCTCGCGCAGCGCCGAATTACTCAAAACCGAATTACTTCGGACGCTTCGCGCCGTACTTGGAGCGGCGCTGCTTGCGGTTCTTGACACCCTGGGTATCGAGAACGCCGCGAATGATGTGATAACGGACACCCGGAAGGTCCTTGACGCGGCCGCCACGGATCATGACGACGGAGTGTTCCTGAAGGTTGTGACCTTCGCCGGGGATGTAACCAATGACTTCGAAGCCGTTGGTCAGGCGGATCTTTGCGACCTTACGCAGAGCCGAGTTCGGCTTCTTCGGCGTCGTCGTATAGACGCGCGTGCAAACGCCGCGCTTCTGCGGGTTCTCCTGGAGTGCGGGAACCTTGTTACGCTTTACGTTCGCCTGGCGAGGCTTGCGGATCAGCTGGTTTACGGTAGGCATTCAACCATCCCTTACGTTTTATCTCAGTACCCTTGCGGGCTTGAACTCGCGCCGTCTCCGGCAGTGACGCACGCTTTCCGTCAATGCGCAAAATATGGCCCGATCCGCTTCCGCAGATGGACCACAAGGAGCAGAGGACGCATATAATTTGCGTCGTGCGTGCAGCATCATGACTTCAACGTGCGTTTAGAACCTTGTTTGAGGTGAACTTCAGGGCGCGTCGCCCCGAACAGCCAAGCCTCACATGGGATCTGATGGCCGGGGTACTACTGGTTTCCACCGATCTCGTCAAGGCCGGTTAAGAAATAAACTCGCCGTATCGCCTTGATCTGCGGGCCTAAGGCCCTGTTTCCAGGCTTCTAGACGAAATCAGGCCCGAGCACCAAGATAAAAACTTGGGCATTGCAGCAAAAGCAGTTAAGGAATCAGCAATTGCGGCGTGCGGCCCTCACAGCAGGGTTCGAGCGACCGAATCGTCAAAGAGCCGAAGGACAGGCGATGATTACGACACCTGACAACGACAATAATTTCGACGGGCCGATGATCTTCATCATCATCGGCAAAGGCTACGAGTCCGACGGCAGCGAAGGCATCGACCTGCATATCATGTTGAAGGCGCCCGACGACGACACTGCCGTACGCGAGGCCTTGAACGCCCTTGCCGAGGAAGGCTTCATCGAGGCCGATCTCGACCAGATCGGCATGCTGACCGAGGTGCCGGCCGAAGAGCCGCACGCCTCCGCCTATCAGGGTGCCGTCGATGGCGAGGTCGCGATCATCCGCTTCAACTGAAGGGAGCCGCCGCTTGCGCTGCGGGTCGCCAAAGGCAGCATAAGCGGAAGCAGCGCCTTCCCTCACCCCGACCAACCAAAGCCGACTAAAAACGAAAACCGCCCGGATCGCTCCGGGCGGTTTTTCAATTCGCGTGCCACCACGTGGCGGCTTCCGCTGCGGATTATTCCGCAGCCGGAGCCTTTTCGGCCATGTCCTGCAGCATCGGCGTGGCAACGGCTGCGCCGCTGCCCTTGCGGCGCTCTTCGAGGATCATCTCGTCGCGCGACGTGGCGATGCGACGGATCTGGGTCATGGTGCCGCCGGTGCCGGCCGGGATAAGGCGGCCGACAATGACGTTTTCCTTCAGACCCTGCAGGCCGTCGGTCTTGCCGGCGATTGCCGCTTCCGTCAGCACCTTGGTCGTTTCCTGGAAAGACGCGGCCGAGATGAAGGACGGGGTCTGCAGCGACGCCTTGGTGATGCCGAGAAGAACCGGATCGCCGTAGGCAGGCTTCTTGCCCTGCTCGATCAGATGATCGTTGACGTCTTCGAGCTCGATCCGGTCGACATTGTCGCCGACGATATAGGTCGAGTCGCCTGCATCGGTGATTTCCACCTTCTGCAGCATCTGACGGACAATCACCTCGATGTGCTTGTCGTTGATGACAACGCCCTGCAGGCGGTAGACTTCCTGGATCTCGTTGACGAGGTAGGAGGCCAGAGCCTCCACGCCCTTGATCGCCAGGATGTCGTGCGGAGCCGGGTTACCGTCGAGGATGTAGTCACCCTTTTCGATATAGTCGCCTTCCTGAAGGTGGAAGGGTTTGCCCTTCGGGATCAGGTATTCGACAGGCTCGACACCGTCTTCCGCCGGTTCGATGATAACGCGACGCTTGTTCTTGTAGTCGCGGCCGAGGCGGATCGTACCATCGATCTCTGCGATGATGGCGTGGTCCTTCGGACGGCGGGCTTCGAAGAGCTCGGCAACACGTGGCAGACCGCCGGTGATGTCCTTGGTCTTGGCGCTTTCAAGCGGCGAACGCGCGAGGACGTCACCCTGAGAGACCTTGGTGCCCGAATCGACCGACAAGATGGCGTCGACCGAGAGGAAGAAGCGGGCGTCACCACCACGCGACAGCTTCATGATGTTGCCGCTGGCGTCCTTGATGACGATCGCCGGCTTGAGGTCCGAACCGCGCGGGGTCGAACGCCAGTCGATGACCTGACGCTTGGTGATGCCGGTCGACTCGTCGGTGGCTTCCAGAACGGAGAGACCGTCGACCAGGTCTTCGAACTGAACGGTACCAGCCACTTCGGTCATCATCGGACGGGTGTAAGGGTCCCACTCTGCCAGACGCTGGCCGCGCTTGACCTTGTCACCTTCGTCGACATGCAGTTTCGAACCGTAAGCCACACGCTGCGAAGACCGCTCGACGCCACGCTCGTCCAGGATCTGGACGGTCATGTTGCGGCCCATGGCAACGAGGTTGCCATCGGAGTTGCGCAGGATGTTGCGGTTCTTGATCTGCACCGTACCTTCGTACGAAGCTTCGAGGAACGACTGGTCGACCACGGTTGCCGTACCACCAAGGTGGAAGGTACGCATGGTGAGCTGGGTGCCCGGTTCACCGATCGACTGAGCAGCGATGACGCCGACGGCTTCGCCCATGTTGACAGGCGTACCACGCGCGAGGTCGCGGCCGTAGCAGACTGCGCAGACGCCGGTCTGGATCTCGCAGGTCAGCGCCGAGCGGATGCGGATCGACTGGATACCGGCCTTCTCGATTTCGACGACATCGGGCTCGAGGATCATCCTGCCGGCATCGACGATGCGCTCACCCGTGATCGGATGATCGATGTCATCAAGCGCCGTGCGGCCGAGGATGCGGACGCCGATCGAAGCAACCACCTGGCCGGCATCGACGATGGCGGTCATGGTGAGGCCCGTCTGCGTTCCGCAATCGACGTGCGTGACGATGCAATCCTGCGCGACGTCGACGAGACGACGGGTCAGGTAGCCGGAGTTGGCGGTCTTCAGGGCGGTGTCTGCAAGACCCTTGCGGGCGCCGTGGGTCGAGTTGAAGTACTCGTTGACGGTCAGGCCTTCCTTGAAGTTCGAGATGATCGGCGTCTCGATGATTTCACCCGACGGCTTGGCCATGAGGCCGCGCATGCCGCCCAGCTGGCGCATCTGGTTCGGAGAACCGCGGGCACCGGAATGGCTCATCATGTAGATCGAATTCATCGGCTTCTGGCGACCGGTGCTCTCATCGAATTCGACCGCCTTAATGCGGGCCATCATCTCTTCGGCGACCTTTTCGGTGGCCTTGCCCCAGGCGTCGACAACCTTGTTGTACTTTTCGCCCTGCGTGATCAGGCCGTCATTGTACTGCTGCTCGTATTCCTTCACCAGGCTTTCGGTGTCGGCAACGATCTTGGCCTTGGCATCCGGAATGACCATGTCGTCCTTGCCGAACGAAATGCCGGCGCGGCAGGCATGGGAAAAGCCGAGCTGCATGATGCGGTCGCAGAAGATGACCGTGTCCTTCTGGCCGCAGTGGCGGTAGACCGTGTCGATCATCTTGGAGATGTTCTTCTTGGTCATTTCCTGGTTGCAGATGTCGAAGAGCACCTTGCCGTTCTTCGGCAGAAGTTCGCCGATGAGCAGTCGGCCAGGCGTCGTCTCATAGATCTTCGAGTAGGGCTTGCCATCCTCGTCGATCGACTTGAACCGGCCGCGGATCTTGGTGTGCAGCGTCACGACCTTGGTTTCGAGGGCGTGATGCAGTTCGCCGAGATCGGAGAAGGCCATGCCTTCGCCAGGCTCGTTCTGGTTCAGGATCGACAGGTAGTAGAGGCCGAGAACCATGTCCTGCGAGGGAACGATGATCGGCGCGCCGTTGGCCGGATGCAGGATGTTGTTGGTCGACATCATCAGCACGCGGGCTTCGAGCTGGGCTTCGAGCGACAGCGGCACGTGAACGGCCATCTGGTCACCGTCGAAGTCGGCGTTGAAGGCCGTGCAGACGAGCGGATGCAGCTGGATCGCCTTGCCTTCGACCAGGGTAGGTTCGAAAGCCTGGATGCCCAAGCGGTGCAGCGTCGGTGCGCGGTTCAGCAAAACCGGATGCTCGCGGATGACCTCGTCGAGGATATCCCAGACTTCCGGCTTTTCCTTTTCGACCAGCTTCTTGGCCTGCTTGACGGTCGAGGAGTAACCCTTGGCATCGAGGCGGGCATAGATGAACGGCTTGAAGAGTTCGAGCGCCATCTTCTTCGGCAGGCCGCACTGGTGCAGCTTCAGTTCCGGACCGGTGACGATGACCGAACGGCCGGAATAGTCGACGCGCTTGCCGAGCAGGTTCTGGCGGAAGCGGCCCTGCTTGCCCTTCAGCATGTCGGAGAGCGACTTCAGCGGACGCTTGTTGGCGCCGGTGATGACGCGGCCGCGACGGCCGTTGTCGAACAGCGCGTCAACCGATTCCTGCAGCATACGCTTTTCGTTGCGGATGATGATGCCAGGCGCACGAAGCTCGATCAGGCGCTTCAGACGGTTGTTGCGGTTGATGACGCGGCGGTAGAGGTCGTTCAGATCCGAGGTGGCGAAACGGCCACCGTCGAGCGGAACCAGCGGACGCAGATCCGGCGGAATGACCGGAACGACCTTCATGATCATCCATTCCGGACGGTTGCCCGATTCCATGAAGTTCTCGACGATCTTCAGGCGCTTCATCAGCTTCTTCTGCTTGAGATCCGACGTGGTCTCGGCAAGCTCAGCGCGCAGATCGCCAGCGATCTTTTCGAGGTTCATCGAGGCCAGCATCTCGTAGATCGCCTCAGCGCCGATCATCGCGGTGAACTGGTCTTCGCCGTATTCGTCAACGGCAAGCATGTACTCTTCTTCCGAGAGGAGCTGGTGCTCCTTGAGGGCAGTCAGGCCCGGCTCGGTGACGATGTAGTTTTCGAAATAGAGGACACGCTCGACATCCTTCAGCGTCATGTCGAGCAGCGTCGAAATGCGTGATGGCAGCGACTTCAGGAACCAGATGTGGGCAACGGGAGCGGCGAGCTCGATATGGCCCATGCGCTCACGGCGAACGCGCGACAGCGTAACTTCGACGCCGCACTTTTCGCAGATGATGCCCTTGTACTTCATGCGCTTGTACTTGCCGCACAGGCATTCGTAGTCCTTGATCGGCCCGAAGATGCGCGCGCAGAAGAGACCGTCGCGTTCCGGCTTGAACGTACGGTAGTTGATGGTTTCCGGCTTCTTGATCTCACCGTAAGACCAGGAGAGGATCTTCTCCGGAGATGCGATCGAAATCCGAATCGAATCGAAATTCTGTGCAGGCACCTGCGGATTGAAAAGATTCATGACCTCTTGGTTCATGCCTGTCTCCTTCATGGGCTGAGAGCCCTCAAAATGCGATGGTCGGCGGCAATTTCCCGGGAGCCGCCTCCCTCGCTTAAACGAGAATAACCGCAAGATGCGGCGAAACTTCCCTTCCGGGCCGACACGGATACGGCGCCCGGTGGGACCGGCGTGCGCCGCGTTGGCAGCGCACGCCCTATCAGGTGCTTACTCGGCCGCATCGGGCAGCTGGGCTGCCTGCGCCTCATCAAGCTTGGTGTTTTCGAGCTCGACACTAAGGCCCAGCGAACGCATTTCCTTGACGAGAACGTTGAAGCTTTCCGGAATACCGGCTTCGAACGTGTCGTCTCCGCGGACGATGGCTTCGTAGACCTTGGTGCGGCCGGCGACGTCGTCCGACTTCACCGTCAGCATTTCCTGCAGCGTGTAGGCCGCGCCATAGGCTTCGAGTGCCCAGACTTCCATTTCGCCGAAGCGCTGACCGCCGAACTGCGCCTTGCCGCCCAGCGGCTGCTGGGTAACGAGCGAGTATGGACCGATCGAGCGGGCATGGATCTTGTCGTCGACCAAGTGGTTGAGCTTCAGCATGTAGATGTAGCCCACGGTCACCTGGCGGTCGAACTGCTCACCGGTACGGCCGTCATAAAGCGTCGACTGGCCGCTGTCCTTGAGACCTGCCAGACGCAGCATGTCGTTGACGTCGGCTTCGTTCGCACCGTCGAAAACAGGCGTCGCAATCGAAACGCCGCGCTTCCACTGATCGGCAAGACGCAGAACCGAGTCGTCGTCGAAATCCTGGACCTGTTCGGCCTTCGGACCGTCACCGACGACATCGCCGATGGTCTTGCGCAGCGGCTCGATGTTGCCATTGGCCTTGTATGCGTCGATCAGTTCGCCGATCTGGCGACCCATGCCGGCGCAAGCCCAACCCAGGTGGGTTTCGAGGATCTGGCCGACGTTCATGCGCGAGGGCACGCCGAGCGGGTTCAGAACGACGTCGACATGCGTGCCGTCCTCGAGGAACGGCATGTCTTCGACAGGCACGATGCGCGAGACGACGCCCTTGTTGCCGTGACGGCCAGCCATCTTGTCGCCCGGCTGGATCTTGCGCTTCACGGCGACAAAGACCTTGACCATCTTCATGACGCCAGGAGGCATTTCATCGCCGCGCTGGACCTTTTCGACCTTATCCATGAAGCGCTGTTCAAGGCGCGACTTGGATTCGTCGTACTGGCCGCGGAGTGCTTCGAGCTCGCTCTGGACCTTTTCGTCCTCGACCGCGAACATCCACCACTGCGAGCGGGGATATTCGGAAACGACGGCGTTGGAAAGCTCGGCGCCCTTCTTGAAACCCTTCGGGCCGGCGATGGAAGCCTGGCCGCGCAGCATTTCGATCAGACGGCCGTAGACGTTACGGTCGAGGATCGCCTGCTCGTCGTCGCGGTCCTTTGCAAGACGCTCGATCTCTTCGCGCTCGATCGCCATCGCGCGCTCGTCCTTCTCGACGCCATGGCGGTTGAAGACGCGCACTTCGACGATCGTGCCGTAGGTGCCAGGCGGCATGCGCATGGAGGTATCGCGCACGTCGGAGGCCTTTTCGCCGAAGATGGCGCGCAGAAGCTTTTCTTCCGGCGTCATCGGGCTTTCGCCCTTCGGCGTGATCTTGCCGACCAGGATATCGCCCGGCTGAACTTCAGCGCCGATATAGACGATGCCGGCTTCGTCGAGGTTCTTCAGAGCTTCTTCCGAAACGTTCGGAATATCGCGGGTGATTTCCTCAGGACCAAGCTTGGTGTCGCGCGCCATCACCTCGAATTCCTCGATGTGAATGGAGGTGAACACGTCGTCGGCAACAATGCGCTCGGAGAGCAGGATCGAGTCTTCGTAGTTGTATCCGTTCCAGGGCATGAACGCGACGAGCGCGTTGCGGCCGAGCGCCAGGTCGCCGAGATCGGTCGACGGACCGTCGGCAAGAATGTCGCCGCGGTTGACCTCGTCACCAACGGTGACCAGCGGACGCTGGTTGACGCAGGTGTTCTGGTTCGAACGCTGGAACTTCTGCAGCCGGTAGATATCGACGCCGGACTTGCCGGCTTCGAGGTCTTCCGTGGCGCGGATAACGATACGCGTCGCGTCGACCTGGTCGACCACGCCGCCGCGGCGGGCGCCGATAGCAGCGCCTGAGTCACGGGCAACGACCGGCTCCATGCCGGTACCGACGAACGGAGCTTCGGCACGCAGCAGCGGCACTGCCTGACGCTGCATGTTCGAGCCCATGAGCGCGCGGTTGGCGTCGTCGTTTTCCAGGAACGGGATGAGCGCGGCTGCGACCGAAACCACCTGCTTCGGCGAAACGTCCATCAGGTTCATGCTGTCGCGGGGCGCGAGCATGACTTCGCCGGCATGACGGCAGACGACGAACTCGTCGACGAAGGAACCATCAGGGTTCATTTCAGCGTTGGCCTGGGCGACGTAGTACTTCGCCTCTTCCATGGCGGAGAGGTAGAGCACGTCGCTCGTCACCCTGCCTTCGACGATGCGGCGGTACGGGCTTTCGATGAAGCCGTATTTGTTGACGCGGGCAAAGGTCGCAAGCGAGTTGATCAGACCGATGTTCGGGCCTTCCGGCGTTTCGATCGGGCAAATGCGGCCGTAGTGGGTCGGATGCACGTCGCGGACTTCGAAGCCGGCGCGCTCGCGGGTCAGACCGCCCGGACCAAGGGCCGAAAGACGGCGCTTGTGGGTGATTTCCGAGAGCGGATTGACCTGGTCCATGAACTGCGAGAGCTGCGAGGAACCGAAGAATTCGCGGACGGCGGCAGCAGCCGGCTTGGCGTTGATCAGATCCTGCGGCATCACCGTGTCGATCTCGATCGAGGACATGCGTTCCTTGATCGCGCGCTCCATGCGCAGCAGGCCGAGACGGTACTGGTTTTCCATCAGCTCGCCGACCGAGCGGACGCGGCGGTTGCCAAGGTTGTCGATGTCGTCGATCTCGCCCCTGCCGTCGCGCAATTCGACCAGCATCCTGACCACGGCCAAGATGTCGTCCTTGCGCAGGATGCGGACGGTGTCTTCGACGGTCAGGTCGAGACGCATGTTCATCTTGACGCGGCCGACGGCGGAGAGGTCGTAACGCTCCGCATCGAAGAACAGCGAGTTGAACATGGCTTCGGCCGATTCCATGGTCGGCGGCTCACCCGGACGCATGACGCGGTAGATGTCGAACAGAGCGTCCTGACGGTTCTCGTTCTTGTCGGCGGTCAGCGTGTTGCGGATATAGGCGCCGACATTGATGTGGTCGATGCCGAGAACCGGGATCTCGTCGAAGCCGTTCGCCAGGATGATGCCGAGCGTCTTCTCGTCGATTTCATCGCCGGCTTCGAGGTAGATTTCACCGGTGGAGTAGTTGACGATGTCGCCGGCAAGGTAGTTGCCGTAAAGATCGTCGTCGCCGGCCTTCAGCGCCTTCAGACCCTTATCGGAAAGCTGGCGCAGCAGGCGCGGGGTCAGCTTCTTGCCGGCTTCCACGACGACTTCGCCGGTGTCGGCGTCGACCATCTCGGTGATCGCCTTGGCACCCTTCAGCGTTTCCGGCTTGAAGGGAATGCGCCAGCCTTTGCCGTCGCGTTTGTAGAGCGACTTCGTGTAGAAGGTGTCGAGGATTTCCTCGCCGTCCATGCCAAGCGCCATCAGCAGCGACGTGACCGGAATCTTGCGGCGACGGTCGATACGGGCGTAAACGATATCCTTGGCGTCGAATTCGATATCGAGCCAGGAACCGCGATAGGGGATAACGCGGGCAGCAAAGAGCAGCTTGCCAGAAGAATGGCTCTTGCCCTTGTCGTGGTCGAAGAAGACGCCCGGCGAACGGTGCATCTGGGAAACGATCACGCGCTCGGTGCCGTTGACGATGAACGTGCCGTTATTGGTCATGAGCGGCATGTCGCCCATGTAAACGGACTGTTCCTTGATGTCCTTGATCGACTTCGCGCCCGTATCCTCGTCGATATCGAACACGATGAGGCGCAGCGTCACCTTCAGCGGCGCAGCATAGGTCAGATCGCGCTGACGGCATTCGTCAACGTCGAACTTCGGCGGTTCGAATTCGTAGGACACGAATTCCAGCATGGAGGCGCCGGAGAAATCGGTGATCGGGAAAACCGACTTGAAAACGGCCTGAAGACCCTCGTCGGGCCGGCCGCCTTTCGGCTCTTCAACCATCAAAAACTGGTCGTAGGACGCCTTCTGAACCTCGATGAGGTTCGGCATTTCTGCGACTTCGGGGATCTTACCAAAAAACTTGCGTACGCGCCTACGACCGTTGAACGAAAGGGTCTGAGCCATCGTCGCTCCTTCAAAATCTTGCACCCGGGCCTGCAACGGACGGGAACCGATGGCCAGTCGATCCCGTCAATCAATGAGTAATCCAATCTCGTCCGACACCCGAAAACGCTCAGCTCGGATTGCTGTGCTGCCCTCTGTGCGAGACTATCCTTTTGAAGAACCCATTACCCAAAAGCCGGTTTGACGCGGCTTTTGGGTAATTCGTTCAGAAAAACGGCAAATGGGAGGCAGCAGAGACTGCCTCCCAAAAGCAATTCAAGATTACTTGACGTCGGCCTTGGCGCCAGCATCTTCAAGCTTCTTCTTGATGTCAGCGGCTTCAGCCTTGTTGACGCCTTCCTTGACAGCCTTCGGAGCGCCTTCGACGAGGTCCTTGGCTTCCTTGAGGCCGAGACCGGTGATGGCGCGGACTTCCTTGATGACGTTGATCTTGTTGGCGCCGACATCCGTGAGGATGACGTCGAACTCGGTCTTTTCTTCTTCAACGACAGCAGCAGCAGCACCGCCGCCAGCAGCAGCTACAGCTACCGGAGCAGCAGCGGAAACGCCCCACTTTTCTTCAAGAAGCTTCGACAGTTCTGCGGCTTCCAGAACGGTCAGCGCGGAGAGGTCGTCAACGATCTTTGCGAGATCAGTCATTTTACTAGTTCCTTTTGTTCGGTTCGAACCGGTTGATTATAAACAGCGAAAAACCGCCTTAAGCGGCTTCGTCCTTCTTGGCGTAGGCCGCGAACACGCGGGCAAGCTGGCTTGCCGGTGCTGCAACAACTCCAGCGATGCGGGTAGCCGGTGTCTGGATCATGCCCAGCAGCTTCGCACGCAGCTCATCGAGCGAAGGCAGGGTCGCAAGCGACTTGACTGCATCGGCGTTGAGCGTGGTTGTTCCCATGGAACCACCCAGAACAATGATTTTGTCATTGGTCTTGGCGAAATCCATGACGACCTTCGGAGCGGTGATCGGATCGGTGCTGTATGCAATCAGCGTCTGACCCTTGAAGAGATTGGTAATCCCTTCCGCTTCCGTACCCTGAAGGGCAATTTTGGCCAGGCGGTTCTTCGCGACTTTGACGGTACCGCCAGCTGCACGCATCTTCGAACGAAAATCGTTCATCTGCGCGACTGTGGCACCAGCATAGTGGGCCACGACAACTGAGCCCGAAGCCTTGAAGACTTCACTCAGTTCCGTGACGAATTCGCGTTTTTCCGCTCTTTCCACTGCCTATCTCCAGTTGGCGGGACCGAGAATGGGCCCGCCGGGTTGCCTTTGCCTCCTGGGATCATGCGAGATCCCAAGCGACGCTTGAGGATCCTGTCCCCCCGCGCTCTCGCGCCAATCAAGGCTAAAGAGGCACAAGGCATCCAAGGCTCGAACCGATTTCCTAGAAGCGAACTTCATGCAATTCGGGTCTTACCCGTCTCATGCAGGCAAAGTGATTAAGGGAAAACCACCTGCAATCTCGGACAGGATTCCGGATTTCTCCGGAATATTCCGGCCCCTTTCGAGGCCGGAAATTCAGTCGCCGGACATAAAGCCCGGCAATAATTTACGCAGTCGGGCTTGCGGTGACCGAGCCGACTTCGATCTTGACGCCGGGGCCCATGGTCGAAGAAATCGCCACGCGCTTGACGTAGTTGCCCTTGGCGCCAGCCGGCTTCGCCTTGATGACGGCGTCGGCAAAAGCGCGGATGTTTTCTTCCAGAGCCTTGGCGTCGAAAGAGGCCTTGCCGATGCCGGCATGGACGATGCCAGCCTTCTCGACGCGGAACTCGACAGCGCCGCCCTTGGAAGCCTTGACGGCTCCGGCGACATCCATGGTGACGGTGCCGACCTTCGGGTTCGGCATCATGCCCCGCGGGCCGAGAACCTTACCGAGACGACCGACGAGCGGCATCATGTCGGGGGTGGCGATGCAGCGATCGAATTCGATCTTGCCGCCCTGGACGATTTCGACGAGCTCTTCAGCGCCGACGATATCGGCACCGGCAGCCTTGGCTTCATCAGCCTTGACGCCACGAGCGAAGACGGCAACGCGAACCGTACGGCCGGTGCCGTTCGGCAGGTTGACGACCCCGCGAACCATCTGGTCCGCATGGCGCGGGTCGACGCCGAGATTCATCGAGACTTCGATGGTTTCGTCGAACTTGGCGACAGCCCGTTCCTTGACCATGCCGATGGCCAGGGTCAGAGCGTAGAGCTTGGTGGGATCAACACCTTCGTTGATCTTCTGCGTGCGCTTACCAGCCATGATCTTAACCCACCACTTCCAGGCCCATGGCGCGGGCAGAGCCCTCGATCATCGCCATTGCACCTTCGATATCCGCTGCGTTCAGATCCTTCATCTTGGCTTCTGCGATCGACTTGATCTGAGCCTTGGTGAGGGAGCCGGCCTTGGCGCCCTTGCCGGGCGTCTTGGAACCGGAGGTGATCTTCGCTTCCTTCTTCAGCCAGTAGCTGACCGGAGGCTGCTTCATCGCGAAGGTGAAGGACTTATCCTGGTAATAGGTGATGACGACCGGGATCGGCATACCCTTTTCCATTTCCTGCGTGGCGGCATTGAACGCCTTGCAGAATTCCATAATGTTAATGCCACGCTGACCAAGCGCCGGACCAATCGGCGGGGACGGGTTTGCCGATCCTGCCTTGACCTGAAGCTTGAGCTGGCCTGCAACTTTCTTAGCCATATCTCTCTGCCTTTCATGAACGGCCGGTCGCCCGGCCCGTGATGCCGGATCTCTCCGGCGGCTGCGGTTGCGTGGTGCGGATCATCAGGGTCCGGCTAAGACCCCCTCACCTTCCACGCGGATGCGGACATAGTCCGCAGGAAACAGGCCGCAAGGCCAGCTTCCAATCTCTTGCAATCAGACCTTCTCGACCTGAGCGTATTCGAGTTCCACCGGCGTTGCGCGGCCGAAGATCGACACCTCAACCTTCAGGCGCGAACGCTCTTCGTCGACGTCCTGAACCGTGCCGTTGAACGAAGCGAACGGGCCGTCGGAAACGCGAACCTGCTCGCCGATCTCGAAGGTAATCGAGGCCTTCGGCCGCTCGACACCTTCCTGGACCTGACCGAGAATGCGCTCGGCTTCATAATCCGGAATCGGAACTGGCTTATTGTCGGAGCCGAGGAAACCTGTAACCTTCGGCGTATTCTTGATCAGGTGATAGGCTTCATCGGTCAGATTGGCACGAACCATGACGTAGCCTGGGAAAAACTTGCGCTCGCTGTCGACCTTGCGGCCGCGACGTACTTCCACCACCTTCTCGGTCGGCACGAGGATCTTCTCGAACAGGTGCTCAAGCCCCTTCTGGCGAGCCTTGTTCTCGATGTCCTCAGCGACCTTCTTTTCAAAATTGGAATATGCATGGACGATGTACCAACGTGCCGCCATTTTCATCTCCACCCGTATCAGTTGCCGGTATTCAGCACGAAGCTCAGAACCCAGCCGATCAGCTGGTCAGCGGCAAAGAAAAAAAGCGCGGCGAAAACTACCATCACAAGCACCATAACCGTCGAGATCATCGTCTCGCGGCGCGACGGCCATGTAACTTTGGACGTCTCGGAGCGAACCTGCTGCAGAAACGCAAACGGATTGGATTTGGATGCCATCGACTGCCCACGCAATTACGGCGCGTAAAGCTGAAACCATCAGCCCCACGCACCGCGTGTCTGTTGAACCCTAAATAAACACCGATTTCCGAATACACAAGAGGGAAACCGAAGTTTAACGAAATTAGTTACCGCCAATCAATCCCCGGCCGGAATGCCGCGAGCATGTCCGCGCTGTCCCGCTTCGAGGAAAATGGCAGGGGCAGTAAGGCTCGAACTTACGACCTGCGGTTTTGGAGACCGCCGCTCTACCAACTGAGCTATACCCCTTCATGCCGATCATTCAGCGTCTGGACCAAAGTCCGCAAATCGCTGCTGAAAAGCATGGCGCTCCCTTTAGGACGACGACAGCAGATTGGCAAGCACGATTTTCGATTTTCAAAGCCATTCTGCGCATATGCGAGCGATCGGCTCTTTCATCGCACCACCAATATCCGTTTAGACCGTCACATATTTCCGCCAATCGTGCTCTTCGTTAAAACCCAGCACCTCGCGGATCTTGCGATTGGAGAGCAGGCCTTCATATTCGCCGATTTCGCGGGTGAAGGGCACGTTCGGGTAGAATCGCTTCGCAAGCTCCTTCGACGGCGTGTTGGCCGAGACGGTGTCGTTGGCCGCGTTGAAGACCTGATAGCCGAGACCGTCCTTTTCGATGCAGAGATGGCAGATCTGCCCGAGATCGCGGGCGTCGATATAGCTCCAGGCAATGCGCTTGCGCATTTCGGGATTGGCGAAATAGGTGGGGAACCGCTCATATTCGTGCGGCTCGATGACGTTGCCTATACGCAGCGCATAGATGTCGAAGCCTGAACGTTCGGCAAAGGCGCGGGCCGTCTTCTCGTTGACCACCTTGGAGAGCCCGTAGGAATCCATCGGATTGACGTCGTAGTCTTCCTCCAGCGGGAACTGGTGGAAATCACGATGGCCTTCGGCGAAGCAGACGCCGTAGGTCGTCTCGCTCGATGCGACGATAACCTTCCTGATGCCGAGCTTCACCGCCGCCTCGATGACATTGTAAGTGCCCATCGTGTTGATGCGGAAAGTCTCATTGTCGGGCTTGATCAGGATGCGCGGGATGGCGGCGAAGTGCACGACGGCATCGAAAGGCTGCACGCCCCTGCCCGCGTCCATATCAGGAAAATCGCGGTGCATCGACAGAGCGTTGAAGACCTGACCGCTATCGGTGATGTCGGCAATGAGGTTGGTGACGCCGGGACTGTCCAGCGGCACGAGATCGAGGTTGTGAACCTCGTAACCGGCATTGATGAGCCACGGCACGGTATGGCGACCTGCCTTGCCCGAACCGCCCGTGAACAGAATCCGCTTCTTCATGGAATATCCTCCGCATCATGAAATCGGAGGCATAGATAGACGCTTCCGCGCGAAGAGCAAGCGAGCGTCCTGCAAGGGTTCACCCCCGCGTCGCCAGGAGCGCCCTCTTAGGGGCACCTGGCCGATCATTTCCAATCACCGCAGCAGCCTGCGGTGAACTGCTAAATCGTCACTTGACGACACTTACCTCGCCGAGCTGCACTCCGGCTGCCTGAACAACCTCTTGCGGAATTGCAGCGATGAAAAACATCGTGAAAACATACATCGCGAATATCGTCGCAACGAACGTGGCCTTTGGAATCATCCGGGCTCTCCTCTTTGCATGAAGGAGTCTGGACTAAAATGAACCAATCACAACTGGTTTCTGAATGTGAGATGAACAAAATACTGTGACGGACGAACTTAACGATATTTTTACAACACGTGTTAATCCCCCTAATAGCATCAAAACGAAAAACCCCGCCGTTTCCAGCGGGGTTTTTCCTGAATTTCGGGTAATCCCAGGATTACTCGACGATGCTTGCAACGATACCGGCGCCGACGGTGCGGCCACCTTCGCGGATCGCGAAGCGCAGCTTTTCTTCCATCGCGATCGGAACGATCAGCTCGACCGATACCGTGACGTTGTCGCCCGGCATGACCATCTCCGTGCCTTCCGGCAGCGATACGATGCCCGTCACGTCGGTCGTGCGGAAGTAGAACTGCGGACGATAGTTGGTGAAGAACGGCGTATGACGGCCACCCTCTTCCTTCGTCAGGATGTAGGCTTCAGCCATGAACTTCTTGTGCGGCTTGACAGAGCCCGGCTTGCACAGAATCTGGCCACGCTCAACGCCGTCACGGGTGACGCCGCGGATCAGCGCGCCGATGTTGTCGCCAGCCTGGCCCTGGTCGAGCAGCTTGCGGAACATTTCAACGCCGGTCACCGTCGTCTTCGTCGTCGGGCGGATGCCGACGATCTCGACTTCTTCGCCAACCTTGACGATGCCACGCTCGACGCGGCCGGTCACAACCGTACCGCGGCCCGAGATCGAGAACACGTCTTCGATCGGCAGCAGGAACGGCAGGTTGATCGGACGCTCAGGCGTCGGGATGTAGGCGTCGACAGCGGCCATCAGTTCGCGGATCGAATCCTCGCCGATCTTCTTGTCCGAATCTTCAAGGGCGGCCAGCGCCGAACCCTTGACGATCGGGATGTCATCGCCCGGGAAGTCGTAGGACGACAGCAGTTCGCGAACTTCGAGCTCGACCAGTTCGAGAAGCTCGGCGTCGTCAACCTGGTCGACCTTGTTCAGGAACACCACGATGGCCGGAACGCCGACCTGACGGGCCAGCAGGATGTGTTCGCGCGTCTGCGGCATCGGGCCGTCAGCGGCCGAGCACACCAGGATCGCGCCGTCCATCTGGGCAGCACCGGTGATCATGTTCTTGACGTAGTCGGCGTGGCCGGGGCAGTCGACGTGTGCATAGTGGCGGGCCGGCGTCTCATACTCGACGTGTGCCGTCGAAATGGTGATGCCGCGGGCCTTTTCTTCCGGAGCAGCGTCGATCTGGTCGTACGCCTTGTACTCGCCGAAGTACTTCGTGATCGCTGCCGTCAGAGACGTCTTGCCGTGGTCAACGTGGCCAATCGTGCCAATGTTGACGTGCGGCTTGTTGCGCTCAAACTTACTCTTTCCCATTTGAATGCTTCCTGTGAACGAGATGGTGGGCCCCGGCGAACCGGTTTAGTGCCGCCGTTTAAGGCTTTCGGCGAAATTGCGCAAGACTTAATTGCAGGCGCCATTCTTGGTGTGACAGCGCATATGGGGGACAATTCGCCGCCTGCAAGGCGATTCGCTGGAGCACCGTCGAAAATTACTGAAATCCTTGGAGAAAATCGCGTCGACTGCCGGAGATGAGCAACCGCGCCGGCGTCTTCTGAAACATCTGCGTGCCGAATTATCGCGGCGGCGTCGGTCACGTGAATTGGGCTTGGAAAAACTGGAGCGGGTAGCGGGAATCGAACCCGCGTATTCAGCTTGGAAGGCTGCTGCTCTACCATTGAGCTATACCCGCGGGGTGGTCCGATCCGATGACGAATGGTGGAGAGAGTTGGATTTGAACCAACGTAGGCTGAGCCAACGGATTTACAGTCCGTCCCCTTTAACCACTCGGGCATCTCTCCAGTTATTCGTCCGGATCTTGAAGACCAAGTTTGTCAGACTTCGAAGCGTTGCGGCCCGTCGTCTGCGCCGCGTATATGACCGGAGCATTTCCGTCTGTCAACACGATGACAACGGAAAAAACACGAAAAATTTCATTCCTTGCCGAAAGCCGGCCGATGAAAGAAAGCCTATGCGGCAGCCAGCGCCATGGCTATAAAGCCGCATGAGCAAAGATAAAAAATCCGGCGGCACGGCCGCGACAGACCCATCGGCCAAGGATACGCATTACGCCACGCTGCGGCGCGCGCACCGTGACGCCAAGCGCGAACGCGGAGAGATTCCCACGCCTCAGCCACAGAAGCGCAAGCGCGGCGGCGAAGACTGGAAGCCGCCGGCGCTAGCGCCCGACCAGGTGCATCTCTACGGCCTGCATACGGTGCGCGCCGCCCTCGACAATCCCGAGCGCAAGAAGATCAAGCTTTTCGTGACGCAGAACGCGCTGGCGCGGCTCGAAGTCGACGTCGAAACACTCGGCATTCCATTCGAAATGGTCTCGCCGCAGGACATCGACAAGGTGCTCGGCCCAGAGGCGATTCATCAGGGCGTCATGCTGGAAACACGGCCGCTGCCGGTCCGCCGGCTCGAAGCGCTGAAAGACAGCCCTCTCCTGCTCGTTCTCGACCAGGTGACCGATCCGCACAATGTCGGCGCCGTCATGCGCTCAGCCGTCGCCTTCAATGCCGGCGCCGTTATCACCACACAGAGACATAGCCCGACCGAATCCGGCGTGCTCGCCAAGTCCGCCTCCGGCGCGCTGGAACTGATACCTTATATACAGGTTACCAATCTCGCCGATGCACTCGGTGAATTGCACAAGCTCGGTTTCTCCACCATCGGCCTCGATTCGGAAGGGCCGGCGCCGCTCGAAGGCACGTTCTCGGGCGGGAAGGTTGCGCTGGTGCTCGGCTCCGAGGGCAAGGGGCTGCGACAGAAGACGCGCGAAACCGTCAACGCGCTTGCCCGCCTCGACATGCCCGGCGCGATCAAATCGCTGAACGTCTCGAATGCCGCGGCAATCGCGCTTTATGCGGCGCGGCTTTACCTGAAGGCATAGGCTGGTCCGCAAGCGGGCCGAGGCGAAGAGAAATTACCATGATCCGTATCATCCCCCGCCTTGCGGCTGCAGCAGCGGCGCTGCTTGTCTGCGGTCTCGCATATGGGCAGGAGATCGATCCCGATATTCTCAAAGCGCAGGCCGGAACCTATCTCGTTGCCCCGGAAGACGGTGGAGCCGGATGCCGGATGACGCTCGAAACCGGCACAGCCATCGGCGGTTATGGGCTGTCTGGACAGGATTCCTGCGCCAAGCCGCTGCCTTCGCTTGCCGAGTCCTATGCCTGGAATTTCGACGGCAATGGCGGCATCATCCTGATCGATCCGCTGCGTAAGGTGCTGGCCCGTTTCGTCGAGAACGAAGGGTCGCCGATGAAGACGGAAGATCGGGTGCCGCTTTTGCTGATCGCCGCACCCGACGGCGTCGATCGATTACCGACCTTCAACAGCCTTGCCGGGATTTGGACGATGCAAAGGCCGGACGGCGAAAAGCTCTGCGGCGTGACACTCGACGGCCACGTCAATGCTGACGGCAACGCGCCGCTGTCACTATCCGGAGACTGCGCCGCCAATGTCGCCAGGCTGAAACTGACAGTCTGGCATATCGAGGGTTTCGGGCTGACGCTGATGGGCGATGACGGCTCATCGCTTGGCTTCGACATGCGCGCCGACGGCAATTTCGACAAATCGAAGGACGAAGGCGGCAAGCCGCTATCGCTCGTCCGTCATTGATTTGAAAGTTGACGGTGTATCCCGTCAACCCACTCGGCTGGGTCAGCTCGGTATCCGGCAGGCAGTCGGTCCGTCCATAGGGCTGCGGACCGCTTCGCCCGCCGCGTAAGTCAGTTCGACGGGATAGACGATCACGCTCGGCAGTTTCTCGATTTCCCTCGCATGCTCGGGGGTGCGTTTGATTTCCGCCTTGTAGGCAGCTGTGCAATCCGGCAGTTGCTGCGGCGACAGACCCGTGTCGGCGGCGATCGTCTTGGCGCAGGCAGTGCCCTCCAGATAGAGCGAACAGGAGGCCGTGTAGACGCGACGGAAATCGAGGGCCAGCTCCCCCTTCCCGCTCCTTATCGCAGAAAAATCGTCGCCCTCGAGGGAATCGTCGAGCAGCCGCTCGCCCGCCGCCGCATCGTAGACGACAAAGGGCAACCCGCCGTTCCATCCGTCCGCCGCACGGAAAAACACGAAACCGCCGCTGACGCCGATGAGATAGCCGGCGGTATCATCCTCGATCACCCGCTCGCGCTCGCCGGTGCGTTCACAGGGGGCATCGGAGGCAAGCAGCGCCAGCTTTTCGGCTCCGACCTCACCGAGACCGACCTCCTTGACCATGAATGCGGGATAGCGGCTGCAGGTGATCTTCGGTTTCGCATCAGGATTGAGCTCATCCTTCGGCAACACGACAACATCCAGCTTTATCGGCTTGTCGAAAAGGCCCGCATTTTCGGACGCTCCGGCCCATGAGACGAATGCCGCGACAATGACCGATGCTGTAACCATCCGCTTCATGATGCCCGTCCCCAACTGTTTCAGGCATCCGTGGCACAGTTTAACCCGGTGCGACAGCTGGAAAAACCGATGCCGGCGATACCGCGCAAGGCTCGACCGAAGCCGGAGAAATTCAATTTTGCCTTGGAAAGACCTCCTGGGGCACTATGATCGGCCGATGACCGATCGTAACGACCGGTCAGAAGCAAGAAGGAACGATCCCCATCATGGCCATTCGACCGCTGATTTTCGGTATCCTCTTCATCGCGGTCTTCGTCGTGATTATCCTCAGCATCATGTGGGTGGACACGTCGCACCCGATCCACCAGCCCGATCCGTTATCGCCAACGGCGCCCGGCCCTGCGACGCCCGGACAGGTGCAATAATGCATATCGCCCGGAAGTGTGCAGCAGTTCCGGGGTAACGACATGCATAAAAACAAAAGGCTAAAGCGCGTCGCATGAATCAAATTCGATGCGGCGCGCTTTAGCCCAGCAGGAACGCGGACGGCGATCAGGCGTTAATCCCGTAATTGAACGAGGATTGAACGCTCATGCGCATAATGATCGCCGTCGTCGCCTTCATGGTCGTCTCAGTGCTCAGCATCGCGATGCTGTCACCTTCCGGCGCCGGCCAGACCGGCAACGGCAACAGGATTGAGGCAAGCGTCAACGAACCCGCCACGCATTGAAAACGGCCCGGATGATCCGGGCCGTTCTGTAACCGCGCATCTCAGGCGCGCAACGGACGCGTCAGCCGCGGTAGAGCCAGAAAGGCATATCACGATCGCGATGGCGCCACTCGCGGCGTTCCTGCCAACGCTCGGCACGCCACCGGCGCCAGCGCCAGTCATCATCGCGCCAGTCGGACCGACGCCAATCACGCTGATCGCGCCAGCCACGGTCGTCACGCTCATCGCGCCAACCGCGGTCGTCACTTTCGTCACGGTTGCGATCATGTCGCCAGCCATCACGAATTTGAACGATATCGCCCTGGACCGACACGGCCGGCCGATCGACGGGCATGGCGGCGGCCGGGGCGACGGACGCCAAAGCCGCACCAACGGACATGGTTGCGGCGAAAAAGAGATGTGCGAGCTTCATGGCTGCTTCTTCCTCATTGATGATGAGGCGAAGATAAGCTGGCGCGGCTGAATTGGCGCTGAAGCAGCCCTTCAGGCAAGGTTCATCAAGGAGTACGTGATACCTGGCAAATCCGCCGGCGCGATCGAGCGAAGCAACGTCGAACCGAGACTATGGTCTGGACGGGCGGTATCGCGTGGAAAAATGGTGCCCCCACCAGGGTTCGAACCCGGGACCCCCTGATTACAAATCAGGGATCAAAGTCAAGTTTTGCTGGGTCTCCGTGAGATCATGTGCCAATCATGCGCTGTCAGGATTCAAATCGGCATATCCAGGATATAAACCGGCGGAAATCGTGTCCATCGTTTTGTGATGCGCTTTGCTTGGAAAGAGATGGCCGTACAAGTCCATGGTCATCGCCAGGGTCGCGTGCCCCGCAAAAGTTTGTACGGTTTTCTCTGAAAGTCCTGATTCAATCCAAAGCGAAATCGCAAAATGCCTCACGTAGTGCCAGCCAAACCGCCGATACAGTTTCCCTTCTGCGGCCATTGCCTTTTTTGCCTCTTCTTGCGCGGGCAGAAAAAGCCTTCGTCGGAAATTGGTTTGCGACTGAAATTTTCCGAGTGAATTTGGAAAAACAAGGTCAAAGTCCTCCCCAAACTGTGTTTCGCACCTCCAGTCGCGAAGGGTTGAAACGAGGGCTCTTGCGAGGGGAATTGTGCGGAGGCCAGCTTTTGATTTCGTGGTATCTCGATTCATCTTTCGATCAACGCGGCTGTCGATATGGACTTCGGCATTATCCAGATCAAGTTTGCTCCAGGTAAGTGCAAACAGTTCGGATATTCGAACCGCAGTTGCTGCCGAGAATATGACCGCCACTTTAAAACCGTTACGGCATGCGGATAGGAGGGCGGCAAACTCTTCTTTGCTAGGTGGGGAAATCTTTTCGCTCCCCTCGCCCCGTTTCCCGGTGACTCTAACACTTCTCGAAACGTTGACGGCTACGAGGTCTTCCGAGACAGCATAACCTAGTACCCGTGTCAGTGTTCCGATAACGCGGCGGGCTCCTTTGACACTTCGTCCACCTGCCCGCATCCGGTCCCTAAATGAACCGACCGAGCGTGCTGTGAGATCAGCCAATTTGATGCCACTAATACCACCGGAAAAGTGGGTTTTTCGTCCGGGTTTAGGACAAATATAGTTCCAAATGCACGACGCTTCGTGATCGAGATAGGCGGGAACGCGCTCCCGTCGTTCGATCTGCTTCGTGAGAACCGTCAAATAGCCTCTGCACGCGTCCTCAACTGTCGTAGTTTGAGCGCTTGCGCGGTATAGGCCGTTTTTAATCTGCCCCTCAACGTCAATACGACGTGCCTCTGCTAGACGCTTTGTCCCGAATTGTTCTCGATGGCGATTACCCTCACTGTCTGTGTAGCTTACCACCCATGCTTGGTGTTTGCCGCCCTTGTTGCGCCAGACTCTCTTTGTGATCGTAGCCATTTGAGCCTCCGTCCCCTACTTCCAACTCCGTCAACCAGCGCGAGAGAGAAGATCGCTTTGCCGCAACTGTCGCTCCAAGCTTAAATGACGGAATGATGTGGTGGGAGGTAAGCCAATATACCTGACGTCTTGAGATGCCCAAAAAAGAAGCAATCGCGAGGGCTCCTAAAAGGAGGTCCTTCTCGTGGGATTGGAGACCATTCAACGGCGTGTCTCGACGTCGTGTTGTAAAGTAAAAGGTCTCCGAATTCCATTGTTTGGCAGAGATTGCGGGCACTCCTGACCTCGAAAATACATGCTAACCTCCGTCGGTTAAGACGACGGAATATAGCCATATCGGCAAATCTGGGTCAACTAACTATATAGCCGGATCGGCTATATTTGGGTCAATCCAATTGGCTATAATTGACCTTCACCATTGACAGGACTCCAGCCCGGTTTACGCGCACGTTTCCGAGCGTAAAGCCCGTGCATGTGCGGCAATGCCAATATCGTTTGCTAACCTGTCGATCAATTATCCCTATGAACGAACGTCCGTCATCTCCGACGATATGGCAGAGGCGGCCGAAGGCTAAGTGAAGTCCGTCCTTCGCGATGTAGCTAAATCTGAGCGCGTCGCCCTTGAAGAAAAAGGGAGCCATGGTGTCATCACCGACTTTGAACCAAAGGCTTGCAACCCCTTCTAAATCAAAAGTGCCAACTATCTGATCATATGACGTTTTCTCTTCGAGCTGCTCCAGTTCAAATGCGCGGATTATTGTGGCGGTTATTGTCACCAATTCCTCCGTCGCGGGGAGTTTGATGATATCAGTTACTCGGGCATTCAAGGCGATTGCAATTCTTTCCATCCAATCCGCAGTTAATTTCATTTTACCGCGCTCCAGCCTTGACACGGTAACCCAGTGCACTCCAAGTCGTGCCGCGAGTTGGGATTGCGTCAAGCCGTTGGCCGCTCTAAGTGCTGCTATTCTGTTTGCTGCGGGCGATGCTGTCATGGACGAGATGATTAGCTCGAAAGATTGTATATTCTGTTGCGGCAAGTCGCACCGCAGCGAATTTTTACATGCTCGGCCAACTGCGTCTATAACGCGGTGGTGGCTCAACCGTATAATCGCATTCGCAATTGTGCTGAAGTTTGTCGGTCAGCGGCTGCAGTTGCGGTAGCGCTGTTCAACGGACCTTAACTCCGGATGGCAGCGGTCCACGCAGCATCCTTCCTACAAGGGGCCGAAAAGCCTTCCGATGCTGCCGTTTCAATTCTTTTAATCCGAAATTCTAATGATCGACACGCAGAGCTTTTCGGCTCTTTCGTTTTCGTGCGCGGAGCTGGCCCGCGCTTTATTAGCAAAGACAAGATACTTCCCTATGATAGCGTTCGGAAAACATAGGCCAGAGCTATGAAAGAGCCTTGTCGGCGACGTTTGCCAGCGCTTCTTGCTGCCGCCGGACAGCGAGCGGTCGAGGTACGCTTGCTCCTAGAAGGTCAGCTCCCATAGCAAGCTCTGGAGTGCTGGTCTTCCGAGTGCTGTTCACAACGGCGGGATTGGAGGCAGGAGCATATTCTTTTGAAAATGATAAACTTGGCCCCCACGAGGGCCTACGCTTCAGGGATCGGATCGTAAACGCCTCTCTCGACTGTAGCCTTCGCTGTTGAACCTTCTGGAAGGATCGCATTGAAAAGGTCACCGCCCTCGTAGGGGCAGCTGTGTCGCGTACACTCCTGAAAATCTACTGTTCATCGCTCGCCGCAGGCTGACCAAAAGGGTCCGGGAAAGTCCATCGAACTCCCGCGCCCCAATTTTCGCCCTCCGGCGTGAGTTCGATATTCAAGCGGGCAAAGGCCTGCTCCAGCTTCTTCAACGTCTCCAGGTTCAATCCGCCGATTAGGCCTGTTTCCAACCGGGTGATGAAGTTCCTGTTCACATCGGACTTTGTTTGGAGATCACGCATCGACAGGTTAGCCATCGCTCGCGCTGCCCTGAACTGGGCTCCCCGAAATCGATCTCTTTGGCCCGGCATGCGCCAGCGTACCCCTGCCCCTTGGGCTCCCCTCGCTGGCAGAAATTCGATACCGTTTTTTTCAAACGCTTTTTGCAGGTCCCCGGCATCTGAGGAAAACAGCTTGTATTTGGCAGCCTCCCATCGGCTGATCTCGCGGCGATCCAGCTTCACCCACGCGGCAACATCCTCTTGATCTTTACCAAGAAGTGCTCGTGCTGCCCGAAATTGGCTGGCCAAAATCTCCATTTGGCGGAAGAGCAGCGCTCACTTGCAAAATGTCAACATATTGGGCTCCTGTCTCTTATTTCGCGCTTTTATCTCTTTTTCTTTGCGTATGTCTCACGAATCGGAGTATTTCCTTGCTCGCCAGGAACCGGCACTCGAATCAAAAGGAGCCCTCGATGAACGACAAATGGTTAGGAAGTCCTCCCTTCGTGATCCTCCCGCGACTTAGGTCGCTTCTCGCCGATCTCGAACAACTTGCCGTGCCCGGCAGCCATCCAACTCCGAACGAGGCGGTCAACATCCGGAACTGTGTTCTCGCGAGTCGCGCCGTTCCCTGCCTGATGGGCGAGATGACCGCGCATCCCACCATCAAAAATGGTCCCGGCATCACAAGCGAGCTGTTTTATCTCGACAGAAAGCAGCGGCTCGGAAGGACGTTGAGCCGTTGGTATCGGTTCGACGACGGCCTGATCTGACACGGGTGGAGACAGCGATGGATACGGCCCTGCGCGACAACCTCGACCAATACATTAGCAAACTTCAGCGGATCGCGATCCAGCTGAACGGATTACGATCCGCCCGCCCCTTCAGGGCTCGTCGTGAAGGTGCGGCACTCGCAATGAAGTCAGCTCGCCTATTCCTGGCCCATTGTGCCATGGTGAGCCTGGTTCGACGAAACATCGAGCTGATCTCGGAGCCATTTTGCGTTGCGCTGGTCATCGTACCGGCTGAATGGCGGCTGTCAGATGTCCAGGAAGCGGCGAAAATCATCTTCAAACATGAGAACCTTCGCTTTTGTCTGCATCCGTCGTCAAAGACCAGGCGTGGCTGGGAGATCGACCCCGCTGAGCATCTCACGTCAGGCCGGGTGATCGTCCTTGTGACCGAGGGATCGACAATCCATGAGGATTTCGAACTCGCGGCCACGGTGCGCGACCGCCTGCGCGTGTGTGACCCCCGCCATCTTCGAGCGCTCGGAAGGTTCCGGGGTTGCGGAGTCCTCTCCGACGATCAAGTTGCGGCAATCGCCGAACAGCCTTCCGAGAGAATGGAAGCAATCTTTCGGATTGGCCAGTCAGCCAACCGGGCAGCGCAAAGACTTCTGAAGGAAAGCAGGCAAAATCCGCGAGCCAGCGAAACCAAACGGTTGGATATCTCAAAAGGCTTCGGTGAAGCTTCCATCTGGGCACTGGAGCTGAAAAAAGACCTCCAGGATTGGCGTGACGGCAAACTAGCCTGGTCCGATGTCGACAAGGGGTGCTTGCTCTACGGCCCGCCAGGTACTGGAAAGACGAGGTTTGCAGCGGCCCTCGCCGCCGAATGCGAGATGCATCTGGAAGCCACCACGATTTCGAAATGGCAGAGCAAGGGGGACGGCGCACTGGGCGATATGCTCAAGGCAATGTACAGGACATTCGCATCGGCCAAGGAAAATGCGCCATGCTTATTATTCCTTGACGAGTTTGACTCGATTGGTGACCGGGCCAAATTCCCGTCGCGACACGCAGACTACAGCACGCAGGTCGTAAACGGGCTGCTTGAGTGCCTCGATGGCATCGAAGGACGTGAGGGCGTGGTCGTTATCGGCGCGTGCAATCACCCCCAACGCATTGACCCTGCCCTCATTAGGAGCGGCCGGTTAGAGAAGCAGGTTTACTTCCCCTTGCCGAATGCGGAAGCGCGGGCTGAAATCTTGGCTTTCCACACGCCGTCGCTGGCCGAACATGCTGCTCTGAAGGAAATCGCGGCCAGACTTCCCGGCAAAAGCGGTGCCGATCTGGAACGGCTGTCGCGGGACGCCCGTCGAGTTGCGCGACGCGAGCGCCGAGCGGTCACGATTGATGACCTTCGAGGGAAGATCGAGCCGCTGCCGGTTATGAACGAGGGCTATCAGCTTCAGATCGCCATCCATGAAGCCGGTCACGCACTCCTCGCCCATGCCCTGCAGGTTGGCAAAGTCGAACGTGTGGAAATCTTTGATAATGTCCAGAACTTCGCGACGGACATAGACGGCCACGGCGTCACCGTAATCGAGTATCCGACGTTACCCTTCAAAACCAAATGGGAAATGATGAACCGGATAGCATTTCTGTTAGCTGGCGCGGCTGCGGAAGACGTCTTTTACAAAGATCGTTCGACGATGGCCTCTGGTTCGGGGCAAAGCGATTTCGCAACAGCGACGGAAATCGCTGTCGAAATGGTCACCAAATGGGGGTTCGGGAAATCACCCTACTTTCTCCCAGGCTCCGTTGATGTCCGCAACCCATCGGAGTTGTGGCGCGATCACCGATTGAGAGCTGAAGTCAGTGAAATCCTTCAGACAGAATACGCCCGGGCGAGAGACTTGCTCAGCGGCCTACAGCACACGCTGGTGATGTTCGCCGCCGAACTGGCCAAGCACAAGCGCCTGCAAGGAGATCAGCTGGAAAAGCTTTGGCCAGGAGTAACAACCCCGGACGAGACGCGGGTAAGGAAATGTTGAGCGGCCTCTCGCCTATGTTTCCTTGGTCCGTGAAAAGTTTGCTCTCGCGCAGGTGCGGACCGTGACGTCCTGAGCGAACCGTACCCGGCGATGCGTCCATGAAATCTGGCTGACTCAGCCAGCTCCCAGACATCCTGAACCAGAAGGACAGCGGCGGCATTCCGGCGCGTCATCCCCCGTTGCCTTCATGAAAGGAACAGCCGAGTGAGAGCTTGGATCATCAGTGACCTTCACTACTCCCCAACGGACGCTCTCATGGGCCTTCCCTTCCGGGTCCCGGATGCTGACATCTGCATCTGCGCGGGTGACATCTCGGAAAACATTTCGATGAGTATCGCTCACCTGCGACGCGATATTGAGCCGCACATGCCCGTCATCTTGGTCCTGGGAAATCACGACTATTATAATGGCAGCATCGATTTTGCGCTGGAAAGAGCACGTCGCGAAATCGAGGGTACCGGTATCCATCTTCTGGAAAACCAAAGCATCGAGATGGCCGGTTGCCGCTTCATCGGCGCGACCCTGTGGACGGACTTTGCGGTTTCGGTCGGAGAAGACGAACATATTCCGCCGGAGGAGCGGCGGGCGATTGCCTTTGGCCTGGTGCCGTCCCTGATGGCGGATTTCTCCTGCATTTATCGATCCGATGCGCGAAGCCCAGGCGAAAACGGCATGGTAACCGTGCACGAAATCCTTAAGCGCCACATCGCGAGCCGATCATTTCTTGACCGCGAACTGGAAAAGCCATTTGCAGGCCGCACGTTCGTCGTGACGCATCACGCACCGCTCATCCAGAGCTTTGACGCCCGATTCTACGGTGATGTCACCAACGCGGCGTTCGGGAGTGATCTGTCTGACCTCATCGCCCGGAGACGGCCATCAGTTTGGATACACGGCCATATTCATCGATTCATGGATTACATGGCCTCCAAAACGCGAGTGATATGTAATCCGCACGGCTATGGTGGTGAGCGGGGGACGTCCGGGTTTCGGCCAGCATTCGTGATTGATCTATAGCTCGGGAGCGTTGGAGATTCAGGACAAGTCGCAACTCGAACAGCTCGTCACGGTGACCAGTAATCTGTGATCTACACAACGGCGATGAAAACTGACCCTTTGCCGGGTACTCGCATTACTGTACATCTAAAAATTCAACTTCAAAGCGCATTGCCAAATTGGGACGGATGAGTGGGCGCAGCAGACGACATCGCCGGAGACGAGACGCGCCAGGCAGTCGATGCCATCCGAGGCTACACCTATCAAGTCTATGCTTCGGCATTAGCCTGGCTGCAAATTGCCGACAATGAGCTGCTCCATTTAGAAGTCGCTGAAGATTTTGCCGTGTCTTCGGAAAACGAGCTAACCGCAACTCAGTCGAAAGCGACGGCGAAGAGCATAACGGTTCGCGACCGGGGCGTGCTTGCTGCAATAGACTCCTATTTTTTTCTGCGTAGTGCAAACCCGGGCAAGTTACTAACAATCCGGTTTTTGACCACCTCCGGAATCGGCGTGGAACGTGATGCGGGAGACCGGATCAACGACGAGGCCGCCCTTCTCTATTGGCGGAAAGCGTCTGCGCTCGCAGAAATTGCTCCGATCCGGAAACTATTAGATTGCCTACCCCTCAATGCCGCCACCCATACCGCAATGGCGTCACTCTCCGATCAAGACTATCGGGAGACCTTCTTAAAAAGAATAATCTGGGACACGGCCGCCCCACAACTCGAAGCGTTGCTAGACCGGCTGCGAGACCGCTTGCTTCAGGTCGGTTCAAAACGCGGCATTTCGCCGAGCGTAATGGTGAAATCTCTCGGTCCCATCATTGCCCGAGTCCTCGAAGCCTGCACGCAGCCGACGAACCGGACACTTTCGCAGGTCGAGCTAATTTCCTTGATAAACGAGCATACCTCGATAAGTGTGCCCGTTGACCAATATCTACAGCAGCAGCAATTGCTGCAGAAGCTGATCGAGGCTCAAGGAATTGGAACGGATACGGTCATTCGACCTCCTTTGCGGTCCGAAATCTATAAGCCTGTATCGCACCGAGTAACCATCCCTTCTATCGCTCCGCGAACTGGACTACGACAGGCCATCCAAAACCGGCTCACAAACAACAGAAACGCATGGCTTTATGCGGGCGCTGGTTTTGGAAAAACAACCCTGGCGCGGTTGGTGGCGGCCGACGTCGGCGGAACGTGGAAAGCGCTGAACGTAAGAGGGCTAGCACCTCGGGAATTGTCCGACGTCCTGTACTTGGCCGCTGATGCCTTAGACGGGGCTCAATTCACTGGCATCTTGCTCGACGACTTTGAGCATTTCGACGACACAAAGGTTAGAGAGTCTTTCGCCGCATTTCTTGATTCGATTGAAAAATTGTCCGGTCTCTTGGTTGTGACCGCGTACTCAAAGCCATCTGAACCTTCCCTCGTCTCGCTTGGAATTACTTCGGCTTCCGTCTTGACGATCCCCGAACTCAATGAAAACGACATTCAGGGAATTGTAACCGATCTCGGCGGCAAGGCTGACATCTGGTCAAGATACGTATTCTACGCGTCTGGGTCCGGCCATCCTCAGCTCGTACAGGCATTGGGAAGGAATCTGGCTGCCCGCCAGTGGCCATTCGACGAGCTTCGAAATCTAAACGCGCTACTAGGCGGCAATTCAGAGATTTCGAAGGTTCGGGACGAAACGAGAAAGCGACTGCTTGACTCGCTCAGCTCAGAACAGCTCGACCTACTTGCGAGAATTACCCTCATCCCCGGAAAATTCGATAGAGAAACTGTTCTAGAGATTGCCGAGAGCGATCCACCTATTCCGAATGCAGGACACGCATTCGATGCGCTCGTCGGCCCTTGGATCAACGAACCATATGATGGTGTCTACCAAGCCTCCCCATTGGTCTCGGACCTGGCCGCTAAGACCGTTTCCAAAACCCGACGGCTCGGCTTGCAGCGGGTCATCGCCCAAAAAATGACATCGGGTCGGTCGCTGGACGCTGGTAAAATGAACGCTGCTTTTATGATGGCGTTGGCTTCCGATGAAAAATCGGTGCTCATGAGAATTTCGATAGCAACAATCCAGCTCGACAATGAGGAGTTGGCAAAGCTTAGCGTTGCATTCTTCGCACTCCAAACGATGCGGACAGATCGCCCACTCTACCAAGCGGACCCTTACCTCAGCGTCGTAATGCGGCTCACGCAATTCCTGCTGGCAGCAAATGAGCCTGCCAGGGACGAACCCCGTACTCGTGAGATATGGGACGCGTTGCACCGCGAACTTAAGCTCGTAGAAGGTCACGGTGGAGCAGAAGTTCTCGAACTAATGGTCCTCTCAAAATCGGCTACAGAGATGGTTGGTCGCTGGGCACCCTCCGAGCTAATAAACTATTTATACCGGATGTACGAGATCGCCCGGACGACAGAGCACGACGAGCTAAGGAGCGCTTACAACGTCCGGCACGAAGACCAACAGACATCTAGCTTTGGCCTCATGTTCCTTATCCACACCCAAGCATTCAAGAAAATCTCCGATACGCTGGAAGCTTTTACAGCGATTGATCGGTGTGATCAGAGCTTCCGGCAAGACCTGTTCGCGGCGCTTACACTTCGCGAAATGGACAGTGAGATGTACTTCAACGGACCATGGTTGAAGGAACATTCGGCAGATACGATGGACGCGGCCATTCACGCCCCGATGTATCTACAGATGGCCAACCTGGCCCACGACTGGGGTTTAAAAGACCTCGCGGTAACGGCCACAAAATATCAGGCCGTAATTCTCGACGAATATGGCAACGCTTCCGACAAAGCCATGCAAGCCCTTGATCAAGCTGAAAAATGGGCGGGCCACAATAATTGGGTTTTGGTCCGCGCTCAGGCCAAGATCGAATTTCGCGCAAAAAGGTACTCGGAAGCGCTCACCCTATTCACCCGCCTTGCCGTAATCCAGGATAGCGAAATTTCCCCTATCGAAAAAGCCTTCGCTTTTCGCGAGGCTGGTATCGCGGCTGCCAACACAGGCGACTGGAAGCTAGCGGACGAGTTCTTCTGTACAGCCAGGGCGGCTGCTAAATCCTCAGACCTTCGATCCATGGATATTATGGGAACTGGGCTTCTCGGGGACATCGGGGTGGCACGTTGGCATTTCGGGGACCGGAAAGGCTTCACTGATGCTTTTGACGACGGCCTATCCGAGGTGGCCAAATTTGAAGTCGACGAAAGCTTAAATGCTAGGCATTGCCACGCACTGTATCGTCATGCTCTGCTGTGGGCGCAAGATCAGCTGACCGGAAACGTCACCATTGGGAATGGAGCAAAACCAGCGATTCTTCCAGGTGCGATAAGCAATCCTGAGCCCAGCCCATCATTAACGGACAACAAGATCGCGGCCTTAGGCATCGCTCGTTACATGTTGGCGTCCATCGAGCTTCAGTGCGGACTACCAGCTAGGGTCCGGTCCGAGCTAGTCCAGAAGATGGAGGGGAAACGCCTGTCCGTTGGCGAAGCGTGGTTCGACAATCACGCACTCGAATACTACCAGAGCATTGGGGATGCTGCCGGGGTGGCAGCCACTTCATTTAATTTAGTGCAAATGGCTACAATCAGCCGGATGTCACAAAACGTGGGGAACAGGCCCGACCTGGAAAACCCAGAAGAGTACATTGCCCGGGACCTCACAACCGATGAACAGACGTCGGCTGTCAGCCTATTTCAGACGCTGGTTCTGGGGTCATCCATTCTTGGCCTTGTGGAAGGCCGCCGACCTTTCGTGGCCGAATTGTTCCGGCTTGTCCGACTAAATCACCTTCATATCATCGAACCCGCGTTCGCTTTGTCGCTGGATCGAACACGAGATCAATCCAAGAGCTTCGAGACGATACTCTCGGGTCGCTTGGCCGAGGCATCGGAGCTTGTTGAACCAGCCCGGCTCCAACCCCATCAGCTTTTACATTTGCACCTTCTGATGTTGCAGGCTCCTCCAGGAACCGTGCCAAGCCCAATTCGTTTCAAATTGCCTGCTTGGATGCGCGAACAATGGTTGGGCGTGGTCGGCAATCAGGGCTTTCTATTGACGATGCCTGGGCAGCTTGCTCGAAAGCTCCACACCCTCGTCACCGATGAAACCGCGCCTATGTCATCCTCCGCTAGCGTGGTCCAACTCGTCATGGATCATGTTCCCGGCCAAATGCCACAGGAATATCGCTCAATGTTGAGAGAAATTATTGCTGGCGGGCACTGACTTGACCCTAGAGCGCGATCCGCGTCCTTGAAGCCAGTTGAGAGTGTTTAGCAGCGCTCGATTTTCCGGCCCCTCGTCCAGATCGCGGCCAATGATCTCAACCGTCCGGAATAGAGCTTGAATCGTGACGTGGTTGAAAGTGATGATCCATAGGCGGGTTTTGAGGCGGGGCCATCTGGCGGTCTCGGGTCCATCGATCACCTCATTAAAGGCCCCCGGATTGACTGGGTACCTACAGTCTCGTAGGCCATCAATACTGACGGGGGTTATTCGGAAATCGATACCCCTCCGAATTTGAGAACGACATTGCCGCCTTTCGAGCGTTCCGAGGGCTCATACCACACCAAAGCGTCTCGCCCGTCATAAAACACCGCAGGGTTTTGGACCCTTCCTATCTCGGGAAGCTGATTGCGCTGTGACGACATGCATCGAGGGTACCGTGACCCTCTGAGGCTGGTGGCTTGTGCGGATGCGTTACTCTCGAACCGTGGGCGGAAGCCGACGGGGCATCGGGCGCTTTGCGCAGGAGTTCAGCGATGGGTCATTCGCAAACGAGCTTGATCGGAAAGGTTCAAGGAACACTCCTCGATCCCCACCAACCAAGCAACTGGGGCGTTCTCGTGCTCGGCGGATCGAGCGGACGATGCCCTTTGGCCATCGGATGCTTTTGCGCGATCAATTGTTGAACGACGTCAAATGTTCCGACATCCATATTGTCTTTTCGGCAACATACAGCGTGTGCATCGCACTCGCGTCGGTCGGCAGATAATCGGGATGAGGAAATTCGCCGCCCTCAACTCTCGTCATCCCAAGCCGCTGCATCACGATTTCAGAACGCTTGTTCGCTAGTGCCGCAAAAGCGTAAACGCGGGGCACATCCAAGGTGCCAAATGCATAATCGAGAACCGCGCGAGCTGCTTCGGTCGCATAACCCTTGCCCCAATACTCGCGACCAAGCCGCCAACCCACCTCTAAAGCCGGACCAAATGGAAAATCATCACCTAGCCAGTGCAGGCCAATTGCGCCGATCAACGAGCCGTCAGCGATACGCTCGGCAGCCCAGAAAGTTGGCTCGCCACCTTCTGAGAGCTGCGTCAGTCGGTCAACGAAATCGCTGGTCTCAGACGCAGTCTTCGTGCCGCCGAGGAACTGCATCACTTCAGGATCAGCATGGATCACGCTCAGCAGGGGTTTATCCGCCTCTCGCCAATCCCTGAGATTTAATCGGTCTGTCTCAATCATGCTTTCCCTCATGGCAAACAGGCTTATCCCGCTGCCACAATATCATCGCGCTCTCTGCAAGTCATGATTTCAAATCTATCGAGCGGCAGCTTTTGGGATATCCCATGGATGGACCGAAAGACCGAAATGAGGTCAGGAAATGGCCTTAAATGAATGGTTCGAGGAAGTCCGCTGTTGGCGCATTCTTGCCATCAGTTTCGCAGCGGTAGCCTTCCGAACTGCCTATCGTGCTTGCTCAACGTGCGAGGAAAACACCGCTCTTACAACAAATTCGCCCTCGATGAAGGACAATGTTTCGCGTCCTCGCTCATCGAATCCCGTTCCAACAACGGAAGGCGCTTCAGTGAACCCAGCGGTCTTCAGATGCCGCAGAAGGGCAATGACAGTTGACGACCAGGGGCCGCCTTCGCGATACACGACTCCGCCGCGCCGCGTGACAGTCGTTCGTCCGCCACCTGTCAGGCAAATCTCATCATTCATGGCACCCACCCGGACTCCATTCGTAGCACCAAAGGGGCGCGTTTAGACTTTCAGCCATCGACCACTAAAAAGCTGATTGTCCGGCGGAAGTGGCAAATATTCGCGCCAGCCTTGCCGCTGCGTCAGCGCTTGCGCCCAAAACGGACGTTTCGAGCATGAGATAGCGTCACCGAAGCGCAGAGATACAAGGCGGTCTTTTTCGAACCAAACAGGCAGCCCGAGAATGTCTCGATAAAAGCGGACGCATTCGTCGAAACGCTCAGTCCCAAGTATGATCCCATGGGTTTTCACTCGGAGCGCCAAGTGCCGCTTGAATCAGTAGCCATTTCGATCCCTCTACAGTTCCTCCGGATGCGGCCTAATCCCAATCCACCACACGGAGGTTCGGCCAGACTTTGAGCCATCGACTGACCTTCTTCTCGTAAATCTCCCGCCCGATCTGCCACTTGTTCGGACGGACAACGCCGTCAAGGAGATCGGAAAGGCCGAAGGGAGCGCACAGTTCCAGGCTGCCATTGCGAGGACAAAGGCCGATGGCCGTGGCCGTTGTCGGGAATGTAACAATGGCATCAGTGGTCGATGTATACGGCTTGATCGGATATCCGTGTTTCGCTTCATACCAAAGATGAACCCTGGCTTCGTTTCACGTCGATCCAAACAGGCAGCCCGGCGAAGGCCCTTCGAATGCGAGCCGCGTGTTCGGCTTCCGCGCTCTCTGAAAGATCGTTGGCGTCAAAATAAACGAAATCAATGTCATTGATGCCGTGCGCCAGACCGAACGATTGGTTCCAGACTGTTTGAGCGATTGCACCTGCAACAAGCCAGGAGCCTGGAAGCGCTATCTTATCCCAATTGTGGAGAAGCGCTGATAACAGTAACCGGTGTTCCGCTCCCACGTTGTCCTCGCCGCCCTGATCTGTGATCGCCTATCCATGGACGAGCAACGGGAGTTTCTCCATGGAGAATACATTGGAGGTTCTCACGACCAGGAAATCTGGTCGTGAGGTTCACCGGCACTGGCCGGATGAGGTGAAGGCGCAGATCGTTTCGGAGAGCCTTCGGCCAGGCGCGATGGTCAATGAGGTCGCCAAGCGACACGGCCTGAAGCCGAACCACCAGCCGTCCCGAGATCATCGTCGGCACTATCACGATACGTCTGGAAGAAGACGCGTCTGCCGCCCGGATCGCCGCTGTCGCGCGGGCTTGCGTGGTTCCGGCATGACCTTTCCCTCGAACCGGGTTCGGATCATGGTGGCAACCAAGCCCGTCGACTTCCGCAAAGGCCATGATGGGTTGGCGGCGCTGGTAAAAAACGAGCTGCATAAGGACCCGTTCACAGGAACAGTCTTCATATTCCGATCACGTAAGGCTGACCGGTTGAAGCTGATCTATTGGGATGGCAGCGGTCTGGTGATGGCCTACAAGCGGCTGGAGGAGCACACGTTCACTTGGCCAGATATCCGGGACGGCTTGATGACCCTGGGGAGCCCAGTTCGAGGCGCTGTTTGCGGGGCTCGACTGGCGTAGGGTCCGTTCCGTTGAGGCAAGAGCGCCCACCCCAATCGAATAGGTGCGACACGATGACTCGGGCGTCAAATCCGGACGGCGAGACGAGGCAGAGTTTGATAAACTTCCTGCATGTTGGACGCCGCTGATTTGCCGGACGATATTGCTGCCTTGAAGGTGATGCTGATCGCGGCGCAAGCGCGTGAAGTTCGCAAGGATGACCGGATCGAGCGTCTGGAGAAGCTGGTCGCGGCTTTCAAGCAGTCAGCCTTCGGCCGCAAATCCGAGAAGGCCGATCCTGAACAGTTCGATCTCGCATTGGAGGACCTGGAAACGGCTATTGCGGCCATCCACGCCGAAGATGAAGCCGATAGCCCCTCTGGGAAGCCGCAGCCTAAACCCCGCGCCACCAATCGCGGCTCTCTTCCCGCCCACCTTCCTCGCGTTGAGGAGATCATCGAACCGGAAAGCCTGATCTGCGCCTGCGGCGGCGGCCTGCATTGCATAGGCGAGGACGTCTCCGAGCGGCTCGATGTCATCCCCGCACAATTCCGCGTCATCGTCACTCATCGTCCCAAATATGCTTGCCGTGCCTGCACTGACGGCGTTGCCCAGGCTCCAGCACCGGCTCGATTGATCCACGCCGGGTTGCCGATAGAGGCGACCATCGCGCATGTGCTGGTATCCAAATACGCCGATCACTTACCCCTCTACCGGCAGGCCCAGATCATGAGCCGCCAGGGCGTTGATCTTGACCGCTCCACGCTCGCCGACTGGGTCGGCCGGGCGGCATTCGAACTGCGTCCGGTCTTCGACGCTCTGATTGGAGACCTGAAGCGGTCGACCAAGCTGTTCATGGACGAGACCCGTGCGCCAGTCCTCGATCCTGGCTCTCGCAAGACTAAAACCGGCTACTTCTGGGCGCTGGCCCGTGATGACCGACCTTGGAGTGGAGGCGCTCCGCCTGGTGTGGCCTTCACCTATGCTCCGGGTCGCGGCGGTCACCATGCCGAGCAGATATTGCAGGGGTTCACGGGCATCCTTCAGGTCGATGGATACGCCGGATACAACCGGCTGATCGCACCGGATCGTGCCGGGCCTGACATCCGGCTCGCCTATTGTTGGGCCCATGCTCGGCGCAAGCTGGTCGAGATCACCCGCAACGGATCAGCGCCGATTGCCGAGGAAGGTGTGAGGCGGATCGGCGAACTCTATCGTATCGAGGCGGAGCTGCGCGGTCTCGACGCCGACGCTCGTCTCGCTTGGAGGCAGGGACGTTCAGCGCCATTGATCGCCGACATGCGGACCTGGCTGACGCATCATCGCGCCCGCGTCGCTGGCAAGTCGCCGCTCGGCGAAGCGCTTGCCTATATCGCCAAATACTGGGACGGCCTTTGTACCTTCCTGACCGACGGACGCATCGAGATCGACAACAACACCGTAGAGCGAACCATCAGGCCGATTGCCCTCAATCGCAAGAATGCGCTCTTCGCCGGACACGACGCGGGGGCGGAGAACTGGGCGACCATCGCCTCGCTCATCGAAACTTGTAAGGTCAATGGCGTCGATCCATTTGCGTATCTGACCGCCACGCTCACCTCCATTGTCAATGGCCACAAACAGAACCGGGTGAATGAGCTTATGCCGTGGAACTTCGCAAGACGAACAAGCGACTGAAGTCTGCTTCCAGCCCGTTGCGGACCTCTAGAATGGTGAGGTTCGCCTTGGGTGGGAGGCCATCGTTCACCTTTCTCAATACGAGCTTATAAATCATCGGCTGTCACAATTCGATGCTCGATTAACGGCTCGGAATTGCACGCAACATCAATTACATGATCCTCGCAAATCACTGCATAATGCACGAATGGTCCTGGATGGTCCGACAACGCCCAAGTGCCCTTCGACACAAAGTCCAAAAAAGCGGATTGTTCGTGCGTACGTAAGCGGCGCGAATAATCCTCACCATCTTCGGGAACTGCGTAAGTCTCGTTCCTAACCGAAAAGCAAACGTAACTCTCAAATATGATTGTAAAGGCATCGTATCCCTCCTTTGTCATGATAGGATGCGCCTCCGCAAAAATCGCGTCCAAGTCTCTGTCACCGGCCCCAACCGAAACAAGTTCATTTTGGGCGCGCGCTTCCGCAACAAAAATACGAAGGTCGAGCGAAGGCCCGGTCCCGAGTTTGGCAAGGAATATGTGGCGGCAGGCATCCAGTTTTGCGACCGCCGAATCCTGACTATCCATTCAAACAACCCTCGTCACCTCAAAGGAGATCATCTGGATAATCGCGTTAGGAGTTGTCCGCAACGGGGCATCGTGGCCGCTGATCGGACTCTCGCTGTGCGACTGCTCTTGGCGCATTCTTGCCATCGATGTCGCAGCGGTAGCTTTCTGAACGGCCTACAGCGCTTGGTCAATGTGCGAAGAAAACAGCGCTTACGATAGTCCGTGCCGACTTGCCTTTCACCTTGTAATCGGAACCATCGACAGTGAATATCGCGATGCGAGCCCGAACGTAAGCGGATCGTCGCCTAGCGCGGTCTCAGCGGAGAGTCGTTCGCAAGCTGCTGATGGTCGGACCAGTTATTTCCGAAGGGCTTCGCGTGATTCCCACCCGAGCCATATCTTGCCGTCCTTGTCACCATTCCAGGGATCACCGAACGCCTTGGAAGCGGGAATGTCATCTTCTCGCTTCAGTGCATTCTTCACAGCATGACGTTCCTGGTGGCGACCCAGCCTTTTGCTCGGTTTATCGCTATGAGCGCAGGCCCCAACGTAAGGCAATTTCTTGCGTGAACGGGCCATGAGCGTCCCTCCTCAGTGTAGGTGTTTCTCGAACATGTTTCTGCCGTGTTCGTCATAGGTATAGACGTTGTTCCCACGCCTGATGCTCACGGAGGAACCGGTAAAGCCGACGAGGCCGTCCTTCGGTCCGTTGCCAGCTGGAAACTGGCAGACGTAGGTTCCTTTCTGGGATGCATTGGAATAGCCATCAGCGAGTTCCCTTCCTCTTTCCGCCGGGCTCAAAGCCTTCCGATGCGTTGCCGATGGCCCGCAAGCGCTTCTTGCCGATCACCGTCTCGAAGTGTTCCTTCCTCGCCTTCCAGCGTCCCTCCTTCTGGTCGTTGTCAAAACCGAACACAAAGAGTGACGGTTGCCTGATGACATTTAACGGAATTTTGCCGCTGGCGAGGTCCTGCAGCGTTTCCAGGTGGGCATCCGATGCGCCCGCGCAGCCCAAGCTCTTCCTCAAACCGCCAAGATCGAAATGGAAGCGGCAGACATTTCGGAACCCAGTGAGCAACTGACCTTCCCTGGACTGCAATTGCCTCTCATAGGCGGCCAGTTGGCTCAAAATCTTGTCGTTGAAGAGTTCCGAATTGCTGAAGTGTTTAGCCTCCCAGAATACGAGATCGAAGGCTTCACCATTCTTTCGGAGTCTTACGACGTCGATCCGATCCTGTTTCCGCCCCGCTTCGAGGTCGTCATGTTCGGTCACCTCAGAACTGCGATTGAAGGCAACTTCGACGTCGATGACAAACGGGTCTCGATTGATCGCGGCGTAGACGCCCATGCTCTCAACGCCGGAGAATGATCGCGCCGCCGCCTTCATCTGTCGGAGAGAAACGTTTTCTTGATAGACGCCCTGTAAATGCAGGCGTTTGTAGTCGAATGACCCATTCAGCATTCTGATGTATGGGTCGCTGTCGTCGAGGACCAGGTACTTCACGTGGGTCCGTGGTGTAACCTTGCCGCCGCTAAACTCGATTGAGTAGATAGCGCGGCCGCGATAGTAGACGTCAATGCGCTCGTCCCTCAGCGCAAAAAACAGTTCCGTATCGCCGAGCGCGTCGCGGAGCCATGCCCCTTGGGGCGAGGCGGCAGCATCCCTGAGGAGCTGCATCTGTTTCTCGCTGATGACGCGGACGAACGGTCTGAATGAAGCTTCCATAATATCTGCCTCTCGCTTGCCGAACTTATGCCTCGAACCACTCGCCATCGCTGGAGCGGACGACGTTGGCAAAAAGACCTTCGAACTGATCCGGATGGAACGTGTGGATCGGTACGAGCTTCTTCGGGCTGATCGCTTCCGAAAACCGTTTCAGATCGTGCGGATCGGCATGACCTGACGTATGGATGGTCTCGAACCTAATGGCGGCAGCCGCGCAGGCTTCCACGAACTCGATCCCAGACTCCTCCTTCAGGTAGCCTACCCACTGCGACCAGATCGCGGTTGCACCTTCCAGAGCCCCCGCCCGGGCAAGGTCATGGAGCATCCACGGCCTGATGATCATCACACTCCGCGCGGCCTCTGATGGGAGTGCCTCCGGAAAGACCCGACGCCCCTTGTAGGCATCCACCAGAAAGGCAATGTTCTTCTCCTTCAGGAACCGGCGCTGCGCCTGCGGGATGTAGACCTTGACGTCCGCCCACTTTGCCGTCGGCTTGGGGATCGACTTGGTATCCGTTGCCTTCAGGACCTCGGCTGCATAGGCATCCACCAGCATTTGGCGGCCTGACCGTTTCGCCGCCCGATAGACGGGACGACGCGGTCGATGTTCTGAGCCGAGCAGGCGACCAGCACGAGGCCGCTGGTGGTCTTCATGACGTCCAGCAGGCGGTTCTCGATATCACGCTCGGTTTCGAAACGTTCTCCGGTCGTCAGGCGGCCGAGACTCGATCCCTCCATCAACAGAACATCGATCTCGCTGGTGGTGATTTGACAAACCGTTCGAACAGCGCAGCCTTGCGACCGTGGCCGCGAATGTCGCCGGAGTAATAGACCCGCTTCCCGCCCGCCTCGATCAGAAATCCATAGGCATCAAAGCCGGAATGATCCATCAGCCTGGGCGTGATCGTAAAAGGACCGAGTTCGAAAGGCTTGCCGTCCTCGTAGGTGACCGAGTTGACTGGAGCATAGCCACCTGGAATGAATGGAGCCGCTGCTGCCATGATCGACAAGGTCTTGCGACCCAAGCAAACGTTGATGGTTGATGGCAGCTTGGGAAGCAGCCCCCAGTGATCGCGATGTCCGTGGCTCAGCAGCAAACCCATCAGTGATCCATCGTTATTATGAACGGACGGAATGTCTGGAAGCTCTGTCGCTTCGAGTTCCGCATCCAGAGGCAAGCCGAGAACGACGACAATACGCTTCCCCGCGTACTGCATCTCGACGCAGCTCCCTCCGATTTGATTGGTGCCTCGGTGAATGCAGATATGCAACCCATCGCTCATGCATGTTCCCCTCTGCCGAAAAGTGATGGAAGCATGTTTGTTCCGGAGTGTGTGTCTGTGAGCAAATGCACGATTCCGTTCTAGGTGCCAGCGTTGGGCAACGACGTTATGGAGCTTGAGGTCGAAAATTCGGGGGTCCGCTAGGAGAAGGAACGCGTTGTCTTCCTGACGCCAGTTGACCCGGCCTCTCGGAAAATACTCGTAGTCATATCGGGAAAGGCGGCGGTCGGCAGCGACCACCTTGGACCAGGTGTCGACGTGACCTTCGTCGACGGTTTTGAAGCCGCCAATGACTGACACCCGCTCACAATCATTCGCAAGACTGGTAAAGCGATAGCCTTTTCCTGTCGTCGGAACGAACCAGATGATGCCAAGCCGAGGTGCGGAAAATGAAGTTTTATCTCTCATGGGTATATATACGTGGGAGAGAGCGATTATGGCAGTTGTGCAACTGAGTTAACACTCCGAAACTGCACCACGCGCGGAGCCGGGTTCGTCGGCAATCGGCCCGCAGCGGTCATTCAAAAATCTAACGCATATGGTCCTTGGCTTGATGTCGCCGCCTATGCGCATGCAAGTTGGGTATCAGACTGCGTCAGACGTTTACCGGCTGGTTTTGTGACGTCGTTAAGTGATCTCTTACTGGGATCGCTTAATAGTGTGCTTCCATCTCGCAGCGCCTTGTCAGATCAATGCCGTATACCCGAAGGACACTCATTACCTCATTGGTTTCGCTTCCGCTCATGGGATGCCAGGGGGAGAGCGCAACGGTCCGTTTTAAGGTCATCGCTTCGGCCATTGTCGACGGGCGGCCGGTCGAAAGTTCGTCGGTCATGCAAGTTTCTTATTCGAAGGTGACACGGAGTCTGATCGGCAATGGGGGCACCACACAAATTTACGGCGAGGCTTTGATCTTCGATCTTGGGGGCAAAGGCACAGTGTATATCTTGCCGATCCGCAGGCCGCCGACCGGCAGCATTATTTATAATATCTATGAATTTAACGTGCTGCGTACGTTCGGTGTTAAGAACAGCATAGGAAGTTTGACATCCTCTGATTTCGATCAGCTGCGGGCCACTAAAGGTCGTCAACCATACAACGTTGACAACAGCCAGCTACCCACCTTTGTCGCCTTTGCCGATGAACGAGATGCCAAAACGGTTTACGAGATCGATCCCGCAAAGCTGGGAACGCGGTTTCCTGGTGTCGTTTTCAAGCGCCTTGACATTGAAATCACAGACGAGCCCTTAACGGCGAAGCTGAGAATGCGGTTGCCTTGGCTCAATTCATCTAAGCCCGTTTTCCAGAGTGACCCACCTGGACATCTACGCCCTGTCGGTGAAAGGCCGATTGGCTTTGTGCTAACTAAGAATGATTTCTTCGGAGATGGTAGCAGATGAGCCGCGACCTGTGCTGATCTCGATCTTACGGCGAATGGGCCCCCGTCGCCTCAGAGAAAGGTCGGCTGCGACACCGGCTCCCCGGTCGTGGTCACGATGGTCGAACCGTAGGGCTCTCGTGACGACACCATGATCTGGTCGTTCGGGAGCGGCCGAGCTAATGCCTTCGCCTCCTCCCATGGTGCCCTCATCCAGATGTCCGTTTCTTCTTCTGTCAACAGCAAGACTGGCATCGCCTTTCCGTGGATCGGTTTGACGACGTCGTTGGGATCGGTCGTCAGGATGGCGTAAAGGTCGTCTGTGGTCAGGCCGTCCTTGACCTTCCGAACGCTTTGCCACTGCGGGACATGCACCCCCGCGAAGAACATCAGTGGCTTGCTTTCGTCGCGAGCAAACCAAGCATTTGGCGTGCTTCCACCGTCCTGTTTGCTGGCAGGATCGGGTTCGGCAAAGCTGGTCACCGGCACGATGCAACGGCTTTGGACACCGAACCATTTCTTCCAATGCGGAAGATTGAGATTTCGAATGTTTGTGACACCCTTGTCCGGCTCCACCCGGATGAGCACGTCCATTTCGACGGGCTTGCCCTTCTGGCGCAACTTCTCTGCCCGGGAGTCGGCCGCCTGTTTGATTGCAAAAAATGGCGAAGGGAGACCCCATCTCGCATGAACAAGCTGCTTTCGGCCATCGGCAGTGTTGCGAACGATTGGCCCCGCCTGGTCGGGGTTCATCTGATAGGCGGGCATCAAGTTGATCAGGCTCTCGGCGTCCTGGGCCCATTTGCTGACCCAGTCCTTGTCCTCCATGCGGTAGAGATTGCACATTCACGACCTCCCCCTCCGCGTGAAGGCCAGCCTATGCGTTTCCGGCCGGAGGTCAAATCGGCGACCGGACCCGTTTGCTCCGTGGGGACAAATTTAGGAGGGGGAAGGCGCTGAATACGCTAGGTGTCGCCACCGGGGGTGCCGGATGAAGATATGATCGATCCAACTCCTCGATTGCCGAGACACCAAGCAGCGCCATGGAACGCAGCATTTCGTCTTCCAGAAGCTCAAGCATCCGAATGATCGCGACCTCTCCTCCTGCAGCGAGGGCGTAGCATTGCATGCGGCCTAGACCTACCAGGTCCGCCCCGATTGCGAGGGCCTTGATGATGTCCGATCCGCGACAGAAGCCTCCATCGATCATCACCTGTGCCCGCCCCTCTACGGCGTCGATGATTTCGGGCAACACATCTAGCGTACCCCGGCCATGATCGAGCTGACGGCCACCATGGTTGGAAACGTAAATCCAGTCTACACCATGATCCACCGCAATAAGGGCATCCTCGGCGGTGGCAATACCCTTGAGCACGAGGGGTATTTCATATGTGTCTTTGATCAGTCTGATGGTTCGCCAATCGAGGCCAGCCTGATAGGGTTCAGGCCACTTTCCCAATCCAGCTGTCCGATAGCGATTAGCGATGTCGCGGTCACGTCGAGCAAGGACTGGACTATCGACGGTTAGGCAGATTGCTGCGCAGCCGCATGCAACCGCACGCCCCACGTATTCATGCACGAAGCTGTCGTCGCCTCTGACATAGAGCTGGGCCATCCGTAGCGCGGACGGAGCGGCCTCAGCGACGACCTCAAGTGGCGTGCAGCCCGAGCTGAGCATGTGACCGATGCCGATAGCTTGAGCTGCGGTTACAACGGTTGCGCCTCCTCCAGGTCCAAACAGTCCCAATGGGCCGGTAGGAGCAAGAAATACCGGCAGTCGCACCTTTCGGCCGAAATATTCAACGGAAAGGTCTATGGTGCTAACGTTGCGCAACACGCGTGGTTTGAAAGCAATCGTGTCGATGGCCAGGCGATTGCGTTTGAGCGTTGTTTCCGTTTCAGCACCTCCTATGAGGCAATCCCACGCTTGCTTCGGCAGGACTTGATGAGCATTCTCAACGATCTCATGCAGGCTCTCGAATTCGCCGGATGTGGAAGCGGCGGCTCCTGCAACGTCATTTCCGGCACTCATTACGTCTCCTCGGGAGTGGTTTTCGCAAAAGCGGTTGAGTCTGTGAGGCTCAGGACATACGAGGCTGCTTCCTCAACCGATAAAACAGAAGTGTCTAAAATCTCACATCCCCGCGCTCGCGCCTCCAGCCTGAGATAATTCGCCCAGTTCATCATTTCGGGGTTAGCAAGTTCGGGCTGTCGTCGGTCGAAAGTCAGCCGAGCTGCTCTTGTGGCATCATCGCAGTCGACAAGGATCGGAATATAGTCATACCATGCTGCGGCGGCCGATCCCTCAACCAAGAACGAAAGCCGAGTTTGACCTTCAAAGACGACCCGTCGTCCGGCCGTGGCAATTTCGGCCATCTTCTTCATCCATTCGACCGTCTTGGCAAACTGCCAGCCTTCGCCAGACCCGTATTCTCTTATCATCTCCTCAGCGCTCGGCACCCCTATCGCGTCAAAGAAGAGGACCTCGACAGTGTCGAGGGACTGCTCGGCTATAGCCCGGGCGATGGTCGTCTTACCGGAGCCTGACGCTCCGATCAAAATAGGTACAGGCATATTCGGTCATCCGTCGGCTCAATGAGTCAGGGTTGCACCGGCAGAATACTATGCAAATCCTGATTGCTTCAACATCTGATGCCCTGTTGTGCCCTTATGCCTTGCACCATGGCCGAGGCGTCGGCGGTGTGACGAGGCGCTTCTTTAAATGACCCATGTGTTGCTCCGATTATCCTGGCAGCACGGCTAAAGCCTTTGGCCTCTCTCGAAGCCTAACGAACCCACGGTCGGTGCTGACCTTCACCTTGCGCAAGATATTGATCGCCCTCAATTGAGTGGCGTATCCGGCATCAAGACCCTACATGTTCTGACAGCAAGCGGCCCCTAGCGACGTTTTCAAGCTGCATCAGCTTGGTGACACGACACCAGTGAAGAAATGAGTAGCGCCACATGATTTTGCTGATAATCGGGATGGTGTTTGTTGTCGCCTTTTTCTTTTTTTTCCCAAAGCCGACATTGTTTGCCCTCGCCGCTGTCCTAGTCGCGGGCATCGGTGTTGCGATTTTCCTCTACTTCCAACAAGCAAGCCATGATGGTTCGATTACCTCGATCAAGGGCACGAGTAGAGGGACAGAGGGATGCGCGGAGTCCACTAGCCCCGTTTTCGTCCGGCTTTTCAACGGCTCCGGCCAGCAGGTGGATGTTATCCGCTTCCGGCTCGTCGCAAAACGTCCCGGATTTAGCGTTGAATATTATTCGGATTACCTCACTAGCTATAAAATTATCGAACCTGGCGGCACCTATGACAACTGCTGGTCTCTGAACCAATACAGGGGCTTGCAGACTTTGCCGGAAAAATTGACCCCGAGCCAACTAGATTGGTCGGTCGAAATATCTTCCGTTGAATTTGCGGATGGTCGCTAGCTGCGACGGCGCGGCACCGTATCGAGCCCACTTGATTTCCGTTCCAGGTTGCTGCAAGCAAATTCAATCAGCAGTTTAGCTGTTTCGGAAAGGTTGCTGACAGTTTTAATTGGGAGGCAAAGTGAGAGCGATTATATTCGGCGCGGTTATTTCGGCGCTTAGTGCTACAAATCTTCTGGCATCAACTCAAGTTCGTGTCGTCGATGGCGACACGCTCGAAGTCGCCGGGGTCGTCTATCGCCTCCACGGGATCGACGCCCCGGAAGCTGGCCAGACTTGCAATGGTGTTGATGGCGGTCAATGGCAATGCGGAAAGGAAGCGATTGCCACTCTCGAAGGCTTGGCGCTTGGACATGATGTAATTTGCGACAGCCGAGGAGGGCTCGACCTTTACGGCCGCACGATTGGCGTCTGCAAGGTCGGCGACAAAGACCTCAACGCCATCATGATCGAGACCGGCCATGCTTGGGCTTTCCGACGTTACTCGGAAGACTATGGCGGACTCGAAGATGTCGCTCACAAAGCGCATCTTGGCGTCTGGCAGGCGGACACTGAAGCGCCTTGGGATTACCGTTCGCACAAATGGGAGGTCGCGAAGCAGGAAGCGCCGGAAGGCTGTCCCATCAAAGGCAACATTTCCAAGAGCGGTCATATTTATCACGCGCCGTGGTCGCCCTGGTACGCGAAGACCAAGGTGAGCATCAAAAACGGCGAGCGCTGGTTCTGCAGTGAAAGAGAAGCCGTGGACGCGGGCTGGCGTGCCCCCTATTGGGGGCACTGATCACTCCGCAACTTGCTTCTCCAGGTTTCGTCGCCGGATTCTGATCTCAATTCGGCGACGTGTCTCCTCCGCTGCTCCTGCCAGCCCTGTGGTGATCACGTCCCCAGGCAGAATAAGCTGGGCTGCGGACAAGGGCAGGATGGTCGCCCCCTTCAGCTTACCCTCCGATTTGAGGGCATTGGCGACGGAAACCGCTCGGGCAAGTCCCAGCCCGGCATTGTCGGCGGCTACAACGCCCGCAACAGACTTCTTTCCGTTGAGCACGTCCATGACCGTTTGGTCGAGGTTAGAACCCCTCCGGGAGATCGGTTGTTCATCGGTATGACCGACTACCTCAATCACGTCCACCTGATACTTCTGCAGTGCGTCAGCGATCTGGTCAGAGACCACTCCACGAAGTTTTGCTTCGAACGCTGCCTCAAGTTCTGCGCTCCCCGAACGGAAGTAGTTGCCATCAGCCTCGCTCAGATTGATGATCGGTGGCCATTCATGGGGTTTAGAGGCCGCGAGGGACGTTTCGGCCGCTCTCAGTTCCTTCAGCCGCGCCGAAAGAGCGTCCGCATTCTCAGGAAGTTGGTTCTCCTTCAAAACCACCAAAGTTTTCTGGAACTCCTCAACCTTTTCGAGGGTGACCCCAGAGTCTTTCAATTCCTGCAGCTCCTGCTTGGCAAGTTGGAGGTCACGCCATTCTTTCTCGAACTTCTCACGGTCGACCGAGGCAAGCGTCAGGGTCTGCAACTGCTCTTGAGCCTGCTTCAGCCTGTCTTCGGCAGTCTGCAATTTCTGGCGAAGGTCCTCACGCTCCAGCTTGGCGGTTGCAAGCTCTTGCTGAGCAGCGATGACCTGCTGTTGCAGGGATTTTTGGTCATTTAGAGTCTTCGTCCGCTCATTGTTGATGATGGCGGCCGCAACGAGAAGCAGACAAAATACAAGCAATAGCATGGACTCGGCCATTGTCAGGCCGAGAATGAGACCCCGGTTGTAACCCTTGTGTTCAAGATGATTTGATGGCTCAGTGGTTACGGCCATCTCCGCCACCATTTTTGCTCAGCGTTCTTGCCATGCTCTTCCTCGACGGTCCTTGCGACCGTTTCGCTGAGAATTGGATGCGAGAACGATATATCTGGAATTGTCCGATCCGTAACGACGCCACCGACTTCGATTCTCTCTTCGTCCCTTTGCGGGATCGTGTCCGGTACTACGCTCCTGTGAGTGGAAAACTGCTGCTCCCCTGCAAGGGGCTTCGCCATCACCCCGCCGTAAATCGGCAGTGCCCTCGCGCCTTCGTCGACACGCCTGACGACTTCTTCAAGCTTCTCAGCGTATTGACCGACCTTTCCGGCCGACTTCGCACTGTCGTCAACTTGTCTGATGGCCGTTTGGAGAATATCCACGCCCTGGTCGATCTTTTCAGCGGTCTTCGCCAGCGGCTTGAGGGCCTTCTCGATTGTATTGCCGAGGCTGTCCACCGCCTTCAGGCTGGTATCGAAACGGCCCGGCAAATCGTTTAACGGTCGGAACGCCCTCTCAAGGTTTGCGGCCAAATCGTTCAGCGGGCGAAACGAACCTTCAATGCGATCCGGCAATGCAAGCAGTGGCGTGAGCGCCTCCTTCAGGCGCTCTGTATGGACAGCGTTTTGACTGGCTGCCTCGTCCAATCGTCTCGTCTGCAGTTGGCCAAGCTCGGAGACAGCGGCCAATACGGGCTGCAATTCCAACTTGATGACCTCTTCCGGCAGACGCATTCCGGAAAGACGTTGGCCTGTTGTCTCGACCTGGCCTCCAAACGCTGTGACGATCTCTGCCAAGCGGCTTGCGGTCGCATCAAGTCTCGCAAGCGCTGCGTCAGCCATGTCGACATTTGCCTTGGCCCGCTCTTCGACGATCCGGTTGCTGGTTTCGACGATGGCAGACAGACGCTCGGCCGCTTCCTGGATCGGGCGTATCGCGTCCTTCGTCATAGCCTCAATGGATTTGAGGATCGCCTCGCCGTTGCGCTCGGCCTGCCGGGCGATTTCCTCGAATCCCTCAGACAACATCTGAGCGCTGATGCGCCGGTAGCTCGAAAACTCGCGAGCCGAGGAGTTCAGTTCGCTTTTGACCCGCCGAGTCATTTCCGTCAATTCATGCCGGACCGTCCGGTCGACGTCCAAAGGGTCGTGACGCATCTGGTTGAAAAAGATACGCAAGGTGACGCCGACAATTGTCGAACTGACGGCGACACCGAAATTCTGAACGATATCATCGACAGAAGCACCGGCCGAAAAGCGGAAGAGAGACGCTCCAAGGCTCGTCAGGGTATACAGGAACCCCATGTAGTAGAGATTGTCGCCAGCCTGCTCGTTGTGGAGCCGTAATCCCTTCAGTATCCCTGCGCAAGCCGCGAAGTAGGACATCATCAATGTGATTGGCACCAGAGTGACGATCCAAGTGTTCCATTCCAGCGTCTTGGCCGTCATGATGAAGATCATTCCGCCAATGGTAAGCGTGCTGTATAGCCATAACGGCAGCCTTTCCCGCCACTTCGTGCGCCATTCAACCATTAGCGGATTCCTTCCAACCGTGTGAACCTGTCGAGCTTCCCGTCATTCGACACGATCCACTTCGTCCAGAACTCGGCGAGCTGGAGGCTGTCGAACTTCATGCCGGGCCGCTGGAATTGCAGAAGGCGTACCGTCGCGCCATTCAGCGCAGTCCTGAACTGATCAGGCGCACTGCTTTTCTGGAATTTCGAGTAGTCCACGCCGTCCGAGTACATCGAGTAGGTGGACGTGTGTTCGATAAAATCGGAGGCAACAACAAGATGCTTCGGGATATCCTTGTACTTGATGGCCCCGAACGCCTCCACATTGATCCTCTGGATGCCTGCCAGGATAGGCGACTGCTTGCCAGCAACGCCTTCACTTATCCGGCTCGCGATCTCATTCAGCGGCTTCTGAAATCCCTCTTCCCAGCGTTCCTTCACAAGTCGAGGGTTGCCCGTCCAGTCGTCAACTGTCGAAGCATCGCCCGGGTTGCATGCGCTGAAGCTCAGTCCGAGCTGACTTGGATTTTCGGTGAGCGTGTAAACCTGGATCAATCCACCCGCTGGAACCAAAGTCACGATCTCCTGAAACTGGTTGCGCAGATCGGTTGCGGTCAGGTCCGATATAGGATCGGTAACATCGAGAAGGACAGCGGTGATCTCCTTTGGCCCATCGAGCGGGCAAAGTGTTACCTTGTCCAAAACTGGCTTTGCCTGCGCCTGCTTATGCAGGACCCACACACCAACGCCAATCAACGCCGTTGCCAGAAGAAGAGCCACGCCCCCGATAATGGTCCCCAGGTTGCTATCTGACTTACGCCGCCTGTGCCGGGACATGGCCTACCTCCGAAATAATGTTGTCAAGGTTGTGGTAGCGAGCTACCGCCTCGCCAAACGCAGCACCGATCCTGTCCATCTGATCACTGAGACTTGACTGGGCTTCCTTGATGCTTTGCGCCACCTCGTTGTCGTTGAACTCTACGGTGAACTGGTGAACCGCGTTCAGGCGCTCCATTTTATAGGGCGTCAGAAAATACTTGGGTTCGGGGGTCGTTCGCGCCTTCCTGTTTGCTTCCCGATAAGTTGTGAGCAACGAAGTCGCGGTGCGTTCAAGCAGGTTCTGGTGTTCGGCAAACAAGGCAGCCAGTCTCGTACGACCGGCTATGATCGCTTGCGCTTCCTGCCGCCGATCACTCAAGTCGCGGACAATGCCCTCGATTTTCAGGTTGTGATCATCGCGCGTGTGTCTCAGGAGACCAATCAATTCCTGTTTTCGCGCGATGTAGCGTTCCCGAGCAGCGTTGAGCCGCTGCTGTAAGTTGGCGAAACCGTGGTAGGGGTCGCTCATGGAGGCAGCGTCCAGAAACGCGACAAATGAGAACATCAGTCCAAGGCCGAGAAGAACCCAGGATTTCATCTCGGTAAGGCCGAACGTATGGTTTATCATCCGCTGGACGACCTCCGTCTGCGCAGCGTCCCAATTAACGGCCGCCGTTTCACGGAAATGGGCGAGACCAAGGTTTATGGCCCCGGCGATGGCCCCATACGCGCCAAGCAGACAAACGCCGAATACCCTTGAGACGAAAAATCGATGCACCAGGAAGCGCACGGTAATAAACGCCATCAAGACTGCCCATCCGATATTTAACGAGGCGAAGATCAGCGCTTCGAGAGTTCCTCCGACCCATCCCTGCTCGCTTCCTTCCGCCAGAAAGTTCCCATTCAAGAGCATTTCGACTGTAACCAGGAAGACCAGGAATGCGATTCTAAAGAACCACGACGCTCCGGTGGTTACTTTTGCGGTGCGATCCAGCTTATGTTTCTTCTTGAACTGCGCGGCCTCATTTTCGAGCGCAATCAGATCGCGCCGCAGACCGTGCAACTCGTCTTCTCCGGTCGATACCTCGGCGGTGAAGTCAGACAGCGTTACAGCGTTGGACTTGCGGATGAGCAGAAACTGCCCGGCGAAGTCGAGACCTTGGAGGCGCTCGGAATAACGCCCCATCTCGTCTTCGAGAATTTGATGCGACTTCTTCTTTTCCTCCTCGACGGTGGCAATGATTCGCTGCTCGACGTCATCGAGTGCTTTTGCAGTCGTCGCTGGCAGATTTTCTGCGCCGTTCCTGGTGCCCCGCTCTACCAGCTCCAGGGTGCGACTGACACTTTCTGGATCAAGAATTGGAAAGATGTCAGTCGTAGCGCGAAAATCATGGTTCGACTGTCGAACCGTTTCCCACAGGCGATTTAGCGCCTCAAATCGTCCAGCCATTTTCACTCATTCGCGTTGATCGTTAACGAAGCTTAAACAACTTTAATTTGCTATCTCAACAACCTCGGGCGGTCCAGATCGCCTTCAACTAAATTGAGAATTAAGCTTAAGATGAGTGACGCTTTGGCTCAGCTCCTTGTACGGGCTCCCGAAGACACGAAAGGCCCTGAAGATATTCAGTAAGGGTCTTCTGCATCCTCTGCTGAGATCAGAATGTGATCATCAGCATCCTTGATCGACTCCATGATCCTCAGGATGATTTTTTCGGACTACACTCCCATCAGGAGCAATAAGTTCAAGCAGGACGGTTTCGAACATGGTGCCAAATAGATTTAACCCCACCATAATCGTTTCTCCGACCTTTTGTCATTGCAGCAGCGAATGGTTGAACACTTTTTCTGCTGGGCTCAAAGCACTGCGCCTGCCGCGCAGAGGGAACGTACTTTCATGGTTTTAGAGAACTGAAGATCGCTCGGGCGTTGGCTGCGACGGTAACCGACTGCGTTATGAAAATCGCCCCTGTGCTCCTGAAATTGTACGAGATGGCGAGCCGATCTGATAATTGCTCCTTGGCGGTGCAGAAGAGCCAAGGTTGGATTTTGGAGTGATAGTCATCGCACTGGGCGAAATATCCATCCGGCCGCTGCAGGTAGAGGTCATTCTTAGAGCGATAGGTTCTGAGACCGTCGGACGCCACAACGGCTTGGTTCTTCAACATAGCCTCACGGTCGCGGGCCGAAGGATCAAAGCCCGAGGCCTTCACCGAAACCGTGATTTCTACAGGTTTATCGGGAATGACTTCCATGGGGATTAGGTGGCAGGCCATCTCGGCCCACGGATATTCAGGGTGCGGGCGCGAGCAGAACGGTCGGTTAGTCTCCATCTCTCTCCGCGACGGGCTTCCATCCAGCATGAAGACCACTGACTTCAAAGTCGCGTTGCCTTGGTCGGCCTCCCTGCAGAAGGCGCGTGCATCCGGATTATTCCAAAGAATGTAATGGGCGTCGTTCATTCCTTCGCCCCAAAGGAAAATACCGGGCGCTACTGGAATCTCGATGTCGACATCGGCGACCCGGGCCGGGTGCAGGTTGTCGAAGCATGCAGCAGCGGGCGGCGCATAGCGAGCCTCTCTGATTTTCTGCTGTGTCCAGTTGACCACGAAATAGCTGCCGAAGCCTAAGATGAAGACGACGGGAAGCACGTATATGGCCCGCAGCGCCCGCGACCGGGTGGCGCGGCCGATCAGCACAAGCCCACTCGCAACGAAACCGCTGGCGGCACCAATCATCATGAAGACGACGAGGATGATCCCAAATGCTGCGCCAGCCCCGTCGGAAGCATTGACGCTCGCGTATTCGATTTTGGCCAAAACGGCCGCCACGACCCCGGCGGGCAGGAGCAACCACCAGCGCCACCAGAAACACAGGGCGATGAAGCCAATGGCGTAGGGTAGGCCCGCAAAACTCAGAAAAAGCCCAAGATACTGCATAAGGTAATCGTGCTCCGCGCTGATACGATCACCCTATCGCATCAACCTGAAGACGTATTATGAAAAACTTCGGTTAAATTGCACGCAAGCGACGTCTGAGGCGGAGGCGACGGAAGTTCGCGAGCAGACATATATCCCCCGCCTCCAATGATTGAAGGCAGCGTAGTCAGGAAGGTCGGGATAGATTGTCAATCGTTCCAGCCCGCCATGGCAGCTATCGGCCCTTTGCTACCGTGCCGATGATCAGGAGGTAATCCACTCCATTAGCGCATTCTGGGCGTGAAGCAAAAACCCCTTCGCAGCACGGCTTTGACAGGCTGGGTGCAACATTGCATCGACCGTCACTTCTTGCCCCCTCGCAACTGGTGGGCATGGCAAAAAGATCATGTCGCGCTCTACTTTACTGAGGAGCGTTGCCGTCACTTGATATTCAACTAACTCGCTTTCGTCGGCGTCTTTCGGCCAGGAGTCCGTGATAATGACATCCGCTTCGAGGACATGCCTAATATCCCGGCTGGTTTCGAAATTCGGGTTTAGCAGGTTGGGGTCCGTGACATGCCAGCGCTCCGGATACACTTGAACGACATGGATTGGCACGATCTTCGATGCCTCGACCCATGATCGAAAAATGTTTGCATCCGGGGCTATGCCGACAACTTTAAGTCCTGCCAATGATCCCCTGACGCTCTTGACGTACGCAAGATCGCCAAGGGTTTCACATGGATGATTGGTCCTTGTTCGTGCATTGATGACAGACGCATCCAGGAGGGATGCAAGCTCTTGCAAGGTGGCAAGTTCCTTTGTCCTGACGACGAGAAGGTCAAACCAATTGTCGAGATAACCCGCAAGGTCGGCAGTGGTCTCGCGAACATTGAAGCTGATGGGCGGTTGCGCGGAGATACCTCCCATAGCCTTCACGCCGAGATCGAAAGCGGCAGTATTCCGCCATCCTGTGTCATCGACGATAATACCAACCCGCTGCCCTCGCAGCGCTTGCGGCATGGTGCGGTCGGTCCAATGCTTTGCAAGCTGGCCAGCCCGCTCAATAATCGCGGTGATGGTGTCCAGCGGCAATGAATGGAACTCAAGGAAATCTTTGTTCGACTTAAAATCCATGGGTGCTTCCAATTTTTTTGCATTATCGCCGCAACCATTTAAATTGCAACTATGGTCAGCATTTTGTCTTTGATTGCAGCAACCTTTACGTTTGGCGCGGTTTTGTGGGTTATGCTGCCCGAGACCGGGAAGAGAACCGATTTCATGAAAGCGCCTCCGTCGTTCCACACAAGGCAGGCCAAAATCATACTTCCACTCATGGCTCTTGCGGTCGTTTTCGTTTTGTTTGCAGGATTAGCTAAATCTTGGGGATGGCCGTAAGCGGCGAACTTTGTCTGCTTCTGGCGCGAAGTGCCATTCAAAAGCGGTGCTCGAAAGTGCGGTAGACCGCAGTGTCAATATTCCTTTTAATGGAAGTTTCGGCTCTTCACCTTGAGCTGATCGATATGCAGATCGGGAATAAATATATCCCGCGACTTCATTCCTTGACCTGACGGATCGCGTGAATCCGGCCTGCCGGACGTACCATGAGCCAATTCGTCTCCCCTGCCCGTCGGCAGCCGAAATTCCAGATCGCGGTCCGCCAAGCCCTTAAGACTTCCTGAAAGATCGAACAGCTGCTGGGCCACCAAGTGGACGACATCGCCTTCCCTCTGAATGCGACCGTTGATCGCCAGCATCGACGCTCCCAATGCAACTCGCCGCGACCGCTCGAACAGCTTGGGCCAAATGACGACGTTCGCAACACCTGTCTCGTCTTCTATGGTCATGAAGATGACCCCCTTCGCGGAGCCCGGCCGTTGACGCACGAGAACCAGCCCGGCCGCCATCAGCCAGCGGCCGTCACGGGCCGACATCGCTTCCGTGCAGGTGACGATCCGACGTTCCGCAAGTTCTTGGCGCATGAAGCTGACCGGATGCTCCCGCAACGTCAGCCCGGTATGTCCGTAATCGAGAACGACGTTATGGCCCTCGGTCATCTGCATGAGTTCGACTGTCGGTTCCTGTTGCTCCGCAATGGTTCTGGCCTCCCTCTCCGCAGCCGCCGCAAAGAGCGGTAACGGCTCGTCCCGCAGTGCCTTTATCGCCCAGAGCGCATCGCGACGCTCCAATCCCAGGGAAGGTCGAAAAGCGTCCGCTTCCGCCAGCTCCACCAGCGATGCAGCCGGGACGCCCGACCGTCGCCACATGTCGTCGACACTGTCGAAGGGCTGGTCTGCGCGGGCGGCAACAATCCGGGCAACGTCCGCCGTTGCGAGGCCCCTGACCATGCGCATGCCGAGCCGGACCGCATGACGATCCGAGCCTTCGATGGGTTCGAGTGTGCAATCCCATCGTGATCGGTTGACGCAAATTGGCCGAACCTCAACGCCGTGCTCACGGCCATCTCGGACGATTTGGGCTGGCGCGTAGAATCCCATCGGCTGCGAATTCAGCAACGCCGCGCAGAAGACATCGGGGAAATGGCGCTTTATGTAGCTGGACGCATAGGCGATCAGAGCGAAACTCGCCGCATGACTCTCCGGAAAGCCATAGGACCCGAAACCTTCCAGCTGGCCGAAGGTGCGCTTCGCAAACTCCGGTGAATACCCGTTACGGATCATGCCGGAAACAAGCTTGTCCTCAAAACGCGAGACGCCGCCACTGAACTTGAAGGTGGCCATAGATTTCCGGAGTTGGTCGGCCTCTCCGCCCGTGAACCCGGCGCAGACCATAGCGACACGCATTGCGCTTTCCTGAAACAGCGGCACGCCGAGAGTTTTGTGAAGGACGGCTTCCAGTTCGGGCGTCGGGTATTCGACCTTCTCCTTGCCCTCTCGGCGGCGAAGATAGGGATGCACCATATCACCTTGGATCGGGCCTGGCCGCACGATAGCCACCTGGATGACGAGATCGTAAAACGTCCGAGGTTTCAACCTTGGCAGCATCGACATCTGCGCCCGGCTCTCGATCTGGAAGGTTCCGAGCGTATCGGCCCGTCGGATCATCGCGTAGGTCGCCGCGTCCTCCTGTGGGATCGTCGCGAGATCGAGATCAATGTCCTTCTTCTCGGCGAGCAACGCAAAGCTCTTGGCCATGCAAGTCAACATGCCGAGCGCCAGCACGTCGACCTTCATCATCTTCAGCGCCTCAACGTCATCCTTGTCCCACTCGATGACCTGGCGATCCACCATGGACGCTGGTTCGATAGGCACCAGGTCGTCGAGCCGGTCATGGGTCAACACGAAGCCACCAGGGTGTTGACCGAGATGACAGGGTGCTCCCATGAGCTGCTGCGCCAGTTGGAGCGTCAGAGCGAGCCGCCGGTCGTCAGGGTTGAGATTGAGGTCTCTGACCTGCTTTTCGCCGACGGCCTCCGACCAGGCCCAGACACCTGACGAGAGTGCCTTGATCAGGTCCTCAGGCAGACCCAATGCCTTGCCGACATCCCGGATCGCACGCTTGCTCCGATAGCGGGTGACCGTGGCGCAAAGTGCCGCCTTCTCTTTGCCGTAGGTGCGGTAAATCCACTGGATGACCTCCTCTCGCCGCTCGTGTTCAAAATCGACATCGATGTCCGGCGGCTCATCGCGTTCCTGGCTGATAAAGCGCTCGAACAGGAGGTCATTGGTTTCCGGATCAATGGATGTGATCCCCAACACGAAGCAGACAGCAGAGTTCGCAGCGGAACCACGTCCCTGACAGAGGATGCCCTGGGATCGAGCAAACCGGACGATGGAAAAAACCGTCAAAAAATAGGGGGCGTATCGCATCGTCTCGATGAGCGCGAGTTCGTGGCGGATCGTTTTTTCGACATGAGGTGGCAAGCCGTCCGGATAGCGATTGGGGATGCATTCGCGGACATAGTGCTCCAGCGATTGCTGGGCATCCATTCCCGGTAAAAGGGCTTCTTCAGGATACTGGTAGGTCAACTCTTCCAGGCTGAAGCGACAGCGATTGACAATCTCCATGGTCCTGGCGAGCGCTTCCGGATAACGCTTGAATAGACGCTCCATCTCTTCAGGCGGCTTTAGATACCTGTCCGCATGGCGCTCCCGCTCGAAGCCAACGTCATCAATAGTCGTTCTCGTCCTGATGCAGGTGACGACGTCCTGGAGCTGACGGCGACTCGGCTCATGAAACAGGACATCATTGGTGACCACGGTTTTCACCCGGTACCGAGCAGCCTTGTTCGAGATTTCATGCAGCCGCATCTGGTCGTTTGGTCGACGACGCAAACAGAGCGAAACATATGCCCGATCTTCGAACACTTCGGCCATTTTCCGAAGCTGGAATGCGAAGGTCTCGTCAGGAAGATCAGGCACGAGAACTCCAATCAACCCCTCGGAATAGAGCGCGACGTCCTCAAGAGTCAGGATGCATTTGGCTTTGCCACCCCTGCTCTTCCCGAGCGTCAGCAGCCTGGTCAGCCGAGAGTAGGCCGCCCGATCCGTCGGATAGACCAGGATCGACATACCGTCCTGCAGGTCAAGGCGGCAACCAACAACCAAACGGACGCCAGTTGCTCGCGATGCCTCCAGTGCCCGAACGATACCTGCCAGCGAATTGCGATCCACGATGCCGATTGCCTCGATGCCAAGGTCCTTGGCCGTAGCGAACAATTCGTCTGCAGACGATGCTCCGCGCAGGAAGCTGAAATGCGTTGTGACCTGGAGTTCGGCGTAGCGCATCAGGCAAATACCCCATGCAGGAACCACCGATGTGAGCCCGTATCCAGATCGACGCCATCACCTGATCGGTAAATCCAGTAGCGCTCACCCGCCTCATCCTCGACGACGAAGTAGTCGCGGACGGCAACCCATTCGGAGGTTCGCCGCCACCACTCGCCGTAAATGCGCTCCGGACCATCCGCCCGTTTGACGCGCCTGCGCTTGCCACGCCAGGTAAACCAGACAGGCGGATGGTCGGGTAGCAGAGCCATGACCTCGATGAGTTCGGGTTGATCCATCAGGCGCACGGGACGCGGCCAGATCAGTGGCCATGTGTGCCCCTCTTCGTCGGCAACTGGCGAGATGCGCTGCACCGAGCGTTCCGGCACATCGCTCGCAACAGGTGCCAGCCGATAGATGCGTTGTGTTCCACGGTTACCCAACACGTCGATCAGGGAGGTGACATCGATGTCAGTGGCCTCCACGAGACTGGAAACGATCTGTCTTTCGTTCAGCGGCTCCACCATAGTTGCCGCAAGACTAAGTCTCTCAATGCCAAAGCCGGGATCGATTTTCTCGATGCGATCATGGAGGATTTTCGTCAGCCAGGCGACATCTCGCACGGGCTTCGCCGTCCCTGCTCGCAGTGCCTGAATCGTGTTGTCGACCCGATGGACAATCAGGTCGGTGCGCCGGACACCTAGCCCCTTGGCCTGCAGTTCGAGACAGAGTGCTGCCACAAGCCGCGAAACATACTTCGCAATGGTTTCCGCAGCGCCGATTGGTTCGGCGAAGGCACGATGGACTTCGATGATCTCAGGACAGCGGATCGGATCAATGGGTTCAGCGACGCGGCCGAACATCTGGTCGAGACGACGGCCGATCTCTGGGCCGAAGCGCAGGGCAAGCGGCGCAAGAGGTGTCGCAGCCAGCTCGCCGACGGTTTTGAAGCCGAGCGTGCGTAGGCTGACTATCGCCTCGGCGCTCAGCCGCAGCGACGAAAGAGGAAGCCGTGCAACGGCATCTGCCGTTTTCCCTATTCGAATAACCTTCGTCTCCGCCCTCATGGACCGCGCCAGCCCGAATGCAGCTCCCCAGGTATCGGCAATGACAGCACAAGCTGGCAGACCGCGTGCACGAAACCGGTTCACGAGACCGGACAGCATCAGTTCCTCGCCACCTTGCAGATGATCGGCTCCTTCTGTGTCCATCACGATGCCATCAGGAGGATCGGCTGCCACAACCGGCGAGTATTGAGACAGCGCCCAGAGCGTCAGGCGTTCGAGTGCGGCAAGATCGGCGGCGGGATCGGCGTCAACCTTGTGCAAGCCCTGAACAAGCGCCTGCGCTTTTGCAGCGGCCATGCCAACGTGCAAACCGAGCTTGGCGGCATTCGTATCGACGGCGGACAGCCACCGCTTCGACCCACTCCGGGCGACAATGACAAGCGGCGCTTCAGCCGGAATGGAGGGATCGGCGCGTCTGACCCGATCCGTCGGCAGCGTCGGAAGAAATACTGATACGACCCTGGTCATCACATGCACCTATGACGAAATCTGCGCTCTCTCCTGCTTTCACCCTGATCAGTTCAGCCAGCCACCGCGCCCGGCCGATGCCTGGCACCGGAAGCGGCTCGGACGGCAGGACGGATATTCGCCATCTTGTTGCCGCAGCCGTCGGATGGCCAAAATCCCCAGCCTCGGCCTGCCGCCGCCATCGTCGGATAACCAACCCGATGGTGCCGGAGCCCTCGGCAGCAAGCTGGAGCCGCCGTGATATCGTCATGGGAAGCCGGACCACCTCGCCGACCACAGCCCCAAGCCCTCCGAACCTCAACGCTTCTTCGAAGCTTTCCAAGACGAACTCCTCTTTGACCGCTTCGACATAGATCACACGGTCAGGATGGAGGCCGACTTGGGCCAAGGCCGGTGCGAAGAGGTCGGGTCTAGCGAGGCACCAAACGACCTTGCCTTTGGTTCGGGCAGCAATCCCAGCGGCGAACAACGCTGCGGCCGCACCATCAATCGCGCCTGCTCCTCCCCCGGCGAATTCGTGCAATGCCCCATAGGCTAGCCCACCACCCGGAAGGTGCGCGTCGATGTCGGCCACTCCGAATGGGAGGACCGTTTTAGGACGAGCCACGGCCCCTTCAAGGTGCTGTATGCGATCTCGAAGGTCGGAAATGATGGGGTTTGCGCCGGTCTGCGCCATTCGGAGCCTTCTTCAAAATCAAGTTTTCATCTCACTCGAAAGCGAGTAGGTTCCCTATTTGTTCCCGATTTGAATGTGAGTCAATGTGCGTGCATCGGCGAGCACCTCCCCAACTGCAACCTGGCAGAATACTGCTGGAACCGAAGAACGAATGGATTCAATCCCCTATCGACAGACAATCCACAGGCACAAAAATGCCATCGATAAGAAAAAATACCTATGGGGAACGATCTGCGCTCCCCGCTCCTCAACTCATGCAACGCCGGTGTAAGTCCAGGAGAAAAGCCAATGACGGAGAATGTGGTCTCATTTGACGAGAGTCTGCAGAGATTGAAGAGTATCCCCTTCGGCGTCACTGTTGACGAACTTCGCATCACCTCGATAGGGACCAAAATCGTACTCGCGAAAAGCGAACTGCAGACGGTCCAAGCCTACATTGACGTCGTTTACGCGGGACGGATCACGGTGATGACGGATGATGGCGGTGAGCTACCTGGCGACACGCTTGCGCATTCCCAAGCAAAGCCTGTTCGCGGCCTGATGATCCGAACGTTTTCAGTGGACAAGATCAGCTGTGAGTTGAATATTTCAGCTACTGTGTTGGTATTGCACCGAAAGCAACCGGACCTCTAGCGTGTACCGTAAGATCGTAAAGATATTTCTTGGCTCGCCCGGCGACCTTGGGCCTGAACGACAGGCTGCATCCCGCATAGCCCAGGAGATTAATCGAAATCACGCGGACTTCTACAATGTCCAAGTAGAGTTGGTCGGCTGGGAGGACACGGTCTCCCGCTTTGGTCGCGCACAAGCCGTCATCAACCAAGACCTAGATCAATGCGAATATTTTGTTGGCGTCATGTGGCAGCGGTGGGGATCACCCCCGGGGGACGAGAACCATCCTTACACTTCCGGCTTCGAGGAGGAGTTTAAGCGCTCACTGAAACGGAGACTGAAGACCGGCACGCCAGAAATATCGCTGCTGTTCAAAGCGCCGGAAGAGAGCCGGATGCAGGACCCTGGTAAAGAGCTGACGAAGGTTCTTGAGTTCAAGAAGACAGTCATCGCTGACCAGAAGGTGTTGTTCCAGGAATTCAAAGAAATTCCTGATTTCGAGGTAAAGTTTCGGGCCCTTGTCACGGATTATGTTCAGAAGGGTATCATCGCCGAGCGCAAAACTGAGGAACAGACAGAAGCTGGTGGCAAAGGAGGCGCTGAAGGCGAACGCGAGACAACGCCGAGCAATCCTGAGATTCGTTTGTTCGGTGAAGAAGCAATCGACTTTGTCAGAGACCTAGTCTCAAGAGCTGATCCTGTCGAGAACGTCTCCGCCGCAGACTTGGCTCGCTTCCGTCTTCTTGGCATGGCGGTGAGCCGTAGCGGAAACGACTCCGAAACTTTGGGCGTCCACGACGCCAATCTAATCTTTAAAAACCGAGAGACTTTCAAGCTAACGCTCGCTGAGATTTCAGCTCTGCTCGTCGCTGGAGCGGCAAACATTGCTCACCAGAACGCGCCACTGTGGGGTTGGGTCTATCAAGCTGAAGATAGCCCTGGTGACGAATTGGTCTGGCAAGCGCTCATTCGCGAACCACCACTGAAGGTGTCGCTGATACAATGCCTCGCGAAGGCTCACAATCGCCTCGACTCGGAAGGCATTCCGCTCGGGCGAGACAGCCTGCTGAAGGCATGGCTGGAAAGCGAATCCGACGACGTTAAGAAGGCGACACTGGCTTATCTCGAAGAGTGCGGGACTCCGGCCGATCTTTCACTTCTTGACGAGACCATGGCCTCGACTGACACAACGATCAGTGAACACGCCGTCGTAGTTGCAGTCATGCTACTCGCTGAGACCGATACCGAGCGTGCTCTGGACCTTCTTGAGCGACATCAGAATTCCAATATCCCGCCGCGCCTGCTGAAGATTCTCTTCGCCCACCCGTCCCGTTTACGGACCGACAGATTATCGACCTTAACTGGACATCGTTCGTCCGAATTGAGAGCGATGGCGATCAAAACGCTCGTCGCCAGAGATGGTCTCGCTGAGGTGACGGCTTCCGTCTTGCTCGACGATCAGAACCCTGAAGTGAGGTTTCTCGCCCTTCAGACACTTCAAAAGAAACAGCGGAAATTTACGTCAGACGAGGCGCGAAAAATTCTCGTTCGCGAAAAAAATAAAGGATTCGGGCTCCTTATGGGCTCAACGACTGAGGGGGAGGAATTCTTCAGCAAATTTCTGCGGCAATCTTATTCCGCTTTTCCAAAGGAATCCCTGAGCGACTTAGTGGGGCGATCAGAAGTATACGAGTATGAAGCTGCATACGCGCTCTACGACAAACACTTCACAGAGCAGTTTGGTGAAATAGAGCGTAATTTAGAGGACGTGTTCGTTGCCGAATTCGGACGTCGATTACAGAATCTGACGGACCGAGTTGGACCTTCAAAGGAACTTGTTTCTCAAATTGAGGGGTTGTCGGCTTACCTTCGAGAACAAGCTTGCAAGGAGGTCTTCGAGATCGTCTGCCGACGGGGCGGCACTTCCGCCCTTGACCTAGTGCGTCGAGTGCTTGATCGAGACGAGCCAAAGTTTGCAGTAGAGGCGGTTTCTTTTTTGGAGCAACATGGCACCTGGGACGACGTCACCCGCATTGCAGCCCTTGTTGAGCGCCGAAATTACGCGCGTACAGGGTTTTTCCATGATGCGTCCAACGACTATAATGCCGCCGCAAACGCGATCCTCCGGCTCGCAAAATCACGTATTGCTGACCTCTTTACTCAATCGTTCTCAGCAGCGCTGCTCGCCCGACTGATTGCCGGTCTTACAAATAAGCAGTTCGCAGAGCTTAGCGATCTGACGATGTTGGCCTTCATGGCGCATGAAGACGATGCGGTTCGAAAAGCAGCCTCGTTGAAATCCGTGCTTAGCCTGACAAAGACACGTTGTCGGAGATTACTTGAAACCTACACCGGGGGCGACCAATACCGCTATTACAACGTGATCCATTGGCTTGACCTCGCAGTAAATACCCCAGCGGGCTTTGCGAAGCCTTTGGCGGCTAGAGAGGCTACCTTCTAAGTTTGGCCGTGATACTGCGAAAAAAGGAGCCCGGCCTAAGCCGGGCTGAAGAGGCGAGGCCCAACTTGGGGAAGGCAAATTAGTGGAAAAAATCCGCAATCAGCGTCCCGCAGATGAACGTCCCGGGTGGCGAGAAGGACGCTGTCGCAGGACTGCGATCAAGGATACCCAGCAAACCAGAGAATTGCCGTAAAGGCGAGCGATAGACCAGCAGACCAAGGCCGATGATCCCGCGCATGAACGTCGAACCTTGGCAGTGGTCGATGCCGCCTTTCCGACCGCTGCACGGCGTACGGCCAGTGCGGGCTGAGCAACCAGAACGGCGACCAGCAACCCAATTAGAGGATTTCGCCGCATCAATTCGACCGCGCTCCGGCAACCGACAACAGATTGTTGCGCGTTGGCTTTCGGACACTAAGCATGAAGCACATGCCATTTCGATAGTAGTTGAATCCCTGGCACGTCGGGGTAAGGATGCATTGATCCTGACAGGCAGCGAGCGACGAGCCGCCGAACTTGGCGAATGGCTTGGCCATAATCTCCACGTTCTTGCTGGTTCGGAAATCGAGCGCAGAACCAAAGTCCTGGCCGACGCGTCGAATGTCGCTATCGTTGCCTTTATACCCAGACACTGCCCCGCTGAACTGCAGAGCTTCGCTTGCCATACCTTTCAAGAAACATACATTGTGCGCTTCATTGAACGTGAAAGCGCGGCACCGATCATTGCCGTCACACTCCATCTTACAGTCTTCAACCGTAAACAACTTCAACGGCATATCTGGCAGGTCATAGCCGGGTAAATCGGTGTGCTCAAAAATCCTCCACATCGGCCCATGTGGCTGAGGTGGAGGCGTTATGGTGACCGTTGTTGGCGCGTAACTCGCGGTCGCATCCCCGCCAAACGGAACAGGTGCTGAAGCTTGTGCAGGCGTATCACCCGCCAAAAGATCGATGTCCAATCCGATCTGTTTTGCGTCAGCAGCCGTCAGCCATTGCATGGAAGCTGGCGCAGCGTCGGTAACATAGACGATGACGTTTGCGCTAAGGCCGAGTTGCTGAAGATATGAGCCAACGAGGGCATTCCCTGCGCTGCTGACGGTTTGCTGCCCTGATGTGTCACTGAAGACGGCGTGGAAACCGACCTTTGACGTCGGCGCAATGAACCGGTGCTTCCCCGCGAGCCAAACCAGCCCGCACGATGAGGCGCATATCGTGTTTTCAACCACGGCGGTCGAGAAGCCCTTGATCGAAATCGTGCGGCCTATCTCCATCCCAACGCCCGCTAGACCACCCGGACTGTCAAGGAAGACAACCGCCTTGTCGGTCGCGATAGCAAGGTTCTTAAAGCGAAGGTCATCGCCTTCTTGGAACTCGCCGGTCACTGAAATGACGAAGAGATCATCCTTGAGCTTATCCATTCGGACTTCTGCCGCCCTTGTTTGGAACGCACAGCTCAAAACGACGATAGCAGACAGTAAAACGCGGATACGCACGACGATAACCCTTACCACCCTTCGGCGAGTAAGCGATTTCTGCTTAAGAAAGTCAAAGTAGAAATCTGATGGAGGTTAATGGACAATCGAGCGACGAGGCTTCGGCCCGCCAGGATAGGATTAGTTTAATCAAATACTGCAGATATAGCAGAATGACCAAGCCGCCAAAATCGAAACCCCTGCTCCGAGATGCCGAAGCCCCGATAAGGTCGCGGCCCCGCAAGAAGCGCAATCCTTCCCAACCTGCTCTGCCCTTCGATCCAATGCCTGATCGCACAGAACCGGCGCTAGCGGTTCTCAAACAGCGCCCACCGGCACGGGGGTTTTGTTGGGAGATCAAGTGGGACGGCTATCGAGTTCATGTTCATATTGAGCCTGGCCGGGTGCGGGTCCTCACAAGGGGCGGCCACGACTGGTCGCATAGATTCCCGGCCATCGTAAAGGCTGCAACAGACCTGGGACCAGCCACCATCATCCTCGACGGCGAAGCCGTGATGTTTGACGAAGCGGGACGCAGCGACTTCGGTCTTTTGCAGGCGTCTCTTGGCGCAAGTGGCAAGGCCCCAGGCAAACTTGTGTCACCTGCCGTCATGATGGCCTTCGACTTGATCTATTTCGATGGCCACGACCTTCGGGGCGTCGAGTATTCGTCTCGCCGTCACCTTCTCGAAGACCTGCTCGAAGGCAAGGAGGGCGCAATCCGGCTTTCGGAGATAATCGACGCTGATCCAGTCACGATTCTCGATCATGCATGCGAGCTAGGATTGGAAGGTATCGTTGGCAAGCAGGTCGATAGCGTCTACCGGTCGGGTAGGACCGGCGACTGGATCAAATGCAAGTGCGTGCAAAGCGAGGCATTCCTCGTTGTCGGATACGAGCCTTCGACAGGTACCTCAGGTGGCTTCGCTTCCTTGCTCCTGGCCGCATATTACGGTGACGCCCTCAAGTACGTTGGCAGCGTCGGCACTGGTTTCAAGCAGACGAAGACATCCGATCTGCGAGCAATGATGGACAAGCTGGCATGGACGCGTAAGCGGCCGCCCGTCGAGTACAACGGAGCCCGGAAGGTGGTGTGGGTGCTACCTACCTTGATAGCCGAGATCGAGTACAGAGCGTGGACTTCGGATGGAAAACTCCGCCACCCCGCGTTTAAAGGCTTGCGAGAAGTCCAAGATAACGCGGCGGTCTATCGGGTGGACGAGTAAATGCTAACCTTCGCAACGCTCCTCGATCTCGTCGGGATCGACCGCTCAAAAGTCCGCTTGCTCCGCCATCAGGACAACCGCTATCCTGGCAAGCCGTCGCCATACGTCCTTTGGCGAGATAATCGTTCTCGCTTCGAAGCTTATCAAGCTATTCAACTTCGGAGACGCTGCAGACCTGAAGACACCGATTTGGGCATCATTTGTTGGGGTCCCAGGAAGGGAAACGCTTTTCGTCGGTCTTTACTCTGCCGAACTGATCGGTCCCCTTCACGAGGATCGCCAGCATCCAATAACCGGAGAAATCGAGCCAGCGGGCAGAAGCAATCTCTATCGCCTCGATCCGAAGCCGGAGCTGTCCGAATATGCCGGTCGCCTTTGGATCGACTGGGGCAAAGGGTACCGAGCTTGGATACAGCGAGGCGACCGCGTGCCAAAACCTATCGTTGAGCTTCGACGCACCTTCGGGGAGGACCCATTCCCTGGCTTTTCCGCGTTGATACTCAATCTGTGGGAGATAGAGACAATCCCGGCGAGCTGGTCGCCCGCGCTATCGTCGACGAGGGGCATCTACCTGCTTTCATGCCCTCGCACCCGAGAACAGTATGTTGGTATGGCATCCGGCTCTGAGGGTTTCATGGGAAGATGGCGAGAGTATTTTGCGACAGGGCATGGGGGGAACGTCGGCTTGAAGAGCCGTGATCCAAGTGATTATCGCGTTTCGATCCTTGAAACAGTTGGAACCGATGCAACGTTGAACGACCTGTTAGCCCTGGAGACGCGGTGGAAGGCAAAGCTCTTGAGCCGCGAGATGGGTCTAAATCGGAATTAGCCTACGTTTCCGTGCGACGATTGATCGCCAACATCGACGATCAAACGAGCGCGTTCACAGAGATCGTCGAAAGTCACTACCTCCGACCGGAACTGGAAAACGCTCGTCTTGCGTTCATTGATGCCATGGTCCGCTTTGGCCAACACCCACCTCCCTCCACCACATTCACACGACAAGACACAAATTTCCCCCTGTTCCTGACCAAGGAAATAGCTCCGCAGCGGACCGAAGAAATAGTGTGAGGGAATGAGCCCGCCATATCCACCGGCAGGATCGCCATAGCGAGTAGCCTGTTCGACAGTGCATCGAAATTCTGTCAGCACTTGGTCTGAGAGACTCGAAGATCGCTCGGGCGTTGGCTGCGACGGTCGCCGAGTGCTCTATGAAGTCTTCAGCATTGGTTCTGAAAAATCGAGCGAGATGGCGAGCTGATAACTGCTCAGTGGCGCAGTAAAGAGAAGGTTGATTTTTGGAATAGTAGTCCCGGCATCGTGCGCCAATCGTGTGACATGTAAGGCCGGTGACTGGAGAAAAAGGCTCGATATTATATGAAACGCAGGTAAAACCAACTCGACGAAGTGAAGGATACCTTACTGTAAAATAAAGAAGTTTTGGTGCCCCCGCCAGGGTTCGAACCCGGGACCCCCTGATTACAAATCAGGTGCTCTACCAACTGAGCTACAAGGGCAATAGGTGCCCAACTAGCAGATTCTATGATTCTGTAAAGGAAAAATCGTGTCAGTGCGGACAGCTCGACTGCCGCTCAAAACGCTTCGCGATAGAAAACGTCCTTGTCGCGCCAGCCCTTTATCCTTTAGCTAGGACAGCATCATAAAGGGCATTGCATGGGCCGTTCATTTCAGACTCTTTCCTTTCTCGCCTCACCGACGACAGAGGCGCTTGAAGCGCGCGAGGAGTTGATTCGCATTTATGGTGACGTGCCGGCCGACGATGCCGACGTTATCGTCGCGCTCGGCGGCGACGGTTTCATGCTGCAGACGCTGCACAGCACGATGAACTCCGGCAAGCTGGTCTACGGCATGAATCGCGGCTCGGTCGGCTTCCTGATGAACGACTATCGCAGCGAACAACTTCAGGAGCGCATCTGCGTCGCCGTCGAAAACGTCTTCCGGCCATTGCAGATGACGACGGCCAACGCCGACGGCACCAATTCGACGGCACTCGCCATCAACGAGGTCTATCTATTCCGCCAGTCCTATCAGGCCGCCAATCTACGGGTCGCGGTGGATGGGCGCGTCCGCCTGGAGGAGCTGATCTGCGACGGGCTGATGGTGGCGACCCCCGCCGGGTCGACAGCCTATAATCTTTCCGCCCATGGCCCGATCCTGCCGCTCGAGGCCCCACTGCTCGCCATGACGCCGGTCAGCGCTTTCAGGCCACGGCGTTGGAGGGGCGCACTGCTTCCCAACAGGGTGACCGTCGATATCGACGTCCTCGAGCCGGTCAAGCGGCCGGTGAACGCCGTGGCCGACAATACCGAGGTCAAATCGGTGCTGCATGTCCGCATCGCCCAGTCGGAACATATGACGGCACGCATCCTTTCCGATCCCGACCGCTCCTGGTCCGACCGTATTCTCGCCGAGCAGTTCAAGGATTGAGACGATGGCAATGCGACGCCTATTGATGACCACCGTGTTCCTCATCGGGTGGTCGGCCGCAGCCTTGCCGGGGCAGGATGCCATCCTGCCGGCATCGGTGATTTTCGCGACCAGCACCGGCTACTGGCAGGATGACGGCAACGCACCGGATGTCGAGCGGGCGCCGACAGGCGCCGAGCGCGTTGCCAACCCCGAGGGAAAGACCACGCAGCGCCACGGCTACTACAAGCTATTTGCCGTTCGCCAGGCAGACAGGACCTCGAAGGTCTATCTGCAGCAGATTGCCCAGACCGAGACCGGCCCGGCGATCACTTCTACCGTCGAGTTGCAGGAGATCAGCGACCTGAAGCCTTATATTACCGATATACGCCCCGAGAATTCAAACGGCATCATCAAGGAGCCGGGGCTGTTCGCCACGATCTATCTGAAGACCGATCCCTCTGCGGAGCCGGATGGCTGGACCGTACTGATCGATGAATTCGGCGACATCACCGTGGAGAAGGCGACGAATTGAACAGCCGGGAACTGTTCAGAGGGGCATCCGAGAGATGAAATTGGGCTTCCGCGACGGCGTCCTTTACGACGAGAACAGGTCGAACTGGGACGCAGACGGCCCCAGACCCATCAGCTGGTCGCTGTGGTATCCCGCTGCCGATGAAACGCGGGAAAGCGACACAACGGAAAGAGGCTGGTTCCAAAAGGCGAAAGTCGCCCGCGACGCACCCGTCCGGCCGGGTGCCCAACCTTATCCCCTCGTCCTGTTGTCGCATGGCACCGGCGGATCCGCGGCCGGACTGGAATGGCTGGCGCGACGGCTGGTCGATCGCGGATTTGCAGCGCTTGGCGTCAACCATCACGGCAATACCGGCAACGAGCCCTATCGCACTGAAGGCTTTGCCTGTCTTTGGGAGCGGGCGCCGGATCTCAGCTACATGCTCGATCACCGCGATGACTGGCTCAGCGATCTCTCCGGTCATATCGATACGACCCACGTCTTCGCGGCCGGATTTTCGGCCGGAGCATATAGCGTGATGCTGCTTCTTGGCGCCGTCACCCAGTTCTCGCAGTTCGAACCGTCCAGGATGAAGCCGGGTGGCGCGCGCGGACCGAGGGAATTTCCCGACCTTGCCGATCATATCCCGACATTGCTTTCCACCAGCGAGGTGTTTCGCCAATCCTGGTCCCGCATGACAAAGTCCTACCGGGATGAGAGAATCAAGGCCGCACTGCTGTGCGCGCCGGGCCGGTCCGTTCTCGGTTTCAGCGCGGAAACCCTGAAAGCTGTCGATGCGCCCGCCCTTATCCTGGTCGGCGACGCCGACAGGGCTGCGCCGGCCGAGGAATGTTCGGCATGGCTGCATGCGCGGCTCTCACGCAGCGCTCTTAAGATCTTCGTTGGCGGCCTTGGGCATTACGTCTTCGTGCCGGAGGGCACCGCACTCGGCCTTGCCTTTGCGGCAGAGCTCTTTACCGATCCGCCGGGCATCGAGCGCGCGGCCATTCATGACGAGATTGCCGATCTATCGGCAGCACTGTTTCGAGATACCGCCATCGACGCCAGGGGCTGAGTACGAAAAAAGCCCCGGAGCGGGGCTTTCCACGTGCATATGCCGGCTCAAAGCGGAGCGCGGCTCTATCAATCCACATCGTCGACGACCGCGTCGGCCGCGCCGCTGATGCGGTGGGCAAGGGCCGCTTCCATGAACTCGTTCAGATCGCCGTCGAGCACGTCGTCCGGCGCGCTGCTGGCAACGCCGGTGCGCATATCCTTGACCAGCTGGTAAGGCTGCAGCACGTAGGAGCGGATCTGGTGGCCCCAGCCGATATCCGTCTTGGAGGCGGCTTCGGCGCTGGCGGCGTCCTCGCGCTTCTTCAGTTCCGCTTCGTACATGCGGGCGCGCAGCATGTCCCAGGCCTTGGCGCGGTTCTTGTGCTGCGAACGCTCCTGCTGGCACTGCACGACGATGCCGGTCGGGATATGCGTGATGCGCACGGCCGAGTCGGTGGTGTTGACGTGCTGGCCGCCGGCGCCCGACGAACGATAGGTATCGATGCGGCAGTCGCCTTCGTTGATCTCGATCTGGATCGAGTCGTCGACAACCGGATAGACCCAGATCGACGAAAAGGAAGTGTGGCGACGCGCATTGCTGTCGTAGGGCGAGATGCGCACCAGCCGGTGCACGCCCGATTCCGTCTTCAGCCAGCCATAGGCATTGTGTCCCTTGACCAGCAGGGTCGCGGATTTGATGCCCGCCTCTTCGCCGTCGTGGACTTCGAGAAGCTCGACCTTGAAACGCTGGCGTTCGGCCCAACGGGTGTACATGCGCAGCAGCATGTTCGCCCAGTCCTGGCTTTCGGTGCCGCCGGCGCCGGAATGGACTTCGAGATAGGTGTCGTTGCTATCGGCTTCGCCGGAGAGCATGGCCTCCACCTGGCGGCGGGCAGCCTCGGCCTTCAGGGCTTTCAGCGTGTCTTCGGCTTCCTTGACGACACTTTGGTCGCCCTCTTCCTCGCCAAGCTCGATCAGCTCGATATTGTCGTTCAGCTGCTGTTCCAGCTGCTTGACGCCATTGATGCCGTCATCCAGCTGCTGGCGCTCGCGCATCAGCTTCTGCGCTTCGGAAGCGTCGTTCCAGAGGTTGGGATCCTCTGCCTTGTTGTTCAACCAGTCCAGCCGTCTTGTCGCCTGGTCCCAGTCAAAGATGCCTCCTCAGCAGGGTGATAGCCTGCTTGGTTTCATCGACCACGTTTTCGATTTCGGCTCGCATTTTCCTGCTTCTCTGTCTGGGTTCTTCCGGTGCTGGTGGACATAGAGACGCCCGCCGCGGATGTAAAGGCCGCGCGGGCGTTCAAAAATCGGGACGGAGGTCAGAACAGGCCGGGCGTGCCGGTCTGGACGGCCTGGTTTGCCTGCGGCGAGGTCTTCAGGATCTCTTCCGGCGCCATGGTGCTGTCCATGCCGATGACGGAGAAGCTGTCGGCCGGGCCGGTGCCGGGCTTGAAGGCCTCGATGATGGTGTTCGGATCGCCGTCGACGGCGGCCATGCCGGTCTTGCGGTCGATCGAAATCAGATTCATGCCCGGCGGGATGACGAATTTCGATTCCGGCGCATCCTTGACGGCAGCCTGCATGAATTCGTTGAAGATCGGGGCGGAGAGAACGCCGCCGGTGCCGCCGCGGCCGAGCGGGGCCGGTGTATCGAAGCCCATATAGAGACCGGCGACCAGATCCGGCGTGAAGCCAACGAACCAGGCATCCTTCTCGTCATTGGTGGTGCCGGTCTTGCCTGCGACGTCGCGACCGCCGAGATCGACCTTGCCGGCGGCCGTGCCGCGCTGGATGACGCCCTGCATCATCGAGGTGATCTGGTAGGCGGTCATCGGGTCGAGAACTGTTTCGCGATTGTCGACGACATTCGGCTCTTCCTGGTTCTGCCAGGCGCCGGCATTGCAGCCCTCGCACAAACGCTCCTCATGCTTGAAGATCGTCTTGCCGTAGCGGTCCTGGATGCGGTCGATCAAGGTCGGCTTGATCTGCTTGCCACCATTGGCGATGACCGAATAGGCAGAGACCATGCGTAGCACCGTCGTGTCGCCGGCGCCGAGCGACATGGAGAGAACCGGCAGCATGTGATCGTAGATGCCGAAGCGCTCGGCATATTCGGCGACGATGTTCATGCCGAGATCGTTGGCGAGGCGCACCGTCATCAGGTTGCGCGAATGCTCGATGCCCGAGCGCAGCGTCGACGGGCCACTGACTTCGCCGCCGTAGTTTTCCGGCTTCCAGACCTGGCCGCCGGAGACGATTTCGATCGGCGCATCCATGATGACGGAAGCCGGCGTATAGCCGTTGTCCATCGCCGCCGCGTAGACGAAGGGCTTGAACGAGGAACCCGGCTGGCGCATCGCCTGAGTGGCGCGGTTGAATTCGGACTGGCCGTAGGAGAAGCCGCCGACCATGGCGAGCACGCGGCCGGTCTTCGGATCCATGGCGACCAGGCCACCCTGCACCTTCGGCGGCTGTTGCAGGCGATAGGAGCTCGACGCGTCGTCGCCGAGTTTTGCAACATAGACGACGTCACCGGGGGCTACGGCGCCGACCGGCGATTTCGCGGTCTTGCGGGCGCCGTCGGCCGAACGGAAGGCCCACTGCATGTTCTTGGCTTCAATGGTGCCGCGTTGACGGTCGGCTGAAACCTTGCCGCTTCCATCCTTGGCCGGCTGCAGGCCGATATCGACGTTGCTGTCCGAGACGGCGAGCACGACGGCGAGCCGCCATTCCGGCACGTCGGAGAGGGAGGGAATATCGGCAAGCGCCTTGCCCCAATCACCGCTTGCATCGATCTGCTTGATCGGGCCGTGGAAACCACGACGCTCGTCATAGGTCACCAGACCATCCTGCAGCGCCTTGCGGGCCGCAAGCTGCAGCTGCGGATCGAGCGAGGTGCGCACCGAAAGGCCGCCCTCATAGAGAACCTTCTCGCCATATTGGTCGATCAGCTGGCGGCGCACGGCTTCGGCAAAATAGTCCGAAGCAAAGAGCGAGGGGCCGGTCGTGCGGGCGGTGACGCCGAGCGGCTGCTTCTTGGCTTCCTCGCCATCGCTCTGGCTGACATAGCCGTTCTCGACCATGCGGTCGATCACCCAGTTGCGGCGTTCGAGCGCTGCCTCGGGATGGCGGAAAGGATGATAATTGGCCGGACCCTTCGGCAACGATGCCAGATAGGCGGCTTCGGCGACGGTCAGTTCAGTGACGGATTTGTTGAAATAGGTGAGCGCGGCGCCGGCGATGCCGTAGGAATTCAGACCGAAGAAGATCTCGTTCAGGTAGAGCTCGAGGATCTTGTCCTTGCTGTAGGCCTGCTCGATACGGAAGGACAGGATTGCTTCCTTGATCTTGCGGTCGATCGTCTGGTCAGAGCTCAAAAGAAAGTTCTTGGCCACCTGCTGGGTGATGGTGGAAGCACCGACCGGCCGGCGGCCGGAACCGAAATTCTGCAGGTTGACGAGGATTGCGCGGCCGAGACCGGTGAGATCGACGCCCGGATGATTGTAGAAATTCTTGTCTTCGGCCGACAGGAAAGCGGCCTTCACGCGGTCGGGGACGGCCTGGATCGGCAGGAAGAGACGCTTTTCCTTGGCGTATTCAGCCATCAGAGCGCCGTTGCCGGCGTGGACGCGGGTAGTCACCGGCGGCGCATAGCTGTTCAGGACGGCATAGTCCGGGAGATCCTTCGCGACGTTGGCGAGATAGATAGCAACACCCGCCGCCGCGACCAGAAACAGGACGCAGGCCATTCCGAAGAAATATCCAAAAAGTCTAACCATATTTTCAGCTACCGGTCTCTTCGATCGTCAATCGGCGCAGACACAACGATTGTATGGATCAAGGCAATTTGCACGTTGCGCGGCTTACTCCATGAGCGCTACCGCCACAAGCCGATTCCGCGCCTCAGGCTGCGAAACATAAGCCGGAGTAACGGCGCGATTGTGAGGAAAATAGGGCTCTCGCCGCCGCATTCGCCGCTGCGGGCGCGTTTCACTAGGACTGTCACATCCAAGCAACGCCCGTTCCCGCCGCCAAGCTGAGCCATCCTGCTCAGAATTCGATTCATGCAACGCAGTTTAAGTCTTTGTTTTCATGGATACGGCCGTCCCGCAACCGCAACTGAATTTCGGGCAAAAAGCGTTAGCCGCCATTCGCCATCACGCCGGCGCGGTATCGCTTCACCGCCTCGGTCAAAAGCCCGACGATCTTGCCGCGCCAGGTGTCGTCGAGCAGCAGTTTCTCGTCCTCGGCATTCGAGAGAAAGCCGAGTTCGAGAAGGATCGACGGCACGTCAGGGGCCTGTAGCACGCGGAAACCGGCATGACGGTGGGGATTGTTGATGGTGCCGACCTGATCCTTGAAAGAATTCAGCACGCTTTCGGCCAGCGAGATCGAGAAGGCCTGGGTTTCGCGCCGTGTCAGATCGAGCAGGATATCGGCGACCTCGGGCGGCTCGGCGACCGTTTCCTTGCCGGCGATCTGGTCGGAGAGGTTTTCACGTTCGGCAAGGTCGGCGGCGAGTTTGTCGGATGCCTTGTCGGAGATCGTGTAGACGGTGGCGCCACGGATATCCTTCTGCTTCAGCGTGTCGGCATGCAGCGAAATGAACAGCCCGGCATGGTTCTGGCGGGCGATCAGTACACGCTGCGACAGCGACAGGAACTCGTCGTCCTCGCGCGTCAGGAAAGCCTTGATGCCCGGCTCCTTGTTCAGGAGGTCGGTCAAGGCCTTGGCGAAGGCAAGCGTCACCTGCTTTTCCTCGGTCTTGGTGTCGACGCCGATCGCGCCGGTGTCGATGCCGCCATGGCCGGCGTCGACGGCGATGACGAAATCGCCGGGCGCGGCTTTCTCAGGCGCCGGAATGGCGCTGGTCGTCTGCGCCGCTTCGCTCCCATCGTTCGAGGCCTGATCGCTCCAGGCCCGATCGCTCCACGATTGCGTCTTCACCAGTTCGGCGAAGGCCTGCTTATCGATCATCTCGGCATCGAGCACGAGACGATGACCCTTGCCGGCCTCGTCGGCCTGCACCTTGGCGAGCGCCAGCTTCACCGGCCCTGCCGTCGTCAGAACGATGCGGGCGCTCTCCTCGTCCATCTTGCCGTAACGGATATCCTTGAACAGGCCGCGGGCAGCGAGATCCTTGGCCGGAAAACCGAAGGCGGTCGCCGGCAGGTCGATGACGATGCGCTCCGGATTGGCGATATAGTGGACGGAGAAGCGCGGTTCGCGATCGAAATCGATGACGATGCGGGTTCTTGCGTCGTCGCCGACGATACGCGCGCCATAGGCAAGCAGCGGATCCCTGGCCTCGACGGAACCAACAACGGCCGGCAGGAAACCAACCGCCAGAAGCGCCGTCAGAACCAACCTTGCGAATATCGATCGCCGCACTGGGGATTTCGCCGCGATCCGAGCCCTCTTAAACAATGAACCGCCACACCCTATCTGTACTGCGATGGAGCCGACGCGGCCGCGTCGAACGTCGCTAGACGAAACACCCGTTGCGGCCCACCGAATCGCGATCACTTTATCCCCAACTTCTATGCGTTACGAAATCCATCAATATTATGGCACATTTGGCTTTTCCCTTGCTATTGTGACACGGAAAACCTACAACGAATTTTAGGGTAAAGTGTTGACGGGATAGAGTCGCCGCAGAGGCTGCCAGCCAGATCAGGACCTGGCGCCACACCGGTCATCGTCCGCCGTCTCATGCGCTTCATCCTTAGAACTGGATCCTGATTTTCCGGCTCATTGTCGGAATTCATTGGTGGATCAGCCACCACGCTCTCAGGGAGCAAACTCATCGGACCCGAATGGGTCTTCGTATTTGTCGATCACGCTTGGTTGTTGATGGTTTCGCAGCAGGTTTTATCTGAAGTGTACAGGCCCCGGACCGAAATGGTTCCGGCTGCGGTCTGGCTGCTGCCCTCCCCCTCGCATCAGGCGCGACTTTCATTATCCGGCGCGGCCACTGCGGACCGCATTCTTTCTGTTTCAACAGCAGTCGGGAATGCGCTCTCGCGGCCACGCCGAGGAGCACAGCTTACATGGCAGACAAAATGCTTATCGATGCGTCTCACGAGGAAGAGACGCGCGTCGTTGTCGTTCGCGGGAACCGCATAGAAGAATTTGACTTCGAGTCTCAGCACAAGAAGCAGATCCGCGGCAACATCTATCTTGCAAAGGTAACGAGGGTCGAGCCCTCGCTGCAAGCAGCCTTCGTCGATTACGGCGGCAACCGGCACGGCTTCCTGGCCTTCGCCGAAATCCATCCCGACTATTATCAGATACCGCTCGCCGACCGTCAGGCGCTGCTTCGGGCCGAAGCCGAGGAGCATCGCCGCGACGAAGATGTCGAGCATGTCGAAACCGCGCCGATGGTCGATCTTTCGACCCAGGACCAGCCGGATGTCGGCATCGTGCCGGAGGCGCCGGAAACGGCTGCCGTAACCGACGAGCCGGCAGCGGTGGAGGCCGCGGCATCGCCCGAGGCCGCCGAGGAAGCTCCGGCCAAGAAGGCCAGGCCGCGCCGCAGCCGCAAGAAGGTGACCGAACCGGCTGCTGAGACAACCGCCACCGAGGACGCCGTTCCCACGGACGTCGAAGCCGAAGGCGCTTCGAGCGTCGATAACGAGGATGACGGTTCGACCGGCGGCGCGATGGCGGCCATGGTGGAAACCGACTCGATCTCCGAGGACGTCGATAGCGGCAAGCGTCGCCACGATGATGACGACGACGATGACGATCATGGCGAAGAGGAAATCATCGAATCCGTCGGCGCCGAAGACGCGATGGAAGAAGTGCCGGAACGGGTGCAGCGCAAGCCGCGCAAGCAGTACCGCATCCAGGAAGTCATCAAGCGCCGCCAGATCCTGCTCGTGCAGGTCGCCAAGGAAGAGCGCGGCAACAAGGGTGCAGCCCTTACTACCTATCTCTCGCTCGCCGGCCGCTATTCCGTGCTGATGCCGAACACGGCGCGCGGCGGCGGCATTTCCCGCAAGATCACCAACCCTGCCGACCGCAAGCGCCTGAAGGAAATCGCGCGCATGCTCGAAGTGCCGCAGGGTATGGGCGTCATCCTTCGCACCGCCGGCGCCAACCGCACCAAGGTCGAGGTCAAGCGCGACTTCGAATATCTGATGCGCCTCTGGGAGAACGTCCGCACACTGACGCTGGCGTCCACGGCTCCCTGCCTCGTCTACGAGGAAGGTTCGCTGATCAAGCGCTCGATCCGCGACCTTTACAACAAGGATATCAGTGAAGTCATCGTCTCCGGCGAAGAAGGCTATCGTGAAGCGAAAGACTTCATGAAGATGCTGATGCCGAGCCATGCCAAGGTGGTTCAGCCCTACCGCGACATCCATCCGATCTTCTCGCGTTCCGGTATCGAAGCGCAGCTCGACCGCATGCTGCAGCCGCAGGTGACCCTGAAGTCCGGCGGCTACCTGATCATGAACCAGACCGAAGCGCTGGTCTCGATCGACGTCAACTCCGGCCGCTCGACCCGCGAACACTCGATCGAAGATACCGCGCTGCAGACGAACCTCGAGGCTGCCGACGAAGTCGCTCGCCAGCTTCGCCTGCGCGACCTTGCCGGCCTGATCGTCATCGACTTCATCGACATGGAAGAGAAGCGCAACAACCGCGCTGTCGAGAAGAAGCTGAAGGAATGCCTGAAGAACGACCGCGCCCGCATTCAGGTCGGACGGATCTCGCATTTCGGCCTGCTCGAAATGTCGCGCCAGCGCATCCGCGCGTCGGTTCTCGAATCGACCACGCAGGTCTGCTCGCATTGCGGCGGCAGCGGCCATGTGCGTTCGCAGTCCTCCGTCGCCCTGCATGTCCTGCGCGGTATCGAGGAATATCTGCTGAAGAATACCACGCACAATATCAGCGTGCGCACCACGCCTGACATTGCGCTCTACCTGCTCAACCACAAGCGCCAGACGATCATCGATTACGAAAACCGTTTCGGCGTCGCTATCGTCATCGATGCGGACGGTTCGGTCGGCGCCCAGCATTTCGCGATCGATCGCGGCGATCCGGTGGAAAACCCGGTCAAAATCGAAACGCTCTTCAACTTCGCAGCCATTCCTGAAGATGACGACGACGACATCGTCATCGAAGTGGATGAGGACGAAGACGAAGAGCTCGAGGAAAAGCCGGCCGCTGCCGAGCGACCCGTCGCAGCACGCTCGGAAGGCGAAGCTGACGGCAATCGCAAGCGCAAGCGCCGCCGGCGTCGGCGTGGCCGCAACGGCAATGCCGAGCATCCGACGTCTGCCGCTGGCGAAGCCGGCGACGAAGATGAGGACGGTGACGACGAGGGCGGTGAAGGCGTTGAAACCGCCGAATCCACGTCCGAGACGCTGGCTGAAAGCGAGGAATCGCAGCGCCGCAAGCGGCGCCGTCGCGGCAAGCGTGGCGGTCGCCGCAATCGGGCCGAGGATGGCTCCGAACTGACGGCCAGCGAAGCTGGTGAGGACAATGGCGAGGACGAAGGCGACGACGTTTCGAACGACAGCGCTCCGAGCGAAGTCGTCGCCGAAACTATCGAAGCAGTTGCCGATGCCGGCGAAGGCCAGGCCGCGATGGCAGCCGTCGAAAGCGCACCTGTGATAGCCGAGGATGTAAAGCCCGCCCGCAGCCGCGGCCGCCGCAAACCGGCCGCAGTGCCGGTCGAGGAACCGGTGGCAGAGACGGCACCTGCGGCCGAGGCCGAACCGGAGTTGGTTGAAGCCACCGCCGATCTCGGAACACCCGTTCAGGAAGAGGTCAAGGAAGAGGCAAAGCCGGTTCGCGCCAACCGCGAATCCAATATCACCTCCTCCGAACCGACTGTGAAATCCACCCGCGTCGAGAATGGCGAAGCTGACGACGGCAAGCCGAAGAAGGCCGGCTGGTGGCAGCGCCGTGGCTTCTTTTGAACGCTGATTTTCGGACGTAAATGATCAATCCGGCCGCGGCGACGCGGCCGGATTTTTGTTTGTGGCGATGCTTCTTCAGCAAGTCGAACCCTGAGGGCTGGGCGTGTACCTTCACCCATTGGCACACTCGAGGTGGTCATGCGGACGACGATCGATATCGATGATGGCTTGCTCGACGCAGCAATGATCGTCACGGGATTGGCGACAAAAGAGGCCGCCGTCGAACAGGCTTTACGAAGCCTGATCGAGAGGCGCCGCCGGAAAAATGCGAACACAGACCTCGCAGGGATAGGCTGGGAAGGCGACATGGAAGAGATACGTTGCGACCAGCCGAACGGAAGACGGTGATTGTCGTCCACAGTTCGGTCTTGGATCGTGCGTCTGCGCGGGATAAGTGCGGCCAACCCGGTCCGGGAGATCGCCGATGCCGGCCCCTCATCCGCCTGCCGGCACCGACCGGGGTCGAGCCACGGGTCTCGACCCGTCCTGCGGCCCCTCGTAAACGGGGCGAAGGGACATGCCGCGCCCTCTCCGTTCCCACCTCGCTCTTGCAAGGCACGTGCCCTCGCCCCGTTTACGGGGAGAGGGTTATGGTGAGGGGCAGCCGTCGGCGCGAATCGCTTCGATATCGCTGCTCGATGCCGGCGAAGAGCGATCATCGTCCGCTACGGTCAGGCCGCCGGCGGATAGAGCAGATCGACGATGTAGCTGGCGTCGAAGCGAGAATCGAGCATGCCGTAGGTGGAGCGCCAGCCGCCGGCAAGGCGCGTCTCGATGAAGGCATCGGCAATGCGCCCTGCCCCGAGCCGATAGAGTTCGGCGGCACCGGCGGCGAGCGCCAGCTGCTCGACGAGCAAGCGCGCGGCGCCCTCATCCTGTTCACAGAGCGCGACAGCGGCGCGTAGCACGTCGATCGTCTTCTTGCCGGCCGGGCCGAGATCGCGGGCAAGGCCGGCGAACACCGTTTCGAACAGATCCTTGCCACGGTTGAGCACGCGCAGCACGTCGAGCGCCATGACGTTGCCGGAGCCTTCCCAGATGGCGTTGACCGGAGCCTCGCGGTAGTGGCGGGCGATCGGGCGTTCTTCGATATAGCCGTTGCCACCGATGCATTCCATCGCCTCGTAGATCAGCGCCGGCGCGATCTTGCAGCACCAGTATTTGGCGACCGGCGTCATGACGCGGGCATAGGCCGCTTGCTCGGCATTGCCGCGCGCCTTGTCGAAGGCATCGGCAAGACGGAAGGACAGTGCCGTCGCGGCGGCGACATCGAGCGCCATGTCGGCCAGTACGCGCGTCATGATCGGCTGGTTGACGAGCATCTTGCCGAAGACGCTGCGGCCGCGGGTGTGGTGTACGGCTTCGGCCAGTGAGGCGCGCATCATGCCGGATGAGGCCAGCGCGCAGTCGAGCCGCGTCAGTGTCACCATGTCGAGAATGGTGCGGATGCCGGCATCCGGGCCGCCGAGCAGGAAACCGAACGTGTCGGTGAACTCCACTTCGGCAGAGGCGTTTGAGCGGTTGCCGACCTTGTCCTTCAGCCGCTGGAACTGCAGGCCGTTGGCGGAACCGTCCTCCAGCAGGCGCGGCACGAGGAAGCAGCCCATGCCCTCCTTCGTCTGCGCCAGCATGATGAAGGCATCGCTCATCGGAGCCGACATGAACCATTTATGGCCGGACAGCCGGTAGATGCCCTCGCTGACCTTTTCGGCAGCGCTGCGGTTGGCGCGCACATCCGTGCCGCCCTGCTTTTCCGTCATGCCCATGCCGATGGTCACGGCAGACTTCTGCATGGCGGGCTTGTTCGACGAATCATATTTGCGCGAGAGGATTTTGGGGGCCCAATCCTTCTGTATTGCCGGCGAGGCCGAGAGCGCGGCGACCGAGGCGCTGGTCATCGTCAGCGGGCAGAGATGGCCGGATTCCAGCTGCGACGACAGATAGAAGCGGGCGGCGCGAACCTTGTGGGCCTCATCCTTGGCTTCGCTATCGGCCTGCGGATCCCAGACCGAGGAATGCAGGCCGACCGACATGGAGCGGCGCATCAACGCGTGCCAAGCAGGATGGAACTCGACGACGTCGAGGCGCTCGCCGCGCGGACCGTGGGTACGCAGCTGCGGCGGACCCTGGTTCGCCATGCGCGCCAGCTCCTGCGCCTCCGGCGAGGTGACGTAGCGGCCCATGTTTTCCAGGTCTTCGCGGATGCCGCGCGGCAGGGCTGCCGTCAGATCGACGATCAGCGGATCGGATCGATAGGCGTTGATGCCGGACCACAGGCTCGGCTGATTGAGTTCTGCGAGTTTTTCTTCAGTCCGGTTGGCGGAGGTCATAATTCGCTTCTAGTGTAAGAGCCCGGCAAAGGGAAACCGGAAGTTATGATTCGGTTCATTCTGCTCTATCGGAATTTTGGCGAAAATGCATGGGGACATAAGCCTTTGCCCACAGCGCATGCTTGCCCCGGCGGGCATCACTCTTTATAGACCCGCCAGAGACAGCAAGAGGCAGGGTCATGGTCTTTTTTCCCCACCGCCACCTCATCGGCATCAAGGGCCTCACCGAGCAGGATATCACCTATCTGCTCGACAAGGCCGACGAGGCCGTCAAGATCAGCCGCCAGCGAGAGAAGAAGACGTCGACGTTGCGCGGGCTGACGCAGATCAACCTGTTCTTCGAGGCATCGACCCGCACGCAGGCCTCCTTCGAGCTGGCCGGCAAGCGGCTCGGCGCCGACGTCATGAACATGTCGGTCGGCAACTCCTCGGTGAAGAAGGGCGAAACGCTGATCGACACGGCGATGACGCTGAATGCGATGCGCCCCGATGTGCTTGTTATCCGCCATTCGAGCGCCGGTGCTGCCGCCCTTCTCGCCCAGAAGGTCTCCTGCTCCGTCGTCAATGCCGGCGACGGGCAGCACGAACATCCGACCCAGGCGTTGCTCGACGCGCTGACGATCCGCCGCGCCAAGGGCAAGCTCTCGCGCATCATCGTGGCGATCTGCGGCGACGTGCTGCATTCGCGGGTGGCGCGCTCCAATATCCTGCTGCTCAATGCGATGGGCGCCCGCGTGCGCGTCGTCGCGCCCGCGACCCTGCTGCCCGCCGGCATCGCCGAGATGGGCGTCGAGGTCTTCCATTCGATGAAGGAAGGGCTGAAGGACGCCGACGTGGTGATGATGCTGCGGCTGCAGCGCGAACGCATGTCCGGCGCCTTTGTGCCTTCGGTGCGCGAATACTATCATTTCTACGGGCTCGACGCCGAAACGCTGAAGTCGGCGAAGGAGGATGCGCTGGTCATGCATCCCGGTCCGATGAACCGCGGCGTCGAGATCGCCTCCGAGGTGGCGGACGGGCCGCAGAGCGTGATCGCCGAACAGGTGGAAATGGGGGTCGCGGTGCGCATGGCGGTGATGGAGACGCTGCTCGTCTCGCAGAACCAGGGTCCCCGAAGCGATGGAATGATGGCATGAGCAACCCGATCGTCCTCAAAAACGTCCGCATCATCGATCCGTCGCGCAATCTTGACGACGTTGGCACGATCATCGTCGAAAACGGTGTGATCATTGCTGCCGGTTCCGCGGCACAGAACCAGGGCGCGCCGGAAGGTGCGACCATCCGCGACTGCGCCGGCCTTGTCGCGGCCCCCGGTCTCGTCGATGCGCGCGTCCATATCGGCGAACCCGGCGGCGAACATCGCGAGACCATCGCCTCGGCAAGTCGGGCGGCAGCAGCCGGCGGCGTCACCTCGATCATCATGATGCCGGACACCGATCCTGTCATCGACGACATTGCGCTCGTCGAATTCGTCAAGAAGACGGCCCGCGATACCGCCGCCGTCAACGTCTATCCGGCAGCCGCTATCACCAAGGGCCTTGCCGGCGCGGAGATGACGGAGATCGGCCTGTTGATGCAGGCGGGCGCCGTCGCCTTCACCGATGCCCATTCGAGCGTGCACGACACGCAGGTGCTGCGCCGGATCATGACCTATGCGCGTGAATTCGGCGCCGTCATCTCCTGCGAAACCCGCGACAAATATCTTGGCGCGAACGGCGTCATGCATGAAGGGCTTTTCGCCAGCTGGCTCGGGCTCTCCGGCATTCCAAGGGAAGCCGAACTGATCCCGCTCGAACGCGATCTCAGGATCGCAGAACTGACGCGCGGCCACTATCACGCCGCGATGATCTCGGTGCCGGCCTCGGTCGAGGCTATCGAACGCGCCCGCAGCCGCGGCGCCAAGGTGACCTCAGGCATATCGATCAACAATCTGGCGCTCAACGAAAACGACATCGGCGAATACCGCAGCTTCTTCAAGCTCTATCCGCCGCTGCGCCCGGAAGACGACCGGGTCGCCATGGTCGAGGCGCTTGCGAACGGCGCGATCGACATCATCGTCTCCTCGCACGACCCGCAGGACGTCGATACGAAGCGCCTGCCCTTCGGCGAGGCGGCGGACGGCGCGATCGGCCTTGAAACCATGCTGGCGGCGGCTCTCAGGCTCCACCATGGCGGTCAGGTGAGCCTGATGCGCCTGATCGACGCCATGTCCACCCGCCCCGCACAAATCTTCGGCCTCGCCGCCGGCACGCTGAAACCGGGTGCTGCGGCCGATATCGCGCTGATCGATCTCGATGAGCCTTGGCTTGTCGCCAAAGACATGCTTCTCTCCCGCTCGAAGAATACGCCGTTCGAAGATGCGCGCTTCAGCGGGCGGGCCGTCGCGACTTATGTCTCGGGAAAGCTTGTCCACGCACTTTAAGAACCGGCTGGACTTAAGAAACGGCATACTGGGGATAGGCCACGGAGGGGCTGAGGCGGCATATGTTATCCAATCTCATGTCATGGCAGATTACGCTGCCGATCGCGCTTGCCGCCGCCATCATCGGCTACCTCTTCGGCTCGATTCCCTTCGGCCTGATCCTCACGCGTGCCGCCGGCCTCGGCGACGTGCGCAGCATTGGCTCCGGCAATATCGGCGCGACCAACGTGCTGAGAACAGGAAACCGCAAGCTCGCGGCTGCGACACTGCTGCTCGATGCGCTGAAGGCGGCGGCAGCGGCCTGGGTTGTCGGTTATTTCCTCGGCGAGGAGGCGGCGATCATCGCCGGCTTTTTCGCCTTCATCGGCCATCTCTTCCCGGTCTGGATCGCCTTCAAGGGCGGCAAGGGTGTCGCCACCTATATCGGCACCCTGCTCGGCGTCGCGCCGATCATGGTCGTGCTCTTCGCCGCCGTCTGGCTGGCGGTCGCCTTCACCAGCCGCTACTCGTCGCTATCGGCGCTGGTTGCCATGCTTGTCATTCCGGTTGCGCTATGGATACTGGGTAACGAAAAGGTTGCTGCTGTCATGGCGATCATGACGCTGATCTCCTACTGGAAGCACAGGGCCAATATTTCCCGCCTGATGGACGGCACGGAAAGCAAGATCGGAGCAAAGGGATAATGGATGCGCCGGGCGCGGGATCAAAAGGCGTCGCGCTGAGCGAACGGCAACGCATCGCCTGGCTGCGCCTCATCCGTTCCGACAATATCGGCCCGGCCACCTTTCGCGACCTGATCAATCATTTCGGATCGGCCGAGGCAGCGCTCGCAGCACTGCCGGAGCTTTCGGCGCGCGGCGGCGCGACGCGGGCAATCCGCATCGCCAGCGAGGCTGAGGCACATCGGGAACTGGAGGCGGCTCGCCGTTTCGGCGCCCGCTTCGTCGGCATCGGCGAGCCGGACTATCCGCAGGCCCTGAAGCAGATCGACGGCGCGCCACCGCTGCTTGCCGTCAAGGGCGCTCTTACCGCCGCCAAACGACCGGCCGTCGGCATTGTCGGCTCGCGCAACGCCTCGATCGCCGGCGCGAAATTCGCGGCGATGGTGGCGCGCGACTGCGGCCGGGCCGGTTATACCGTGGTCTCCGGCCTGGCCCGCGGCATCGACACGGCAGCGCATCGGGCAAGCCTCGACACGGGCACGATCGCAGCGCTTGCCGGCGGTCTCGACCAGCCTTACCCACCGGAGAATATCGGCCTGCTCGAGGAAATAACCGGTGGCAACGGCCTGGCGGTGAGCGAGATGCCCTTCGGCTGGGAACCGCGCGCCCGCGATTTCCCGCGCCGAAACCGGCTGATCGCCGGCATCGCGCTCGGCCTTGTGGTCGTCGAAGCGGCAACGCGCTCAGGCTCGCTGATCACCGCACGGCTTGCCGGCGAGTTCGGCCGCCTGGTGTTTGCCGTGCCCGGCTCACCGCTCGATCCGCGCTGCCACGGCAGCAACGGCCTGCTGAAGGACGGCGCTTCGATCGTCACCACACCTGCCGATGTCGTCGAGGCTTTGGCGCCGCTTACGCAATTCGAGCTGTTCCCGTCATCGATGGCCGAGCAACCGGCACGTGACGGCAAGGCGATGACGATGCCGCCCGGCGATTCAGACCGGGCTCGCATCATCGATGCGCTCGGACCAACCCCGGTCGAGATCGACGACGTCATCCGCCATACCGGTCTGTCAGCATCCGCGGTCTATCTCATCCTTCTGGAGCTCGACATCTCAAGCAGGCTGCATCGGCATCAGGGCGGTCTCGTCTCGCTTGCCGATTGAATTTCGCGCGATATCTCGGCGCGGCGCTGAGAATGGCGAACCATGCCGAAAATGATCGGCAACCTATCTCAAGGTGTATTTTTCCGACGATCCTCTTTCGGCTGCAACAGACGCAAGACGTAAAATTGTACCAAACCCCTTGACCGCGGCGATTTCCCTGTCCATGTCGGAGGGCCGGGCATCCATGTTGCGGTGTGTGTTGCGCTGGCTTCAATGCTGGCGTCGTTTCCTTTTTAGAGAATCATCATGAATGTTGTAGTGGTGGAATCGCCTGCCAAGGCCAAGACGATCAACAAGTATCTGGGTCCGGGATACAAAGTGCTCGCCTCCTTCGGCCATGTGCGCGATCTGCCTGCCAAGGATGGCTCGGTCCTCCCCGATCAGGATTTCGAAATGCTTTGGGAGGTCGATAGCGCCTCGGCCAAGCGGATGAAGGACATTGCCGACGCGGTGAAATCCTCCGACGGCCTTTTTCTCGCGACCGACCCGGATCGCGAAGGCGAAGCGATTTCCTGGCACGTTCTCGACATGCTGAACAAGAAGCGCGTGCTGAACGGCAAGCCGGTCAAGCGCGTCGTCTTCAACGCCATCACCAAGAAGGCGGTGCTCGACGCGATGGCCGATCCGCGCGACATCGACGTGCCGCTGGTCGACGCCTATCTCGCGCGCCGCGCACTCGACTATCTCGTCGGCTTCAATCTTTCGCCGGTCCTGTGGCGCAAGCTGCCCGGCGCACGTTCGGCCGGCCGTGTCCAGTCTGTGTCACTTCGCTTGGTCTGCGACCGCGAATCCGAGATCGAGCGCTTCATTTCGGAAGAATACTGGAACATCTCGGCGCTTCTGAAGACACCGCGCGGCGACGAGTTCGAGGCAAGGCTGGTTTCGGCGAACGGCAAACGGCTGCAGCCGCGCGCGATCGGCAACGGCGAGGATGCAGGCCGGCTGAAGGCGTTGCTCGACGCTGCGAGCTATGTCGTCGACACGGTCGAGGCCAAGCCGGTCAAGCGCAACCCGGGACCGCCGTTTACGACCTCGACGCTGCAGCAGGCCGCTTCCTCCAATCTCGGCTTCTCCGCCTCGCGCACCATGCAGATCGCTCAGAAGCTTTATGAGGGCGTCGATATCGGCGGCGAGACGGTCGGTCTGATCACCTATATGCGAACCGACGGCGTGCAGATGGCACCGGAAGCGATCGATGCGGCGCGCAGCGCCATCGTCGACCAGTTCGGCGAGCGCTACATGCCTGAGAAGCCGCGCTTCTATTCCACCAAGGCCAAGAACGCCCAGGAAGCGCATGAGGCGATCCGTCCGACCGATTTCTACCGGTCACCCGACCGCGTGCGCCAATTCCTCGATGCCGACCAGATCCGGCTCTACGACCTGATCTGGAAGCGCGGCATCGCCAGCCAGATGGCCTCGGCCGAGATCGAACGCACGACGGCTGAAATCACCGCCGACAACAGGGGCGAGAAGGCCGGCCTGCGCGCCGTCGGTTCGGTCATCCGCTTCGATGGTTTCATCGCCGCCTATACCGACCAGAAGGAAGACGGCGAACAGAGCGACGACGGCGATGAGGATGGCCGCCTGCCGGAGATCAATGCGCGCGAGACGCTCGCCAAGCAGAAGATCAATTCGACCCAGCATTTCACCGAGCCGCCGCCGCGCTACTCGGAAGCTTCGCTGATCAAGAAGATGGAAGAGCTCGGCATCGGCCGCCCGTCCACCTATGCGGCGACGCTGGCGACATTGCGCGATCGCGACTATGTGACGATCGACAAGCGCAAGCTGATCCCGCAGGCCAAGGGCCGGCTGGTGACGGCTTTCCTCGAAAGCTTCTTTACCAAATATGTCGAATACGACTTCACCGCCGATCTCGAGGAAAAGCTCGACCGGATTTCCGCCGGCGAGCTGAACTGGAAGCAGGTGCTGCGCGATTTCTGGAAGGATTTCTTCGCGCAGATCGAAGACACCAAGGAATTGCGCGTCACCAATGTGCTGGATTCGCTGAACGAGTCGCTGGCACCCCTGGTCTTCCCGAAAAGGGAGGACGGCAGCGATCCCAGGATCTGTCAGGTCTGCGGCACCGGCAACCTGTCGCTGAAGCTCGGCAAATATGGCGCCTTCGTCGGCTGCTCGAACTATCCGGAATGCAACTACACCCGCCAGCTCTCTTCTGAAAACGGCGGGGAAGCGGATGGTGCCGGATTGAACGAGCCGAAGAACCTCGGCACCGATCCGACGACCGGCGAGGAGCTGACGCTGCGTTCCGGCCGCTTCGGCCCCTATATTCAGCGCGGCGACGGCAAGGAAGCAAAGCGCGCTTCGCTGCCGAAGGGTTGGAAGCCCGAAGACATCGACTATGAAAAGGCGATGGCTCTGATTTCGCTGCCGCGCGATATCGGCAAACATCCGGAATCCGGCAAGATGATCTCGTCGGGCATCGGCCGCTATGGGCCGTTCCTGCTGCATGACGGCTCCTATGCCAACCTGGAAACCATCGAGGACGTGTTCTCAGTCGGCCTCAACCGCGCCGTGACTGTCATTGCCGAAAAGGCGAACCAGCCGCCAGGCCGGGGTTCGCGCGGTACGCCGGCGGCGTTGAAGACACTCGGCGACCATCCCGACGGCGGCGCGATCACCGTTCGCGACGGCAAGTACGGCCCTTACGTCAACTGGGGCAAGGTCAATGCCACCCTACCGAAGGGCAAGGATCCGCAGGCGATCACCGTCGAGGAGGCGCTCGTGCTGATCGCCGAGAAGGCCGGCAAGGCGCCTGCTGGCAAAACCATCAAGGCGAAAGCCAAGCCGAAGGCGGCGGCCGCCGAAGCCAAGACCACCAAGACGGCGGCCAAGCCGAAGACAACAAAGGCGAAGGCGCCCGCGAAATCGAAAAAGAGCTGACGTGAGCAGAATACCGCGCGACAGAACGAACCCTGCGGGAACGCGCCCTGGCAAGATCGGTCGTGCCGGCAAGGATGCTTCCGCGGTCGAGCCGCTGAACATCGTCCACGGCGCGCTGCCCTCGCGCGAGGTGATCCTGCGCTTCATCGCCGATCATCCGCAGAAGGCCTCCAAACGGGAACTCGCCAGGGCCTTCGGCCTGAAGGGCGACAACCGCGTCGAGCTCAAGCACCTTCTGCAGGAGCTTGAGCAGGAAGGCATGCTGCAGAAGAACCGCAAGTCGCTGATCCGTCCCGGCGCGCTGCCGCCGGTCACTGTCCTCGATATCACCACGCGCGACAAGGATGGCGATCTGATCGGCCGGCCGGCGGAATGGCCGGAAGACCAGGGTGTCGCACCTGCCGTCGCCATCCGCCAACAATCGCCTGCTGGCCGCCAGGGCAAGGGCAAGGCGCCCGTCGCCGGTCTCGGCGACCGCATCCTGGCGAAGATCTTCCCGGCCGTCGATCGCGGCGGGCCGGCCTATACGGCGCGGATCATCAAAGTGATCGACAAGCGCCGCGGCGCCTCGATGGGCGTTTTCCGCACGGCGCCTGGCGGCGGCGGCCGGCTGCTGCCGATCGAGCGGCGTGGCGAGGAGATGGTCATCGATCCAGACTTCACCGGCGGCGCCACGGACGGCGACCTGGTCGAAGTCGAAATCGCCCGCCTCGGCCGTCTCGGCCTGCCGCGCGCCAAGGTGCTTTCCGTCGTCGGCTCCGTCGGCTCGGAAAAGGCGATCTCGATGATCGCCATTCATGCGCATGGCATCCCGCATGTGTTCCCGCCAGCCGTCGTTGACGAGGCGGACGCAGCAAAACCCGCCACGATGTCGCATCGCGAGGATTGGCGCGACGTGCCGCTGATCACCATCGACCCGGCCGACGCCAAGGACCATGACGACGCCGTCTATGCCGAACTCGACCCCTCGCCCGACAATCCCGGCGGCGTCGTCGTCACCGTGGCGATTGCCGATGTCTCCTGGTATGTCCGCTCCAAGTCGGCGCTCGACCGCGAGGCGCTGAAACGCGGCAACTCTGTCTATTTCCCGGATCGGGTGGTGCCGATGCTGCCGGAGCGCATCTCCAACGATCTGTGTTCGCTGAAGGAAGGTGTCGACCGCCCGGCGCTTGCCGTGCGCATGAGCTTTTCCGGAGAAGGCCGCAAGATCGGCCACACCTTCTATCGCATCATGATGAAGAGCGCGGCCAAGCTGTCCTACCAGCAGGCGCAGGCGGCGATCGACGGCAAGCCGGACGATCAGACCGGACCGATGCTCGAGCCGATCCTGAAGCCCCTCTGGCACGCCTATGAGGTTATGAAGCGCGGACGCGACCGGCGCCAGCCGCTGGAACTCGACATGCCGGAGCGCAAGATCCAGCTGAAGCCCGACGGCACCGTCGACCGGGTCGTCGTGCCGCCGCGCCTTGAGGCGCACAAGCTGATCGAAGAGATGATGATCCAGGCGAACGTCTGCGCCGCCGAGACGCTGGAAAAGGCACGTCAGCCGCTGATCTACCGCATCCATGACGGCCCGACGCTTGCCAAGCAGGAAATCCTGCGCGAGTTCCTGGCGACGCTCGGCATCCCGCTTGCCAAGGGCGGCAACATGCGCGCCAACAACTTCAACGGCATCCTGGCGAAAGCGGACGGCACGCCGCACCAGACCATGGTCAGCGAGATGGTGCTGCGTTCGCAGAGCCAGGCGATCTACGGCCCGGAGAATATCGGCCACTTCGGCCTCAACCTGATGAAATACGCGCATTTCACCTCACCGATCCGCCGTTACGCCGATCTCATCGTGCATCGCGCCCTCGTCGGCTCGCTGGGCTTCGGTGAAGGGGGCATCACGCCCGAGGAAGAGGCGGCTCTCGACGATATCGCCGCCGAAATCTCGACCTTCGAGCGCCGCGCCATGGCGGCCGAGCGTGAGACGGTCGACCGGCTGATCGCCCACCATCTCAGCGGCCGCGTCGGCGAGGAGTTTGCCGGCCGCGTCTCGGGTGTGACGAAATCGGGGCTTTTTGTCGTTCTGCCGGACTATGGCGCCGACGGTTTCGTCCCCATATCGACGCTTGGAACCGATTATTTCATCTATGATGAGGCGCATCAGGCGCTCTCCGGTGAACGGACAGGGCTTGGCTATCGCCTTGGCGACAGCGTCACGGTGAAGCTTGCCGAAGCGATTCCGCTCGCCGGCGCGCTGCGTTTCGAAATGGTCAGCGAAGGGCGCGAAATGCCGACGGCGGTGCGCTCCTTCCACAAAGCGGGCCGCCGCGACAGGGGCCAGGTCCGCAAGAAGCCCGGAACGAGGCCGCCGCGCGGGCGGCATTAGTACCATTCCGCAAGAGATCCGCCGAGAAACATGAATCCCCATATACCCCGTTGAGACGACCACGGGCTTCAGGTTGGAGTAGCATGGGCGGAATGGTCAGAAGCCCCGTCAGCCGTCTACAATCAGTTCGGATCACGGCGAGGACTGCTTGAAACCGTTTTCGATGAGATTGCGCTTCAGGGTGGCCTTACGCGGATCGCCCAGGCGATGGCGATGCCGAATGCCCAAGCGGGACTCGATCATTTGATCGAAATCTTCTGCAATTTCTGGAACGGCCGTCGGTCGGTTGCATGATGCAATGGTGCTCGACGCCGAATTCGCGCAGGCATTGATCGAGCGAAACGAGCGCCGGCGGCAAACCATCGAAGTGCTGGTTGGGCGAATAACAAAGGGCAAGGCGTTTTCAATCAGCCAACGCGATGCTGTCGCATCTAATCTTTGCTTTTACGAGCTTCGCAATAGTTCGAATGCTGGGGGTGGGACGATCCCAAGAGGCGGTTGTCCTCCTGATCAAGGCTGCATGCAAGGATGCGATCGACCGAATCACATCGGAGGATTGAAATCCGCCAAACCTGTTGCAGTTGGGGGATGATCGATTGGCCCGTGCTGCTAGGGTGCGAATATTCCGCGACCGCGATCGCGCTACCGGCCGCGTCAGCTCTCAGTACCCACGACCACTAGGTGTTTAGTCCCGGCATTTGATGGTGCATTATTTTCCTTGGCATGGAGGGAAGCACGAAGAAGAGGCCGTCATCGTCGCCTTCCGCCGGCATACGTTGCTGCCGCTCGATGATTGCCTCTACGCTCTTCAGCCGACCATCTCACATCTGACGCGTTCGTCGTTGCACAGGTGTTTGCAGCGCCACGGCATTTCACGTCTGCCGGAGGTTGGAGGCGACAAGGAGCCGAAGAAGAAGTTCAAAAGTTATCCGATCGGCTATTTCCACATCGATATTGCCGAGGTGCAGACGGCCGAGGGCAAGCTCTATCTCTTTGTAGCAATTGCCCGAACATCCAAGTTCGCGTTCGCAGAACTCTATACCAAAGCCGGCAAGATGAATGCTGCCCAGTTCTTGCGCAATCTGATCGCGGCAGTGCCTTACACCATTCACATCGTTTTGACCGACAATGGCATTCAGTTCACCAACCGAGCTTGTGATCGAAATGCCTTAGAGCACATCTTCGACTGGGTCTGCGACGATCACAGCATCGAGCATCGCCTGACCAAGGTGAAACACCCCTGGACCAACGGACAGGTCGAGCGGATGAACCGAACGATCAAGGAAGGTGAAGCGGAACAGGAATCGATCCAGTGGATCGATTTCCCGCTGAACGTCAAGCGCTTCCACTACGACGATCATGCGCAATTGAAAAATCATCTGGCCGATTTTATCGACGCCTACAATTTCGGGCGCAGACTCAAGACGCTTAACGGCCTCACGCCTTACGAGTTCATCTGCAAACAATGGACTTTGGAGCCGGATCGATTCATCATCGATCCGATCCATCAAATGCCGGGACTAAACACCTAGAGACTATCAAGCTGTAGATTCTGGCTCAGTACGTCCAAAAAGCTCCGGATCTTGGCCGGAGGCAATCTGTTCTCCTGCCAAAGAGCATGAATCGGGACCGGTGCAGGCTCGTATTCCTTCAGAAGGACCTCGAGTTTGCCCTCATCAACAAGATGTTTGACCTGCCATAAGGGCGAGTAACCCACACCGAGACCCGCGACTGCGGCTGCATAAAGCGCGGTCATGGAGTTTGATTTGAATGATCCGCCTACCTTTATCGTCCTTCGCTTGCCGTCATCCTGAAAGACCCATTCACCGGGACTCCGATCAACAGTACGCACAAGGCAATCGTGGGCCGCGAGATCTTTCGGCGAAGCTGGCCGGCCCCGTGCCAAGAGATAGCCAGGTGATGCGAATACGACACGTCGCAAAGCACCCAGTCGTTTGGCCTGAAGACTTGAATCTGGCAGATCGCCAATTCGGACAACGAGATCGAGGCGTTCATCACTAAGATCGACGAAACGGTCGGAGAGCTGAAGATCTACATCCACATCCCGAAACCGCCGCATATAGTCCGCAATCATTGGAACAATAAAGTCCGGCCCGAACAGGACGGGCGCACCTATCCGCAACAGTCCCTTCGGCTCAAGCCGGCGGTCGGTTGCTTCGAGCACGCCCTCCCTTATTGCCTCAACGGCTGGCTTGATCCTGCGATAGAACGCATCGCCCGCTTCGCTCGGTACCAAACGCCTCGTGGACCGATGAATTAGCACCACCCCCACCTCCTGCTCCAATGCAGCCAATGAACGGCTGATAGATTGAAGAGGTTTTCCAAGCTCGCGGGCTGCTGCAGTCAGGCTATGGTATTCGACGATCGCGACGTACGCCTCGAGATCATGGAGTTGTTTCATTTATTATCTCATTTATTATGATAGTCTATCTCTGATTCAGACTATTATCACAGTTTTGGTAATTCGCTACCTTCGCACAAACGCAAAAACCGGAGGAGTAGTCGAATGCCCGAAAGCAATCCCAAAGTGCTGGTGATAGGAGCCACCGGAAAATTCGCACGGCTGGTAATGCCCGCTCTAGCACGCCGAAACGTCACGGTTCGGGCGCTAGTACGATATCTCGCAAAAGATGTGCAGACCCAGGTGGGCGCCACGGTTGATGTTATTGAGGGTGACTTGCGCAATGCAGAAAGTCTTGACCGGGCATGTGATGGCGTCGATGGCGTTTTTTATATCGGACCAGCATTTGCGCCGGACGAAGCCGCGATGGGTGTCTCAATGATCGAGGCCGCTGAGCGCAGCGGAGTGCGCAAATTTGTTTTCTCATCGGTTATTCAGCCAACAAATACGCGGCTCGAGAACCACGCGAGCAAAATACCTGTGGAAGAAGCGCTCTATTCATCGCGTCTACAGTACACGATCCTTCACCCCGCGAACTTCATGCAGAACATCGCCCTCGCGTGGCCGAACGTGCTGGAGACGAGTACATTTTCCGAGCCATTCCCCAAGACCGCGCGCATTGCGCGTGTTGATTATCGCGACGTTGCCGACGTCGCTGCCGAGGCTCTGACTAGCGATCGACTGGCTTTCGCCACTCTCGAGCTTTGCTCTGAAGGACTTTACCACAGAGGCGATATTGCCGAAATGATGTCGGAAGCGCTTGGACGTCACGTCGAGGCTCTGGAACCTTCCTTTGCCGAGTGGGCATCGAGCGGGAATTTGCCGTACAACGACCATCAGCTGCATCTCCTTTCAAAGGTTCACGAGCATTATGCAAGGTTTGGGCTCGGCGGTAACAGTCTTACGCTAAGGGCGGCTTTGGGCCGCGAGCCGCGTTCCTTGCACCAGTTCATTGGCGACCTCAAGGCGGGACAATATTGATATGGCCAATTGGAACAAACGTGGTATCGCGATGACCGATCGGCGCAATAAAAATCCCAGATGGAAGAAGCTGCCAGCAGGCTACTCCAAACTTCTAATCCCGTTCGTTCTATCCCTAATGATGTCTGCAATAGTCTCGGCTGTGGCAACTGGCATGAGTGCTGGAAGCGGTTTTTTCGCGCACTGGCCCGGCGCATGGGCGGTGTCGTGGCTCGTAGCCTTCCCGAGCCTCCTCATGCTGATGCCGCTTGCACGTTGGATCGTTGGTGTCTTAGTCGAGCCCTTGCGCTGAATCGTCCTCTTTAATAGGTCAAGAGCGGCAGCGCGCTTCTGAGGATCTTCGCTCTTCCGGATACCGCGCCTGGAGCATTGTGGACCCCGCAACGATGGCCAAGGCCCAGTCCTCGAGCGTGGCTACTGCCAACTTCTTCTCGAGTAGGGGATCACGAGCGGCTGGTGTCATGCCGAAAGATTGCACCGCCTGTCGCCGAAGGGTTAACTTTACGGTGCCCATGGCTGTCGCCCCGGCGAAGCTTGCGTGTCAGCAGCGAGCACGGCATAGCGAAGCGCTGTGACAAGCCGTTAAGCTTCTGCCGTTAAGCTTCTGCCGTTAAGCTTCTGAAGCGAACGGAGCTTTTCGAACCCACCTGGCATAAATGAGCTCTTCAACAATCGCCTCGGCACCGGCCTCGTAGCTGATCGTCTCGGCCGGCACCGGCGGATCGACCCGAAGAGTGGCTGGCCGGGCGGGATCGGATGTCATCCGAGGTAATCGTATGACCGTCCAATTGAGGGTAGATTGCCGCAGCAGCCGCAGATGCCCCTCGCCGTCAAGAACCAGTCCGGGTATGTGCTGCATAAGAGCGGCACGCCGTTCAGCCATGTGGGGATGCTCCCTGCCAACCTCAATGTCGTCGCGCACAGCCGATCCCGTGACGGAAACGATGCGCGTGATCTCGAGCGCAGTCATCTCCGGGATCAGGTTCCTGACGGCGGCAGAGGTGACGTCCGCGATCTGTGCACCGGCACTTCCGAGCGTGGAAATCACCGCGTCGGCACCTGTGAGTAAGGCTCGAATCGCAGAAGGGTCATGGGCATCGCCATATACCGCCGTATAGTCGCTTTCAGCCGCGGCGAGTCCGTGGCTATGGACGAGGGCCCGAACCTGCATCTTCTGCCGGATAAGGTTTGCGACGATGCGGCTGCCCAAGCGGCCGCTACCACCTAGTATCGCTACACAGGTCATGACGGTGATCGATCCGAAAGAAAGCTCGCAATCGGGCCGATAAGGTGCCGCCCAGCTTCCTCAGCAACGTTGTGACCGACATCGTCGAGCGTAATGAGACGGTGGTCCGTGAACACCTCCGTCCAGCGTGGAAGCAGCGGCGTGCAACCAGGGTCCTTCATTCCCCAGATCAGGAGTGTTGGCCGGTCCTTTAGGGTGTGACGCCGCGCCCAGATCTCAGCCAGCCAAGAGCTTTCCCCGACGATGGCGCGCGGGAAAACCCATGTGCCCTTGCGCTCGGCCGCCGTTGGAAACGGCGCCAGATATTGCGCGTGGACCTCTGGACCCAGCCTCGAGGAATCTCCGAACGAGGCTTTAAGAAGCACGCGAGGAAACAAATTGAGGTGCTTGCACAGCATCCGTCCGAACGCACTTCCGATAATATGGCTGAAGCGTCGAACGGCCGGATACTCCCGCACATCGAAGAACCAGCTATTCGATGCGATGATCCGACTCACTCTCGATGGATTGGCGACCGCGTAGCTGAGCGCGATCGGACCGCCCCAATCCTGAAAGACGAGGGTAATGTTCTTGAGATCGAGCCCTTCGATGAATCGACCAAGATTGGCCGAGTGGAATTGAGGGAGATAGGACAGGTGAGGCGGCTTGTCGGAAAGGCCGAACCCGAGATAATCGAGCGCAATGCAGCGATGAGTCGAAGAAAAATGACGGATGAGGTGGCGGTATTCAAACGACCAGCTGGGATTGCCGTGCGCGAATAGGAGAATATCACCCTCGCCCTCATCAATATAGTGCATCCTTCCATCGGGAAGATCGAACCACTTTGAGGTGAATGGATAGGCTTCACGGTCAACCCATGCCGGCATCGAAAGTGCTGGCATCGAAAGGGCGGGACCGCTAAACTCGGCGGGTACTGTTGGTTCTTCGGAGATCATCATTGGAGGATATTAGCGAGCTGCACCCAGGTGCCTCAACGCACCGCGAGGTTCCCTTATTGGTCTCAGAGCCAGAGTCCTCCGAGCACGACCCCGCATCCTGCCCGCTTGATGTCGCGATCAACACCATCGGCGGACGGTGGAAGCTCCATATTTTGCGCGTACTAGTGCTTTCCGGACCGCGTCGATACAATGCGCTGCTCGTGGCGATCGAAGGCATCAGTGCCAAGGAGTTGACCCGGAATCTGAGAGAGCTCGAAACGGCAGCACTCGTGGCGCAAATCGATGTTGAAAGCCGGAAGGCATATACCTTGACGCCGTTAGGCATTGAGATCGAAGCGCCGTTTCGGGCCCTTGGGATATTCGGAGCAGCACTGGCGAAACAGCGGGATAGCCGCCGTCGCAACAAGTTGAATGAGACCGGCTTTTTCCAGCGTTAGCACCATCTGGTGGACAGACGGTGCGGTCACCTCAAAGTGGCCATGCATATCGGCTTCTGCGAGAGGGCGTTTGAAGATCCTGGTGTAGGCATAAATGGAGGCCAGATATTGGCCCTGCAGCTGCGTGAACTGTGGCACGCTGGGGCGAGGCTCGTTGCCAAACGTTTGATTCATTTGCGTTTAACCTGTATTTCATCGCATCAGAAGGCTCAAATGACATTCTTTAGCTCCGAAGAGGAACATGCGATGCGCACACCGACCGATCCGGCTGTCCGCTACGGGGATATGCCTGAGGTCGAGCGTCCGGTTGGGCGCTCCATCATGCGGGGGCTGATGAACCGCTGCCCGGCTTGCGGCAGCGGCAAGCTCTTTCGCGCCTTTCTGAAGCCGGTCGATCATTGCGCAGCCTGCGGCGAGGCGATGTATCACCAACGCGCGGACGACCTGCCGCCCTATATCGTCATCCTCGTTCTCGGCCACGTCGTGGTCGGTGGCTATATGCTGACCGACATGACCTTCGTGCTGCCGGTATGGGCGCATCTTGCCATCTGGGCGCCGATCACCGTCATCACCGCGCTTGCCTCGATCCAGCCGATCAAGGGCGGCGTCATCGGCCTGCAATGGGCGTTGCGCATGCACGGTTTCGGTGGAGAGAGTGACGGTTCCGACGATTATGACATCCCCGGCCGGCCGGATTAGCGCCTTCACCTTCCAGACATATTTGACGTGTAGTGCCAGCGCTCCACCGATCACCACCCGAACGCGGCGGCCGACGATCCTCAACGATTTGACATGGTAAGCTTTTCTTGTCTGAACAGGCTTTACATTCCGCAGGTGGTCACTCACATCGGACATATTGCGAAACGCTGCCCGTCACCCGGATTTGGCACGTCTGTGTCTATCTGTGTGAGGTGACCGGCCGATTCGCGCGCGTAGCTTTCTAAGGATGGATAAATGTCTCAGCCGAGAAACGGCACACCGGGCGATGTCGAAGAAATCCATTGGCCTTCTCTGGTGGCAGCCATCTCGTCCATTTCTGCCGTTGGCATAGCAATCGGCCTCGGACTTCCGCTTCTCAGCATCATCCTCGAAAAACGCGGCATCTCGTCCACCCTGATCGGGCTCAACACGGCAATGGCCGGGGTCGCGGCGATGGCCGCCGCGCCGATCACCACTAGGCTCGCCCATAAATACGGCGTTGCGCCGACAATGCTCTGGGCCGTGCTGATTTCGGCGCTGAGCGCGCTCGGTTTTTATTATGCCCAGGATTTCTGGATGTGGTTTCCACTGCGTTTCGCTTTCCATGGCGCGACGACGACGCTGTTCATCCTCTCCGAATTCTGGATCAATGCCGCTTCGCCGCCTTCCAAACGCGGCTTCGTGCTCGGCATCTACGCGACCGTGCTTTCCCTCGGCTTCGCGGCCGGGCCGCTGCTGTTCTCGATTCTCGGCAGCGACGGCATCTTCCCCTTCCTGATCGGCGCCTGCGCCATCCTGCTGGCCGCCATTCCGATCTTCATAGCCCGCGACGAAAGCCCGGTGCTCGAGGAAAAACCGGAGTTGCATTTCATGCGCTACGTTTTCCTGGTGCCGACGGCGACGGCGGCGGTCTTCATCTTCGGCGCGGTCGAAGCGGGCGGCCTGTCGCTTTTCCCGATCTTTGCTGTGCGGGCCCATTTTACCGAATCGCAGGCAGCACTTCTGCTCACCATGATGGGCGTCGGCAACGTCATCTTTCAGATCCCGCTCGGCCTGCTCTCCGACCGCATCGCCGATAAGCGGCCGCTTCTGGCCGGCATGGCGCTGATGGGGTTCATCGGCGCGATGGTGTTGCCGGTGCTGCTCGACAACTGGCTGCTGATGGCCGGGCTGCTGCTTTTCTGGGGCGGCTGCGTCTCCGGTCTCTATACGGTCGGGCTTAGCCACCTCGGCTCGCGGCTGACGGGCTCCGACCTTGCGGCGGCCAATGCCGCCTTCATCTTCTGTTACGCTATGGGAACCGTCGCCGGGCCGCAGGCGATCGGCGCAGCGATCGATGTCGCCGGAAATAACGGTTTTGCCTGGGCGATTGCCGCGTTCTTCGGTCTCTACGCCCTACTTTCCGGCATCAGACTGATGTTCATTCGAAAACGGACTTGACTTTTCGGGCGAGATTCGTAGTTTCGCGCCAGAATTTGCCGTGGAGCCCATCCGGTTTCCACGGCTTTCATTTTCCTTAAAGGCAGGACGACCATGGCCAAGGCTACAACAATCAAGATCAAGCTGCTGTCGACAGCCGACACCGGTTTCTTCTATGTCACGACGAAGAACAGCCGTACGATGACGGACAAGATGACGAAGACGAAGTACGACCCGGTTGCACGGAAGCACGTCGAGTTCAAGGAAACCAAGATCAAGTAGTCACTTGATCTCAGGATTTCAAAAAAGCGCGCGCCCTCGGGTTGCGCGTTTTTTGTTGTCCAGGTGATCGCCTTTAAAGATGATAGCGCAAACAGAAAAACGCCGCCCTTCCATCTTCGGGAAGTGGCGGCGTTTTCTTGAAAGGGGGTCGGCCAGCATGCAAAACGGCACGAGGAACCGCTATAACTTGCCTACTAGCCGACCGACCCCACGACCCAGGAGATGCGGCGGACCTGAGCATCATGGGGTATCGACAACTCCTCAACGGGAGCGCTTCTCTTATGAGCCGATAATTTGCGCAAAAATGAAAGAAAATCAACAAATTCTTAATGATGATTTTTGCGGACTTGATTCTATGGTTAAAAGTCCAGTTTTGGTGCATACAAAGATTGGTCGGCTCTGCTTGGGCTCGAAGCGTAGGCATCCACGCTTCGAAGAAATTCTACACTATAACGTAATAACTTACCCATCCCCTCCCCTTAGGTGAGGTGGCTCCATCGCACTGTATTTCGCCCTATCGGCATGGGGAATTTTTTATAGTCGCTATTTCATTTTTAGCTATGGCCGCACACTTTCAAGACTATCGGGCAGCGGCGCATCGGCAGCAAAGCCGGAAATCCATTTTTGGCTATTTGGCGGCAAAATTTTCACCCCGCGCCATGCGGGCGGGCATTAAAAATCGGTAATAATTCGCTTACCACTGTGGAAAACCCGTAGACGGCACAGAAGGCGACAGATGATTCGTCAGGCGGCTGCGGCGACAACGCGGTTGCGGCCGGTATTCTTGGCCTCGTAAAGAGCCAGATCGGCCTGCTTCATCAGCTGGTCCGGAGTCAGCACCGCTGCAATACGCGAGGCGATGCCGAAGGACGCGGTGACGTTCAGCGCCTCACCGGCGTGTTTCAGCATGAAGGGAGCGCTTTCGATCGCCGTGCGCAGGCGCTCGGCGACAGCGGCGGCTATCTCAGGCGAGGTGTCGGGCATTACAACGACGAATTCCTCCCCGCCGTAGCGGCAGGCAAGGTCGGCACCGCGAATGGTCGAACGGACGCGATTTGCAAATTCCCGCAGGACTTCGTCGCCGCCGTCATGGCCATAGGTATCGTTTACCTGCTTGAAGCGGTCGATATCGGTGATCAGCACCGAAAGCGGCCGGCCGCGCGCCATTGAACGGTTGAAGAGCACGTTCAGATGATTGTCGAGATAGCGCCGGTTATAGAGGCCGGTCAGCGGATCGGTTACCGCAAGCTCGATCGTCTGCTTGACGCTGGCGCGCAGACGGTCGTTGTAGCGCTTGCGGCGGATCTGCGTCAGGCTGCGGGCAACCAGCTCGTTGGGATCGACCGGGCGGATGATGTAGTCGTTGACGCCGAGATCGAGCGCGCGCACGACCATCTCGTCAGCGCCCTGCTCGGTGATAATCAGGATCGGCAGGAAGCGCGTGCGCTCCAGCGAGCGCAACTGCGAGCAGAGGCGAAGCGGATCGTAATCGTCGAAATTGGCGTTGACGATGACGAGATCGAACGCGCTTTCGGCCGCCTCGAAGAGGGCTGCCTGCGGATCGGAGAGGGCAAGCACGTCGGCAACGGGCTTCAGCGCCCTGATAAGGCGCTCCTGCGAATTGGCGCGGCCGTCGACGAGCAGGACCTGAGCGGTCTCGTCGGCGCGGCCCTCGACTGCCCGCGTGAGGTCGTCGATGCCCATCGTATGGGCGGTGTCGGCGCGAATGCGCAGCTCGTCGCTCAACGTCTTCAACCGCAGCAGGCTCTTCACCCGTGAGATCAGCTGCAGATCGTTGACCGGCTTGGTGAGGAAATCGTCGGCGCCAGCCTTCAGACCGCGGACGCGATCGGCCGGCTGGTCGAGCGCGGTGACCATGACGACGGGAATATGCGCGGTCTTCTGGCTGGCTTTCAGCCGCTCGCAGACCTCGAAACCATCTATGCCGGGCATCATGATATCGAGCAGGATGAGATCGACCTGGTTGCGCTCGCAGATCGCCAACGCCGTGTAGCCGTCGGCCGCGGTCATGACGTCGAAATACTCCGCGAGCAGCCGCGCTTCGAGCAGCTTCACATTGGCCGGAATATCGTCCACCACCAGTATTCGCGCAGTCATAGGTGTCTTTCCGATGCGTCAGGCATCGCCCAGATAGGTCTTGATCGTCTCGATGAATTTCGGAACCGAGATCGGCTTGGAAACATAGGCCTCACAGCCGCCCTGGCGGATCCGCTCCTCGTCGCCCTTCATCGCGAAAGCCGTGACGGCAATGACGGGAATGACGTGCAGCTCGTCATCTTCCTTCAGCCATTTCGTGACTTCGAGGCCGGAAACCTCGGGAAGCTGAATATCCATCAGGATGAGGTCGGGGCGATGCTTGCGCGCCAGGTCGAGCGCCTCCATGCCATTTCTGGTCTGGATCGTGGTGTACCCGGACGCCTCGATGAGGTCGCGAAAGAGCTTCATGTTGAGCTCGTTATCTTCTACAATCATCACCTGTTTGGGCATGACAAGCTGTCCCTACGTCCGTTCAAGCAGCCAGTGGTCCCATGAGATAAACACATGCGGACAATAGCTCCGTGAAACCGATAGCGCACGCTAGCGGTATTTGGTTGAAGAAAAGGTAACTTACCCCTCGAAATGCAAAGCAACTTCAAGACTTCGAAACAACAGGCCGCCGACCCGCACGCAACCGCGATCGCCGTGCTCGGTTGGCTCGCCGGCGATTCCGACATGTTCGGCCGATTCCTCGCCCTGACGGGTGTCGCGCCCGGCCAGGTGCGCAACGCCGTCGACGACCCGGGATTCCTTGCCGGCATGATGGATTTCCTGATGAACCACGAACCGACGGCGATGGCTTTCTGCGCTGCGAGCGGCATCAGCCCGGAGACGGTGACCGCCGCCTGGCGGCATTTCTCTTCGCCGGGTCTCGATTCCGGAGAATACTGACCGTGGCCCGCACTCCGGACCTCGATGTCTCGCATATCCGCCTCGGCGAACGCCCGTTGATCGTCTGCGACGTCGACGACGTCGTGCTGCAGTTCATCGGTCCTTTCCAGCTTTTCCTTCAAAGCCAGGGACACGCGTTTCTGCCGCGATCGTTTAAGCTTCACGGCAACATCGTCTCGCAGACGGATGGCGCGGAGATCGAGGATCCGCAGGTCAGCCGGCTGATCGAGGAATTCTTCGAGGCGCAGGAGCTGTGGCAGACGCCGCTCGACCGCGTCGTCGAAACGCTCGACCGGCTTTCGCAGGAGACCGACGTGCTGTTCCTGACGGCGATGCAGCCGCGGTTCCAGGACCAGCGCCGCCGCCTGCTCGACAGGCTGGGCCTGCTTTTTCCGCTGCTTGCCACCGAGCAGCCGAAGGGGCCGATCGTTCACGCCTTGCATGCCAGCCGCTCCCTTCCCGTCGTCTTCATCGATGATATGGCGCGCAATCTGCATTCCGTCAGGGATCACGTCGCCGATTGCCTGCTGATTCATCTGATGCCGAACTCGCCCGTCCATCGTTTCGCACCGGCTGCCGCTGACGACATCAGCCGCGCCAGCGACTGGACGCATGCGGCCGAATTGATCGAGGCGCATTTTCTTTCCGGCGCTCTCATGCGCGCAGTTCCAGCTGCATGAGCGGACGGCCATCCTTGCGCCGTGCCACCATCTCGAAACCGGCCGCATCGAAGATCGCCGTCGAGCCGACGCAGAGGGTCACGGATTTCGACTGCTTCACATGATCGATCGGACAGGCTTCGAGCAGCCGCGCTCCCTGGCGCCGCGCATGGTCGATCGCAAGGGAAAGCAGGCGATGGCTCATTCCCTTGCCACGCAGTCCGGGCAGCAGGAAGAAGCAGCTGACGGCCCAGATGGATGGATCATGCGCATCACCCTCCTCCAGCGGCCGCGAGACGGTGCGCGGCGAATTGAACTGCGGCACGTCATGGCGCGGCCCGACCTGCACCCAGGCAACCGGTGCGCCATCCGCATAACAGAGAATGCCCGGCGGCGGCCCCGCCTTGATCCGGTCCTGCATATGCGCCTTGCGCTCCTCGGTCGCCATCTTCGTTCTTATCGCATGCGGCAGGCGCAGCGCGACGCACCAGCAATTATAGAAGGCACCTTGCGGCCCGAACAGGATTTCGAAGTCGCCCCAGCGTTCTGGCGTTACCGGCTCGAAACGAAGATCGTTATCCAAAGGCAAAGCTCCCGCCTCTCTTGAGACTCGGAAGCTTAGGGCGTAATGTTGCGGCGTTCAATCTTTGTTCTCATGATGACGCCCACGCCCGACAAGACACCCGGCTTCTGTCGCGACTGCCTTGCCGAGCAGAAGGGCGAGGCGCGCCGTTGTGTGTCCTGCGGCAGCCCCCGCCTGGTGCGCCATCGCGAGCTCTACGCATTGACGCTTGCGCATATTGATTGCGACGCCTTTTACGCGGCCGTCGAGAAACGCGACAATCCGGAACTTGCCGACAAGCCGGTGATCATCGGCGGCGGCAAACGCGGCGTCGTCTCCACCGCCTGTTATATCGCCCGCATCCACGGCGTGCGTTCGGCGATGCCGATGTTCAAAGCGCTGGAAGCATGCCCCGAGGCGATCGTCATCAGGCCCGACATGGAGAAATATGTCCGGGTCGGGCGCCAGGTGCGCGCCATGATGCAGGATCTGACGCCGCTGGTGCAACCGCTGTCGATCGACGAAGCCTTCCTCGAGCTTGGTGGCACCGAGAGGCTGCATCACGATCCGCCGGCGCGCACCCTCGCCAAATTCGCCCGCCGGGTCGAAAAGGAAATCGGCATCAGCGTTTCGGTCGGGCTTTCCTATTGCAAATTCCTCGCCAAGGTTGCCTCCGACCTGCACAAGCCGCGCGGCTTTTCCGTCATCGGCCGTGAAGAAGCGGTCGAGTTCCTGGCGCCGCGCCCCGTCACCACCATCTGGGGCGTCGGCAAGGCCTTTGCGGCGACGCTGGAGGCAGATGGCATCCGTACCATCGGCCAGTTGCAGCAGATGGAGGAAAACGACCTGATGCGCCGCTACGGCAGCATCGGCCAGCGGCTCGCCCGGCTGTCGCGTGGCATCGACGACCGTGAAGTGCATCTCAACGATGCGGCCAAGAGCGTTTCGTCCGAGACGACCTTCTTCGACGACATCTGGCGTTATGACGATCTGGTGCCGATCCTGCGCAACCTCTCCGAAAAGGTCTCCTGGCGGCTGAAGAAAAGCGGCATTGCCGGCCAGACCGTCGTCCTGAAGATGAAGAGCGCCGATTTCAAATCGCGCACCCGCAACCGCAAGCTCGAAGACCCGACCCAGCTTGCCGACAGGATCTTCCGCACCGGGCTCGAGCTTCTCGAAAAAGAAACTGATGGCACGAAGTTCCGACTGATCGGCATCGGCGTCAGCGATCTCGGCGATGCCGCGCGCGCCGATCCGCCCGATCTCATCGACCGGCACTCCGGCCGGCGAGCGGCCGCCGAAGCGGCGATGGACAAGCTGCGCGACAAGTTCGGCAAGAACACGGTCGAGACCGGCTACACCTTCGGCAGCGGCAAGCGCGATCACTAAGGCGTGAGCCCGGGCTGCCGCGCAGCCTATAAAATCTTCCTTAAACTTCGTCCCATAGTGTGCCCTGCAAGTATTGCGTATGGTTGGGTATCATGTTCTCGCGTCTCGTCTTCGGCCTCGGCTTGCTGTCGGCCACCGCACTCGTGCACCCTGCCCTTGCCGCAGATGCGCGCACGCTGCAGATCATCGTCTCGAAGGACAGGCAGTCGCTTGCGGTCTATGACGGTACCGAGGTCGTCGCGACCTCGAAGGTCTCGACCGGCAAGGACGGGCACACGACGCCGAGCGGCATCTTCTCGGTGCTCGAAAAGCAGAAATACCATGAATCCAATCTCTATTCGGCGGCGCCGATGCCGTTCATGCAAAGGCTGACCTGGTCCGGCATTGCGCTGCACGAATCGAATTCCGTGCCGCGTTATCCGGCCTCACATGGCTGCGTGCGCATGCCGGGCGCCTTTGCAAAGATGCTCTACGGGATGACCGAGCCCGGCATTCCCGTCATCATCAGCGACGGCCAAGTGGCGCCGCAGCCGATCGACCATCCGACCCTTTTCCATCGGCAAGCGCCGGCGCCGATGCTGCTGCTTTCAGATGTCGAACTGCGGCCCTCGATGCCCGACAGTCCGGGCACACCGGTGCAGGTGGCGATGAACGATACGGCGGCCATGCCGATGCCGGCAGCTTCGCCGATCACCGCGCACGAACCCGAGCCGCCGTCCGAGCCGATCAGCATGCTGATCACCCGCCGCACGCTGCGCGAGACGATCATCGACATCCAGGCCTTGCTCAACCAGCTCGGCTTTTCCGCCGGCGATCCGGACGGCTTGCTCGGGCCGTCGACCGTGCAGGCGATCAAGACTTTCAAGACGCTGCGGCCGGCCGAATTTGTCGGTGACAGAAGTCTGGTCTCCGACGCGCTCCTGAGGGAAGTCTATGCCGCGGCGGGCAAGGGTGAACCGCCGAACGGCGTCATCATGGTGCGCCGGGTGTTCAAGCCGATCTTCGAAGCGCCGGTGACCATCGCCGATCCGGGCTTGGCGCTTGGCACACATTTCTTCACGCTGCATGCGGTCGATGAAACGGCCGGCACGGCGGACTGGCTCGGCATCACGCTGGAAAACAATCTCTCCCGCGAGACGATGAAGCGGCTCGGCATCACCAATCAGGAAAGCTCGATCATCACCGGCAGGCCGATTGTCCGGTCGCTCAGCCGCATCACGATCCCGGAGGAGACCCGCCGCAGGATCGACGCGCTGATCGCGCCCGGCTCGACGCTGACGATCTCCGATACCGGCCTTGGCCGTGACACCGGCGACGGCACGGATTTCATCACCATTACGCGTGGCTGATCACGATCACCCAGATTTGATCACCATCAGCCGGGGTGATCAGACAAGCTCGACATCGACGACACCGGGGGCGGCGCGAAGAGCGGCGGCGATCTCCGGGGTGATGCGGTATTTCTCCGCCAGCGCCACTTCCACCTCGCGTTTGCCCTCCTCCTTGATGACGATGAAGGACACGAGGCCGTCGCCCTTGGCGTTGAGATGACCGGCGACCATCTTCAGCGGTCCGGAATCGCGGACATAGACGCGCAGCGCCTTCTGCATCTGCAGCGACTTTTCCTCCAGCGACTGGATCGTCTGGATGCGCAAGCCGATGCCTTCCGGCCGCTCCTCGCCGGTTGCGGTCAGCACGAAGGATTTTCCCGACTCCAGCACGTCGCGATACTGGTTGAGCATTTCCGAAAACAGCACCGCCTCGAACTGGCCGGAGGAGTCGGAAAAGACGATGATGCCCATCTTGTTGCCGGTGCGGGTCTTGCGCTCCTGCTTCGAAATGACGGTGCCGGCGAGGCGCGCATTGAAGGCGCCCTGTTTGATTGCTTGGGAAAATTCGGCAAAGGTCTGCACCCGCATCTTCTGCAGGAGGTTGCTGTAGGAATCGAGCGGGTGGGCTGTGAGATAGAAGCCCAGCACCTGGAATTCCTTGAGCAGCCGCTCGGAGGCAAGCCAGGGCGAGAACGGCGGCAGGGAGATTTTTTCCGGCCCCGAGGTCAGGGTGCTGCCGAAAATGTCCGACTGGCCGCTCAGCTTGTTCTCTTGGGCGCGCTGGGCATAACCGAGGATGCGGTCGAGGCCGGCCGAAAGCTGGGCGCGGTCGGTGCCGAAACAATCGAAGGCGCCGGCAAAAATCAGGCTTTCAAGCACGCGGCGATTGACCTGGCGCGGATCGATGCGCAGGCAGAAATCCTCGATGCCGGCAAAAGGCTTGTCGCCACGCACCTCGACGATATGGTCGACGGCGGATTCGCCGACGCCCTTGAGGGCGGCGAGCGCATAATAGATGCGGTTGGCGCCGGTCTGGAAATGGCGGAAGGAGGTCTGCACCGAGGGTGCGATCACTTCGATACCGAGGCGCTTGGCATCCTGGCGGAAATCGTTGACCTTTTCGGTGTTGGACATGTCGAGCGTCATCGAGGCGGCGAGGAATTCGACCGGATAATGCGCCTTCATATAGGCCGTCTGGTAGGAGACGATGGCGTAGGCAGCGGCATGCGACTTGTTGAAGCCGTAATTGGCGAACTTCGCCAGCAGTTCGAAGATATTGTCGGCCTGCGGCTTCGATACGCCGTTCTTGACGGCGCCGACGACGAAGCGTTCGCGCTGCTGGTCCATCTCGGCCTTGATCTTCTTGCCCATGGCGCGGCGCAGAAGATCGGCTTCTCCGAGCGAGTAACCGGACAGGACCTGGGCGATCTGCATCACCTGTTCCTGGTAGACGATGACGCCTTGGGTTTCCTTGAGCAGGTGGTCGATCATCGGATGGATCGATTCCAGCTCTTCTTCACCGTGCTTGCGGGCATTGTAGGTCGGGATGTTCTCCATCGGACCCGGACGGTAGAGCGCCACCAGGGCGATGATGTCCTCGATGCAGTCCGGCTTCATGCCGATCAGCGCCTTGCGCATGCCGGCACTTTCCACCTGGAACACGCCGACCGTCTCGCCGCGCGACAGCATCTCGTAGGTCTTCTTGTCGTCGAGAGGGATCGCCGCGAGATCGACCTTGACGCCGAGCTTGGCGACAAAATCGACCGCGACCTTCAGCACCGTCAGCGTCTTCAGGCCAAGAAAGTCGAATTTGACCAGGCCGGCCTGCTCTACCCATTTCATGTTGAACTGGGTGACCGGCATGTCGGAGCGCGGATCGCGATACATCGGCACCAGCTTGGAAAGCGGGCGGTCGCCGATGACGATGCCGGCGGCATGCGTCGAGGCATGGCGGTAAAGCCCCTCGATCTTCTGGGCAATGTCGAGCAGGCGCGCGACGACCGGCTCCTTCGCCGCCTCCTCCTGCAGCTTCGGCTCCTCCTCGATCGCTTTGGACAGCGGCGTCGGATTGGCCGGATTGTTCGGCACGAGTTTGCAGATCTTGTCTACCTGGCCGTAAGGCATTTCCAGCACGCGGCCGACATCGCGAAGGGCGGCGCGCGCCTGCAGCGAACCGAAGGTGATGATCTGCGCCACCTGCTCGCGGCCATACTTGGCCTGGACGTAGCGGATCACCTCTTCGCGGCGGTCCTGGCAGAAGTCGATGTCGAAGTCCGGCATCGAGACGCGTTCCGGATTGAGGAAGCGCTCGAAGAGCAGCGAAAACCGCAGCGGATCGACGTCGGTGATCGTCAACGCGTAGGCGACCAGGGAACCTGCGCCCGAACCGCGGCCCGGGCCGACCGGTATATCCTGCTGCTTGGCCCATTTGATGAAGTCGGCAACGATCAGGAAGTACCCGGGAAAACGCATGCGCTCGATGACGCTGAGTTCAAAATCCAGTCGCTCGCGATATTCCTTTTCCTCGTAACCCGGCGACATGCCGAGCGTCGAAAGCCGCATGTCCAGCCCTTCGACTGCCTGGCGGCGCAGTTCGCTCGCCTCGGCGCGTTCGGCCTCCTCGGGATCGTCGGTCGCACCGGTGAAGCGCGGCAGGATCGGCTTTCGCGTCTTCAGCACGAAGGAGCAACGCTTGGCGATCTCGATGGTGTTTTCCAGCGCTTCCGGCAGATCGGCGAAGAGCTTGGCCATCTCGGCCCGGCTCTTCAGATAATGGTCCGGGGTCAGGCGAAAGCGGCTATCGTCGGAGACGATGGCATTGTGGGCGACCGCCATCAGCGCATCATGGGCGTCGTAATCGTCGCGTGTCGGAAAGAAGGCCTCGTTGGTCGCAACCAGCGGCAGGTCGTTGATATAGGCAAGCCCGACGATCCTCTGCTCATGGCGCTTGTCGTAGGTACCGTGCCGCTGCAGCTCGACATAGAGCCGGTCGCCAAAGAGACGCTTCAGCGCAAGCAGCCGGACTTCCGCCTGGGCTGCATGGCCCTCCTTGATCGCCACGTCGACAGGCCCGGTCAGGGCGCCGGTCAGGGCGATCAACCCTTCTGTGCCGGCCTCTTCCAGCCAGGAGGCCTTGATATGAATGGCCTGGTTGCTTTCGCCGCCGAGATAGGCGCGGCTGACGAGGTCGACGAGCCGTTCGTAACCGGCATCGGTGGCAGCGAGAAGAACGATCGACGGCAGCTTGATCAGGGCCTGCTGGCCGCCGCGCTTTTCCGTTTCCAGCCCGTCTTCCATGTCGATCGAGACCTGGCAGCCGATGATCGGCTGCAGGCCCTCCTCCATCGCTTTCTGGGAGAATTCCAGCGCGACGAACAGATTGTTGGTGTCGGTAATGGCGATCGCCGGCTGGCTGTCGCCGGTCGCCTTGTAAAGGATCTTCTTCAGCGGCAAGGCGCCTTCGAGAAGCGAATAGGCGGAGTGGACCCTCAGGTGGATGAAGCCCGGCGTGCCGCCGGTCACCTCAGCCGTTGAACCCTTTGCCGTATCCGCCATGCCATGCCTTCCCAATCACCCGAATGAATCGGACGCATTGTCGGCATAGAGGGCGAAGATGTCCAGAAGAAGTCCCGCGTCCGGACCGCATGATTGCCATGCGGTCCCCTGAAAAGTTTAGATTGCCATGACGATGAGCGAGAAGCTGGCAACGAACATTGCGATGGAGGTGAATGCTGCGATATCACGGATCATGTCAGTCATTTGGCTCTCCTTTACTTGTTATGTTTTCAATTTGTTCGATGTTTGTTCCGTTGTCAACAGGAATCTTTTCCTTCTTTCTTGCGTTAGAAAATCCCGGGATGCGCATTGCGATTCGGTAAGGTCCGGGACGCGATCTGATGAGGAGCGATGTTGTTTCGCGATCTGCCGTAGATCGTGACATGGTCGCCAGACGGCCGACCTCCTCTCAAGACGACCCGCTTGTCTCGGCTGATGTTCTTTTTTTGTTCTTTACAGATCACTGCATATTTGCCAGCATCCGGCCGAGAGGAGAACGACATGCTCGACATTGCGATGCTGAACGAATTCGTCGTGGAGGCGAAGGCTGCGACCTATGTCGGCAGCGGCGTGCCGCGCGCGCCCTGCCGGCCGGGTGCCCACGATATGGGCTATGAGCGCGGCGACTGGCGCTATCTCGACAGCTACTTCGGCGGCACCGATTTCGCCGGACAGGAGGTGGTGTGGTTTGCCGGCGAGCCCGTGTGGGTGATGAACTATTTCGGTTGGATCGTCGCACCAGATCTCATCGACGGCGCTACCGCCGGGGCGGTGATCAAAGCGGCACTTTCAGCCATGTATCGGCAGGGGCGCTTTCTCGGCGGGATGGAATTCGATCATCCAATGGGCCGCTATCTCGACCGCAGCGAAGGCGGTTGCGAGCGGTTCAGCGGCCACGAATGCATCATGGTAGACGGCCAGAAGGCCTATATGCTCGATTATCGCGGCGGGCTGGTCATCCCGTAATCGCCGCGTTAGATTTTGCAGCGTTATCCCGGAACCGCTGCACACGTCCGGGCGACATGCTCTAGAAATCGACGACCTTGCCATCCGCGATCGTCACGCGCCGATCCATGCGGCGGGCGAGCTCGTGATTGTGGGTGGCGATGAGGGCCGCGAGGCCGGACTGGCGCACCAGCGCTTCCAGCGCATCGAAGACGTAACTTGCCGTTTCCGGGTCGAGGTTGCCGGTCGGCTCGTCGGCAAGAAGCAAGCTCGGCGCATTGGCGACGGCGCGGGCGATCGCGACGCGCTGTTGCTCGCCGCCGGAAAGCTCGCCAGGGCGATGGGCGCCACGATGGCCGATGCGCATATAATCGAGAAGCTGGCCCGCCCGCTCACCGGCCTCCTTCCAGGACAGCCCAGCGATCAGCTGCGGCATCATGATGTTCTCGAGTGCGGAAAATTCCGGCAACAGGTGGTGGAATTGGTAGACGAAGCCGATCTCGCTGCGGCGGATCGCGGTGCGTTTCTCATCGCTCAGGCCGTCGCAGGCATGGCCGTTGATGCTGACTTCACCGCCATCGGGATGTTCCAAGAGGCCGGCGACATGCAGCAGGGTCGACTTGCCCGTGCCGGAGGGAGCAACGAGAGCGACGATCTCGCCTTTCGACAGCGAGAAATCCGCGCTCTTCAGTATCGGGAGCAGCGTATCGCCCTGCCCGTAATGGCGCTCGACGCCGGTAAGCTTGAGAACGACGTTGCGTTTCATGAAGGCGGCATTCCTTATTCGTAGCGCAGGGCCTGCACCGGATCGAGCCTGGAGGCGCGCCAGGCCGGGAAGATGGTCGCGATGAAGGAGAGCGTCAGCGCCATGACGACGATCGAGATCGTTTCGCTGAGATCCATCTCGGCCGGCAGCTGGCTGAGGAAATAGACCTGCGGATTGAAGATCACGGTGCCCGAAATCCAGGAGAAAAACTGGCGGATGGATTCGATGTTGACGCAGACGAGGACGCCGAGCAGAACGCCGGCAACGGTGCCGACGATACCGATCGCCGCCCCGGTCATGAAGAAGATGCGCATGATCGCGCCGGCGCTGGCGCCCATGGTGCGCAGAATGGCGATATCGCTGCCCTTGTCCTTCACCAGCATGATGAGGCCGGAGATGATGTTCAACGCCGCGACAAGCACGATCAGCGTCAGAATCATGAACATGACGTTGCGCTCGACCTGCAGCGCCGAAAAGAAGGTCTGATTGCGCTGGCGCCAGTCGGTGAGGTTGATCTGGCGGCCTGCCGCTTCCTCCACCTTGGGCCTCAGAGTGTCGATATCGTCGGGGTGGTCGACGAAAAGCTCGATCGACTGCACCAGTCCCTCGGCATTGAAATAAAGCTGCGCTTCCTCGAGCGGCATGAAGATGATCGAGGAATCATATTCCGACATGCCGATCTCGAAGAGGCCGGAGATCTTGTAGGACTTGACGCGCGGGCTGACGCCCATCGGCGTAATGTCACCATCCGGCGAGGTCAGGGTGATGAGGTCGCCGACGCTCAGGCCGAGTTGGTTGGCCATGCCGGTGCCGATCAGCACGCCTTGGCCGGAGGCATAACCCACCATGTCGCCTGATTTGATGTTGTCGGAGATGGTCTTCAGCTTGGTCAAGTCCTCGGCGCGGGCGCCGCGCACCAAAGCACCGGTGCTGCCGCCAGCTTGGGCCGAGGCAAGCACCTGGCCTTCTACCAAGGGCAGCGCCATTTTGACGCCGGGCACGGCGGCCAACCTGCTGGAGAGGTCGGGATAATCGGTGAAGGGACCATCGGACGGCTGGACGATCATGTGGCCGTTAATGCCGAGGATGCGCGAGACGAGCTCGGTGCGGAAGCCGTTCATCACGGCCATGACGATGATCAGCGTCGCAACGCCGAGCGTGATGCCGACGAAGGAAAAGCCGGCGATGACCGAGATGAAGGCTTCCTTGCGGCGGGCGCGCAGATAGCGCCACGCCACGAGGCGTTCGAAGGTGGAAAATGGCTTGCCAGCCGGACCCAAGCCGGATTTTGAACTCCGGTCCACTGCTGCCTCTGCCATTTCGCCTCCGTTTCCTTAAGCCACGAACCTGTTGATCGCCGCTTCGATGGTCATCGTTTCGCGGGCGCCGGTCTTGCGGTCCTTCACCTCGACTTCGCCGTTGGCGACCGCGCGCGGGCCGGCGATGATCTGGACGGGCACACCGATCAGGTCGGCGGTCGCGAATTTCGTGCCGGCCCGGTCGTCGGTATCGTCGTAGAGCACATCCTTGCCGGCCTTGGTCAGCGCGGCATAGATCAGCTCGCAGGTATCGTCGCAGGCCTGATCGCCTGCCTTCATGTTGATCACCACGACATCAAAGGGCGCCACCGATGCCGGCCAGATGATTCCGTTGTCGTCATGCGAGGCTTCGATGATGGCGGGAACAAGGCGCGTCGGGCCGATACCGTAGGAACCCATGTGAACGAAATGTTCCTTGCCGTCGGGTCCCTGCACTTTCGCGCCCATCGGCTCGGAATATTTCGTGCCGAAATAGAAGATATGGCCGACCTCGATGCCGCGCGCCGAAAGGCGGTCGCCTTCGGGAACGGCGTTGAAAGCCGCCTCGTCATGCATTTCCGAGGTCGCCGCATAGAGCGATGTCCATTTGTCGAAGATCGCCTGCAGGCCTTCGACGCTGTCGAAATCCGTGCGTTCGTCGGGCGTATCAAAGCCGACGAAATCCTTGTGGCAGAACACCTCGGATTCGCCGGTGTCGGCGAGGATAATGAATTCATGGCTGAGCTTGCCGCCGATCGGGCCGGTATCGGCGCGCATCGGAATGGCGCGCAGGCCGAGCCGGTCGAAGGTTCTGAGGTAGGCGGCGAACATCTTGTTGTAGGAATGCTCCGCCGCTTCACGCGTCAGATCGAAGGAATAGGCATCCTTCATCATGAATTCGCGCGAGCGCATGGTGCCGAAGCGCGGGCGGATCTCGTCGCGGAACTTCAGCTGGATGTGATAGAGATTGAGCGGCAGGTCCTTGTACGACTTGACGGAGGAGCGGAAAATATCCGTCACCATCTCCTCGTTGGTGGGGCCATAGAGCATCGGCCGATCCTGGCGGTCCTTGATGCGCAGCATCTCCTTGCCGTAGGCGTCGTAGCGGCCGCTCTCCTGCCAGAGTTCGGCCGACTGCAGGGTCGGCATCGAAAGCTCGATGGCGCCGGCGCGGTTCTGCTCGTCGCGGATAATGGCGTTGACCTTGTCGAGCACGCGCTTGCCGAGCGGCAGCCAGGAATAGATGCCCTGCGACTGCTGGCGGATCATGCCGGCGCGCAGCATCAGCCGGTGGGAGACGATTTCCGCTTCCTTGGGGTTTTCCTTGAGGATGGGCATGAAATAGCGGGACAGACGCATGGCGGATTCCGAAGCAGTTGAGATCCCGCCGTAAGCGGAATCGAAAGACAGTGGTGGATGTCGGGAGCGTTCATAGCCGCTTCGCGGCAGGAAGGAAACCCGCAACGAACGTTGGCAACCTCCCCGAAGCGCATGTTCGCAGCCGCAAAATGGAAGGGCGTCGAAAAGCGCGTGTTTATAAGGACTTGAACGAAAATCTTGTCAACAGAAAAATTTTACTAGAGTGTAGCAAAAATGCAAAAAAAGCTAATGACAAAGCCCAATGTTTGAGCTAGCTTTAGCTCACAAAACAGGCAAGAGAGATAAATTCTTGCCAAATTCGCGGTCAAGTCTTGGGAGGATCAGATCTTAGGCGCGCTCGTCGCTGCCCCGGCAACGGTTACAGATCACGCGATACTTAAAACAAGGCTTTTAGCCTTGTTTTTTTTTGGCTTTTCGACTTCACCTACCCTAAAAATCCAGACAACTTCCGTAAGGGAATGATCCTCATTCCGTTACGCCAGCTCTTTGCCGCAACAGCATGACGCTGGTGTGACGAAGTTCGCTTTTTGGTGATATACATCTGCCCAAAGTTTGGGCAAAAGCTAGCTCTTAATAGAAGCTCGGCCCGAGTTGTGGAAGAGCATCGAAGCCCCAGCCGAAATAGGTGTCGCAGACATACCAGAGGCCGTAGATCAGAGCGGAAATCAGCGTCGTCAACGAAAAGACGAAGGCGGCACGAAACCGGCTGGGCGCGCTCGGAACGGTGCCGAAAACGACGTCATTGTCCTCAGCCTGGGTGCGCAGGCCGATCGGCAGGACGGCAAACAGCGTCATCCACCAGACGATAAAGTAGACGGCAAATCCCTGAAGAAATGTCTGGAGCATTGTGGTTCCCGGTGGTGTCGCGCTAAAGCGCGTCGCGATCTTTCAGATTCGCTCCTTGCGCTTTAGCTCTTTGTTTTACGCATGTCGTTGCCGCAAAACCGCTGCACACTTTTGCGCGACATGCTTTAGAGGGCGGCGACAGACGTTCTGTCACTTTGAGTTAGGCGCCCTTATACGGCGGAATGGCAGCCAACTCAAAGCGGATGACGCGCATAGCCGCCTCGGAGGCATTCTGCCGCAGGGGTCACGCCTGTTCGAGTTCGATCAGCGTGCCGAAGAAATCCTTGGGATGCAGAAACAGCACCGGTTTGCCATGCGCGCCGGTTTTCGGCTGGCCGTCGCCGAGCACCCTTGCCCCGGCCTCGACCAACCGGTCACGGGCGAGAATAATATCATCCACCTCGTAGCAGATATGGTGCATGCCGCCAGACGGGTTCTTTTCGAGGAAGGCTCCGATCGGCGAGGTATCGCCGAGCGGTTGCAGCAATTCGACCTTGGTGTTCGGCAATTCGACGAAGACGACGGTGACGCCGTGTTCCGGCAGAGCCTGCGGCTGCGATACGGCAGCGCCTAGCGTGTCACGATAGGCGGCCGTTGCCGCGGCCAGATCGGCGACGGCAATGGCGACATGGTTCACGCGGCCAAGCATGGTCAGACCTTGGTGACGAAGGCGGTGACGACCGGCTTCTTGCCCCAGACCTGGTTCGCGGCGGAGCGGATGGCCCGGCGCACGGCCTCCTGCAGCATGTCGATATCCTTGCGACGGGCGCGCGGAATGCTTTCGATGGCGCTGATCGCCGCTTCGAAGAGCGTATCTTCCATCTCCTCGCCCTCGACGTCGTAGACCGGCAGGCCGATCGAAACGAGATCGGGATCACCGACGATGTCATAGCGGGCGTCGAGCACGACGCTGACCGCGACATGGCCGACATAGGAAAGCTTCTTGCGCTCGCCGATCCCCATCTCGTCGAAATCGCCGATCAGCGTACCGTCCTTGTAGATGCGACCATGTGGCGCCTGGCCGATCACCTCGGCGGGACCGGGCGCCAGCCGCAGAATATCGCCGTTGCGCACGCGCGGCACCAGGGCGATGCCGGATTGCTCGGCAAGCTCCTTGTGCGCCGTCAGATGCGTCGCCTCGCCATGCACCGGCACGACGATCTTCGGCCGCGTCCACTCGTACATCCGTTGCAACTCGTTGCGGCGGGGATGGCCGGAGACGTGAACCAGCGCCTCGGTATCGGTGATGATGTGCACACCCTGCTCGACGAGGCCGTTCTTGATGTCCTGGATCGCCTTCTCGTTGCCGGGAATGGAGCGCGAGGAAAACACGACGATATCGCCGGCCGCAAATGCCACATTGCGCATCTCGTCGCGGGAAAGCTTGGCAAGCGCTGCCCGCGCCTCGCCCTGGCTGCCGGTCAGAATGACGACGACCTTGTCGCGCGGGATGTAGCCGTATTCGTCCTCGGAGATGAAAGGCTTCACGCCCTCCATCAGGCCGATATCCTGGGCAACGTCGACGACCCGCTTCAGCGAGCTGCCGAGCAGCAGCACTTCGCGGCCTGCCGCTTCAGCAGCCTCGGCAACGGTGCGGATGCGCCCGACATTCGACGAGAAGGTGGTGATCGCCACCCGCCCTTCGGCATTCTCGATGATCTTGCGCAGGCTTTCCGACACATCCTTTTCGGAGGGCGAAACGCCGTCGCGTAGCGCGTTGGTGGAATCGCACATCAGCGCCAGAACGCCCTCGTCGCCGAGCTGACGGAACCGCGTCTCATCGGTCAGAGGGCCGAGCGAAGGCTCGTGGTCGATCTTCCAGTCGCCGGTATGGATGACATTGCCGACTGGCGTGCGGATCATCAGCGACATCGGCTCGGGGATCGAATGGTTGACGGCCACACCTTCGATGCTGAAGGGGCCGACATTGATGGTGTCGCCTGCCTTGAACGGCGTCACCGGCACTTCGCCGATCCTGGCCTTTTCGAAATTGCGCTTGGCTTCGAGCAGACCAGCGGTAAAGCCCGAGGCATAGACCGGCACATTGAGCCCGGGCCAGAGATCGGCGAGCGCGCCATAATGATCTTCATGGGCATGGGTGATGATGATCGCCTTGAGGTTCTTGCGTTCACTGGCGAGGAAACGGATATCGGGCAGGACGAGGTCGACGCCCGGCAGGTCGGGGCCGGGAAAGGTAACGCCGCAATCGACCATGATCCATTGGCGATGCTCGGGCGGGCCGTAGCCATAAAGAGCGAGATTCATGCCGATCTCGCCAACGCCGCCCAGAGGCAGGAATACCAACTCGTCCTGTTTCGCCATAATTTTCGTTTTTTCCGCTATCTAAAAAACACATCACCGGCAGCAATGGGCATCATCCTGCCAGTGCCGGTATCGAGCATCAACAAGCCATTATCATCAATTCCGGCGAATTGTCCGGAAATCGATCGGTCCGGCAAATTCACCGTGATCTTTTCGCCGATGCCGCAGGCGATGGTGCGCCAACGCGCCGTGATCTCGCCGACGCCGCGGCCCTGGTCCCATTGATCAAGCACCTCCGCCATCGCCGCGAAGAGATGGGCGAAAAGCTCCTCCGGCGAGGCCGCACTTGCATGCTGACGCAGGCAGGTGACGGGGTAGAGCGGATTGTCCGGCATTACCGAGACGTTGATGCCGATGCCGACGATCAGCGCGTAGCGACCATCCGGGAGCCCCTCGCCTTCGACGAGAATGCCGCAAGTCTTCTTTCGGCCGATGAGGATGTCGTTCGGCCATTTGATCTCGAGCGGCTCGGCGCCCGGCGGCAGCACCTGGCGGATCGCCTGGTGCACGGCAACGGCAACGGCAAGCGGCAAAGAGCTCAGGCGCTCCATTGGCGCCGGGTCGATCAGCAGAAGAGAGGCGTAGAGATTGCCGCTTTCGGAAACCCAAAGCCTGCCGCGGCGGCCGCGGCCGCCGGTCTGCCGTTCGGCCGTCACCCAGAGATTGCCGCCATCACCCGCCCGAGCCCGGGCGAGGCATTCGCTGTTGGTGGACGATGTTTCCGACAGAGCCTCGTGCCTGAAATCGCCGAGCGATATCCGGCGCCGTCCGTCGGAAGTCATCAAAAGAGCGTCGCGGCGGCAAGCTCGGCCGCACCGCCGATCGGGCCGCCGATCAAGACATAGGCGGTGACGAACAGACCGGAGAGACCGAAGACCAGACGCAACGAACCGGAGACACGGGCGAATTCGCCGGTCGCCTCATCGAACCACATCAGCTTGATGACGCGCAGATAATAATAGGCGCCGACCACCGAGGCGAGAACGCCGATGATCGCGAGCGCATAAAGTTTGGCTTCGATGGCGGCGACGAAGACGAAGTACTTGGCGAAGAAGCCGGCGAGCGGCGGGATGCCGGCGAGCGAGAACATCAGCGCCGTCAGCACCGCGGCCATAAACGGGTTGGTGGTGGAAAGGCCGGCGAGATCGTCGACGTTTTCGACGACGGTGCCATCCTTGCGGCGCATCGACATGATGATCGCAAAGGTGCCGAGCGTCATCACCATATAGATGACCATATACAGCATGACGCCGGTCACGCCGGTCTGGTTGCCGGCGGCAAGACCGACCAGCGCATAGCCCATGTGGCCGATCGACGAATAGGCCATCAGCCGCTTGATGTTCTTTTGGCCGATCGCGGCAAACGCGCCTAGCACCATCGAGGCGATCGAGATGAAGACGACGACCTGCTGCCAGTCTGCCAGAACCGGCTGGAAGGCCGTGATCACGATACGGGTCATCATCGCCATGGCGGCAACCTTGGGGGCTGCTGCGAGGAAGGCGGTGACCGGCGTCGGCGCGCCTTCATAAACATCGGGCGTCCACATATGGAAGGGAACGGCGGAGATCTTGAAGGCGATGCCGGCAAGGATGAAGACCAAGCCGAAGATCAGACCGAGCGAACGCGCACCCTCGACGGAAAGCGCCTGGGCGATTTCAGAGAAGTGGGTGTGGCCGGTGAAGCCGTAGACCAGCGACATGCCATAGAGCAGCATGCCGGAGGAAAGCGCGCCGAGAACGAAATATTTCAGGCCGGCTTCGGTCGATTTCAGGCTGTCGCGGTTGATCGCAGCGACGACATAGAGTGCCAGCGACTGCAGTTCCAGCGCGAGATAGAGCGAGATCAGGTCGTTGGCCGAGATCATCAGCAGGATGCCGAGGGTCGCAAGCACCAGCAGAACCGGGAACTCGAACTTGTCGAGCTGGTTTTCGCGTGCGTGGCCGGTCGTCATGAACAGGGCTACCAGCGAACCGATGAGCGCCACCAGCTTCATGAATCGCGAGAAGCCGTCGGCCATGTAGACGCCGCCATAGGCGAGGCCTTCAGCGGGTACGAAGAGCAGCCACAGGCCGGCGGCCAGCAAAAGCACGATGGCGAGGCCGGTAACGACGAGGCCCGACCGCTCGCCCGAGAAGACGCCGACCATCAACAGGACAAGGGCGCCGACCGCGAGGATCAGCTCCGGCGCGGAAAGATGCAGACTGAGGAGAATTGTTTCAGCGGTCATGTCCGATAAGTCCCGTCATCAATTCATAGACAGCGCAATGTTCTGCGCTGCGTGCACGGCGGCCGTGTAGTTGTTGACCAGCAGATCCACCGAGGCGGCCGTCGCATCGAAGACCGGAGCCGGGTAAACGCCGAAGAAGATGGTCAGCGCGACCAGCGGGTAGAGGATCAGCTGCTCGCGTCTGGAAAGATCGAGCAGCGCCTTCAGCTTTTCCTTCTCCAGCGCGCCGAAGATCACCCGGCGATAAAGCCAGAGTGCATAGGCGGCCGAGAGGATGACGCCGGTGGCGGCAAACAGCGCGACCCAAGTGTTGACCCGGAAGACGCCGATCAACGTCAGAAATTCGCCGACGAAGCCCGAAGTGCCGGGAAGTCCGACATTGGCCATGGTGAAGACCATCATCGCCACGGCATATTTCGGCATGTTGTTGACGAGACCGCCATAGGCGTTGATCTCGCGGGTGTGAGTGCGGTCGTAGACGACGCCGACGCAGAGGAAGAGCGCGCCGGAGACGATGCCGTGCGACAGCATCTGGAAGATCGAACCCTGAACGCCCTGCATGTTGGCGGCAAAGATGCCCATCGTCACGTAGCCCATGTGGGCCACCGAGGAATAGGCGATCAGCTTCTTGATATCGTCCTGCATCATCGCCACCAGCGAGGTATAGATGATCGCAATGACCGACAGGGCGAAGACGAACGGCGCGAAATAGTCGGACGCGACCGGGAACATGCCGAGCGAGAAGCGGATCAGACCGTAGCCGCCGAGCTTCAACAGCACGCCGGCCAGGATCACCGAGCCTGCCGTCGGCGCCTGAACGTGGGCATCCGGAAGCCAGGTATGAACCGGCCACATCGGCATTTTCACCGCGAAGGAGGCAAAGAAGGCAAGCCATAACCAGGTCTGCAGCGCCGGCGGAAATTTATAAGCGAGCAGCGCGGTGATGTCGGTCGTGCCGGCCTGCCAGTACATCGCCATGATGGCGAGCAGCATCAGCACCGAGCCGAGCAGCGTATAGAGGAAGAACTTGTAGCTCGCGTAGACACGGTCCTTGCCACCCCAGACGCCGATGATCAGGAACATCGGAATGAGGCCCGCCTCGAAGAAGACGTAGAAGAGCACGATATCGAGCGAGACGAAAACACCGACCATCATCGTTTCGAGGATGAGGAAGGCGATCATATATTCCTTCAGGCGCTTCTCGATCGAGAGCCAGCTCGCCAGCACGCAGAAGGGCATCAGGAAGGTCGACAGGATGACGAACAGCATCGAGATGCCGTCGACGCCCAGATGGTAGCCGATGCCGGTGCCGAGCCAGTCATGCTTTTCGAGCATCTGGAAACCCGGATTGGCATTGTCGAAACCAGTCCAGATGAGAAGCGAGACGACGAAGGTGAAGACGGTGGTGATCAGCGAGATCCACAGCACGTTCTTCCGGCCGGTTTCGCTTTCGCCGTTCATCAATAGCAGGAGCACCACGCCGACGAGCGGCAGAAAGGTGACCGTTGAAAGAATAGGCCAATCGGTCATCAGAAGGAACTCCCGAGCATCATCCAGGTAACAAGCGCCGCAATGCCGATCAGCATGGCGAAGGCATAGTGGTAGAGGTAACCGGTCTGCAGGCGGACGACGCGGTCGGTGACGGCGACGACGCGGGCGGCAACGCCGTTCGGGCCATAGGTGTCGATGACGCCGACGTCACCCTTCTTCCACAGGAAGCGGCCGAGCGCCTTGGCCGTGCGGACGAAGAGGAAGTCGTAGAGTTCGTCGAAGTACCACTTGTTCAGCAGGAACTGGTAGAGAATGCGGTGCTGCCTGGCGAGGGTGCGCGGCGTCTGCGGCGAACGGATATACATGTACCAGGCGAGGACGAAGCCGAGCAGCATGGCGATGAACGGGCTCAGGCCCACGAGCGCCGGCACGTGATGGAACTGTTCGACCAGTTCGTTCTCGGCCCCGGTAAACAGCGCGCCCTTCCAGAACGCGGCATATTCCTCGCCGTAGAACCGTCCTTCGAAGATCACGCCGGCAAACACCGCGCCGATCGCCAGAAGATAGAGCGGCACCAGCATGACCTGCGGCGATTCGTGGACATGGTGCATGACCTCGTGCGAAGCGCGCGGCTTGCCGAAGAAGGTCATGAAGATCAGGCGCCAGGAATAGAAGCTGGTGAAGAGAGCCGCGATGACCAGCAGCGAAAAGGCAAAGCCTGCGACCGGCGAATGCGAAGCATAGGTCGCCTCGATGATCACGTCCTTGGAGAAGAAGCCGGCAAAGCCGATCGGCGTGAACGGAATGCCGACGCCGGTAATCGCCAGCGTGCCGATGATCATCAGGATGCCGGTAACTTTGATATGCGGATACAGGCCGCCCATGTAACGCATGTCCTGCTCACCATCGACGGAATGGATGACCGAGCCGGCGCAGAGGAAGAGCAGCGCTTTGAAGAAGGCATGCGTGAACAGATGGAAGATCGCCGCGCCGTAGGCCCCTACCCCGAGCGCCACGAACATGTAGCCGAGCTGCGAACAGGTGGAATAGGCGATGACGCGCTTGATGTCGTTCTGCACCAGGCCGACGGTTGCCGCGAAGAAGGCGGTGATCGCACCGATGACGGTGACGACGACGAGCGCATCCGGCGACAGTTCGAAGAGCGGCGACATGCGGGCGACGAGAAAGACGCCGGCAGTGACCATGGTGGCGGCATGGATGAGGGCCGAGACCGGGGTCGGGCCTTCCATGGCGTCGGGCAGCCAGGTGTGCAGCAGGAACTGCGCCGACTTGCCCATCGCGCCCATGAACAGCAGCAGGCAGATGCCGGTCAGCGCATGCGCCTTGTCGAGTTGCATGCCGAAGAGGTTGAGGATCACTTCGCTCGCCTCGCCGCCGCCTTCATGCGGGGCGAAGTTCGAGGCATTGGCGAAGATCGTGTCGAGATTGATAGAACCGAACAGCACGAAGACGCCGGCAATGCCGAGCACGAAGCCGAAGTCGCCGACGCGGTTGACGATGAAGGCCTTCATCGCCGCAGCCGTTGCCGACGGCTTCTTGAACCAGAAGCCGATCAGCAGGTAGGAGGCGAGACCGACGCCTTCCCAGCCGAAGAACATCTGGGCAAGGTTATCGGCGGTCACCAGCATCAGCATGGCGAAGGTGAAAAGCGAGAGATAGGCGAAGAAGCGCGGGCGATGCGGATCGGTATGCATGTAGCCGATCGAATAGACGTGAACCAGCGTCGAGACCGTGTTGACGACGATCAGCATGACGGAGGTCAGCGTATCCACGCGCAGCGACCAGAAGACGTCGATGCCGCCGGACTGGATCCAGCGCAGCACCTCGACCTTGATCGGGCCGCCTTCGGGATGCCCCATGGCGACGGTGAAGAACACCACCCAGGACAGGATGGCGGCGATGATCATCAGGCCGCTGGTGACATATTCCGAAGCCTTGGCGCCGATGGCGCGGCCGAAAAGGCCGGCGACGATCGCGCCGATCAAGGGAAGAAAGACGATAGCCTTATACAGGAACATGAGCCACTCAGCCCTTCATCATATTGACGTCTTCGACCGCGATCGAGCCGCGGTTGCGGTAGAAGACAACGAGAATTGCAAGACCGATCGCCGCTTCGGCAGCCGCGACCGTCAGGATGAACAGCGCGAAGACCTGGCCGACGATGTCGTTCAGGAAGGAGGAAAAGGCGACCATGTTGATGTTGACAGCAAGCAGGATCAGCTCGATCGACATCAGGATGACGATGACGTTCTTCCGGTTCAGGAAGATGCCGAAGACGCCGAGCGTGAAGAGGATGGCGCTGACCGTCAGGTAGTGGGAAAGTCCGATGACCATATTCTTTGTTCCTTGACCTGCCTTAAACGCCCTGCCCGGGCTTGACCGAAACCACCTCGACGGCGGTGGCGGGTGTGCGGGCAACCTGCCTGGGAATATTCTGCCGCTTGATGTTGGTGCGGTGCCTCAGCGTCAGCACGATCGCGCCGATCATGGCGACCAGCAGCACCAGACCGGCGATCTGGAAGAAATAGACGTAGTTGGTGTAGAGCACGTCGCCGAGGGCAGCCGTATTGGTGCGTTCCGTCAGCGCCGGGATCGGCATGGCGACCGTCTTGGCGATCTCGGGCGAGATGACGCTGCCGCCAATGACGACGATCAGCTCGGCCGCGAGGATCACCCCGATCAGCCCGCCGATCGGCGCATATTCGAGAACGCCGGCCCTCAGTTCGGTGAAGTCGATATCGAGCATCATCACCACGAAGAGGAAGAGCACGGCAACGGCGCCGACATAGACGACGAGCAGGATCATCGCCAGGAATTCGGCACCGAGCAGCAGGAAGAGGCCGGCCGCATTGAAGAACACCAGGATCAGGAACAGAACCGAGTGAACCGGGTTCTTCGCCCAGATGACCATGAACGCCGACGCCACCGCGACAAAGGCGAAAAGGTAGAAAAATAGAGCCTGCAGACCCATGTTGGTGCCTTTTTCATCTTCCCCCCGGGCAGCCGGGAGTTTTTCTGCCCGATAGAGTTTTGCGCGGCTGACCGGCAAAGCTCCTGTGCATATTGACCGCGACCGAAGCAGCTAAGCTCCCTTACGGCATTTCAAAAACTCGATCAGCGGTACGGCGAGTCGATCGCGATGTTGCGGGCGATTTCGCGCTCCCACCGGTCTCCGTTATCCAGAAGCCGCGACTTGTCAAAATAAAGCTCTTCGCGGGTTTCCGTCGCGAATTCGAAATTCGGGCCTTCGACGATGGCGTCGACCGGGCAGGCTTCCTGGCAGAAGCCGCAATAGATGCACTTCACCATGTCGATGTCGTAACGCACCGTGCGGCGGGTGCCGTCATTGCGGCGGGGACCGGCTTCGATGGTGATCGCCTGGGCAGGACAGATCGCCTCGCAGAGCTTGCAGGCGATGCAGCGCTCTTCGCCGTTCGGATAACGGCGCAGCGCATGCTCGCCGCGAAAGCGCGGGGAGACCGGGCCCTTTTCGAAGGGATAATTGATCGTCGCCTTCTGGCGGAAGAAGTAACGCATCGACAGAAAGAACGCGCCGACGAATTCCTTGAGAAACAGCGAGCTGATGGAGCCGGACAAGCTTGCCATCTTCAACCTCCAATATTGCCGGAAACGAGAGCTGACATTATCATGCCCAACCCATCAGTTTCAGCACGAATGCAACGATGACGACCATGGCGAGCGACAGCGGCAGGAAGACCTTCCAACCGAGGCGCATGAGCTGGTCATAGCGGTAGCGCGGGACGAAAGCCTTGACCATCGCGAACATGAAGAACACGAAGCAGGCCTTCAGCATGAACCAGATGATGCCCGGAACCCAGTTGAGGATCCAGATGTCGACCGGGGGCAACCAGCCGCCGAGGAAGAGGATCGTCGTCAGCGAGCACATCAGGCAGACGGCCGCGTATTCGCCGAGCATGAACATCATGTATGGCGACGAGCCGTATTCGACCATGAAGCCGGCAACGAGTTCCGATTCGGCTTCCGGAAGGTCGAAGGGCGGACGGTTCGTCTCGGCAAGTGCTGAAATGAAGAAGATGATGAACATCGGGAAAAGCGACAGCCAGTGCCAGTCGAGGAACGACGACGGCAGGCCGAGCATGGTGCCGAGGCCGGTATGCTGCGCATTGACGATGTCGGTCAGGTTCAGCGAGCCGACGCAGAGCAGCACGGTGACGATGACGAAGCCGATCGAGACTTCATAGGACACCATTTGTGCCGCCGAGCGCAGGGCGCCGAGGAACGGATACTTCGAGTTCGAAGCCCAGCCGCCCATGATGATGCCGTAGACCTCGAGCGAGGAGATCGCGAAGATATAGAGGATGCCGACATTGATGTTGGCGATCACCCAGCCATCAGCCAACGGCACCACCGCCCAGGTGGCAAGCGCCAGAAGCACGGTCACCAGCGGGGCGAGCAGGAATACCACCTTGTTGGCGCCAGCCGGAATGACCGGCTCCTTGAAGACGAACTTCAGAAGGTCGGCGAAGGACTGGAAGAGGCCGAAGGGGCCGACGACGTTCGGGCCGCGGCGCAGCTGCACGGCCGCCCAGATCTTGCGGTCGGCGAGCAGCACATAGGCGACGAAGATAAGCAGGCAGACGAGAAGCAGCAGCGACTGACCGATCATGATGATCGCCGGCCAGACATAGGTCGAAAAGAAAGAATCCATAGTCCCCTGCCCTTACTCTGCCGCGACTTTGAAGTTGTTGCGGGCCAATGCCGAGCACTCCGCCATGACAGCCGAGGCACGCGCTATCGGGTTCGTCAAATAGAAGTCTTTCACCGGCGACGCAAACCCGGATTTGTTCATCTTGCCGGCTTTTTTCGCAACTGCGGCAATTTGGGCGCTATCGGTTTCGGCGATCTCGTCAATGGCGGCGAAATGCGGGAAAGCGGCATAGAGCCGGACGCGCAATTCGCTGAGCGAATCGAAGGGAAGCTTCTTGCCGAGCACGTCGGAAAGGGCACGGATGATCGCCCAGTCTTCGCGGGCATCGCCCGGTGCAAAGCCTGCACGATTGCCCATCTGGACGCGGCCTTCGGTGTTGACCCAGGTGCCGGACTTTTCGGTATAGGCTGCGGCCGGCAGGATGACGTCGGCATGATGCGCGCCGTTATCGCCATGCGAGCCGATATAGACGGTGAGCTTGGCCTTCTTGGCGGTGAAGTCGAGTTCGTCGGCGCCGAGCAGGAAGAGCACATCCATCGCCGTCAGCATTTCGGCGGCATTGACGCCCTTGGAACCCGGCACGAAACCGAGGTCGAGGCCGCCGACACGGGAGGCGGCCGTATGGAGGACGGCAAAGCCATTCCAGCCTTCAACGACCGCGCCGACCGAACCGGCAAGCTTGGCGGCACTGGCGAGTACGCCGGCGCCATCGGTGCGTGACAGCGCGCCCTGGCCGATGATGATCATCGGCTTGGCGGCGTTCTTCAGGACCTCGGCAAAGGCGTGACCGCCGTCGACCAGATCCTTCAGCGTGTCCGGACCACCGCCGAGATAGTCATAGGTGTAGCGCAATTCGCTCGGCTCGCCGATCACGCCGATCGGGAACTTGCCGCGGCGCCAGCGCTTGCGGATGCGGGTATTGAGGATTGCCGCCTCGAAGCGCGGATTGGCGCCGATGATCAGCAGCGCGTCGGCCTGGTCGATGCCCGAGATGGTCGGGTTGAAGAGATAGCTTGCGCGGCCGAGCGACGGATCGAGCGCCGCCCCATCCTGGCGACAGTCGAGATTGGTTGAGCCGAGCGACTTCACCAGTTCGGAAAGCGCATACATTTCCTCGACGGAAGCAAGATCGCCGGCGATTGCGCCGATCTTGTCGCCGGAGGTGGCGGCAACGCCAGCCTTGATGGCGCCGAAGGCTTCTGCCCAGCTGGCAGGCTGCAGGAGGCCGTCGCGGCGGACATAGGGCCGGTCGAGGCGCTGGGTCTTCAGGCCGTCCCAGATGAAGCGGCTCTTGTCGGAGATCCACTCTTCATTGATCGCCTCGTTGACTCGCGGCAGGACGCGCATGACTTCGCGGCCACGGGTATCGACGCGGATCGCCGAACCGACGGCATCCATGACGTCGATCGATTCGGTCTTGTTCAATTCCCAGGGGCGCGCGGTGAAGGCGAAGGGCTTGGAGGTGAGTGCACCGACCGGGCAAAGGTCGACGACGTTGCCCTGCAGCTCGGAGGTCATCGCCTGTTCGAGATAGGTGGTGATCTCGGCATCCTCGCCCCGGCCGATCAGGCCGAGTTCGGAAATGCCGGCGACCTCGGTGGTGAAGCGGACGCAGCGCGTGCAATGGATGCAGCGGTTCATCACCGTCTTGACCAGCGGGCCGATATACTTGTCTTCGACGGCGCGCTTGTCTTCCTGGTAACGCGAAGTGTCGATGCCGAAGGCCATCGCCTGGTCCTGCAGATCGCATTCGCCGCCCTGGTCGCAGATCGGGCAATCAAGCGGATGGTTGATCAGCAGGAATTCCATCACACCTTCGCGGGCCTTCTTGACCATAGGGGTGTTGGTGAAGACCTCGGCCAGTTCGCCGTTCGGGCCGCCGCGGATGTCGCGCACGCTCATGGCGCAGGAAGCCTGGGGCTTCGGCGGGCCGCCCTTCACCTCGACAAGGCACATGCGGCAATTGCCGGCAACCGACAGCCGCTCATGGAAGCAGAAGCGCGGAACTTCGGCCCCGGCATCCTCGCACGCCTGCAACAGCGTGTAGTGATCCGGAACCTCGATTTCGTTGCCGTCAATCTTCAGTTTTGCCATCGTCGCTCAGTCCTGTTTCCCGTTTGCCTGATGACGGCAAACAAACCTATTTTTGCAACACTCTCATTGCCAAGCCGGATCTTTCGTCCTGCCGACATTTGATGTCGCCCAAATTCTCTGTCGCGCGTTCCAGGTCCGGAACCCGCACCGGCATCTGCGGCGTGGGGCCCCCGCCCGTCCGCCGATCTGCCCATATTTCCGGCCGATTGCACGGCCGGACAGTTCATTTCCTTCGGCGCGCCCGCCCTGCCAGAACTTTTGCCTGGCCGATCCAGTCGTCACGGTCGATGCGGCCGTTGACGCCAAGCTCGGCGTCGAGCCGGGCGATGTCCTCGGTGCTCCAGGCAGCAATCTCGGCGAAGCTGCGAATGCCCCTGTCGTTCAGCACCTGCTCCAGCTTCGGGCCGATGCCGGCGATCAGCTTCAGATCGTCGACCTTTTTCGCCCGCTGGGCCGGTTTTGCCTTCACAGCCGGCTGGCTGGCAGGGACCGGTTCGCTGACCGGTGTTACAACAGTCAGTTTCGGCCTTGTCTTCTTCTCGACATCAGGCTTGGTCTCCGCCGCCGGCTTGTTCGCGGCCACCGGCTTGACCACAGCCTTGACCTCAGGGCGGATATTCTCCGGCCGGATATCGACGGCGGGCATCGGCTCGTCCGGCGGCGTATCATCGAGCGCTGCCGCGACCTTGCCGGTCGTTTCCAGCGCGCTCTGGAAGGCGCCGAAAAAGGCGCCCGCCATCTGGGTCGAGAGACCGAAGCCGATCGCTGTTGCGGCGGCAAAGGCTGCGGCGGGATGCGCCATCAGCGGATGCATCGGCATTGCCCGCGCATTTTCCAGCATCTCGGCGGCAAGACGGCCGAAGCCGGCCGCGAAATCGGCGGCGTCTTCCTTCTTTCCACTCTTCGATGCGTTGTCCGCCATGATTATTCAGCCGCCTCCAGAACCGCGCCGTGATCAAGGGCGCTTGCCGTATACTGGTCGATGCGCTTTTCGATCTCGGGACGGAAGTTACGGATCAGACCCTGCACCGGCCATGCGGCGGCGTCGCCGAGCGCGCAGATGGTGTGGCCTTCGATCTGCTTGGTCACCTGGAACAGCATGTCGATCTCGCGCTTTTGGGCATTGCCCTTGGCCATGCGCTCCATCACCCGCCACATCCAGCCGGTGCCTTCGCGGCAAGGCGTGCACTGGCCGCAGCTCTCGTGTTTGAAGAAGGCGGAGATACGGGCGATCGCCTTGATCACGTCGGTGGATTTGTCCATGACGATCGCGGCGGCCGTGCCGAAGGAGGAGCCGACGCCGCGCAGGCCGTCGAAATCCATCGGGCAGTCGATGATGTCCTTGGCCGGAACGATCGGGCAGGATGCTCCGCCCGGAATGACGGCGAGCAGATTGTCCCAGCCGCCGCGGATGCCGCCGGCATGGCGGTCGACCAGTTCGCGGAAGGTGATGCCCATTTCCTCTTCGACCGTGCACGGCTTGTTGACGTGGCCGGAGAGCATGAACAGCTTGGTGCCGACATTGTTCGGACGGCCGATGGCCGAGAACCAGCCGGCACCGCGGCGCAGGATCGTCGGCGCAACGGCGATCGATTCGACGTTGTTGACCGTCGTCGGGCAACCGTAAAGGCCCATATTGGCCGGGAAAGGCGGCTTCAGGCGCGGCTGGCCCTTCTTGCCCTCGAGGCTTTCGAGGAGGGCTGTTTCCTCGCCGCAGATATAGGCGCCGGCGCCGTGATGGACGTAGATGTCCATGTCCCAGCCGAGCTTGTTGTTCTTGCCGAGCAGGCCATAATCATAACATTCGTCGATCGCCGCCTGCAGCGCTTCGCGCTCGCGGATATATTCGCCGCGCACATAGATGTAGGCCGCATTTGCGCCCATGGCGAAGCTGGCGATGACGCAGCCTTCGATCAGCGTATGCGGATCGTGACGCATGATGTCGCGGTCTTTGCAGGTACCGGGCTCCGATTCGTCGGCATTGACGACGAGGTAGTGCGGGCGACCGTCGCTTTCCTTCGGCATGAAGGACCATTTGAGACCCGTGGGGAATCCGGCGCCGCCGCGGCCGCGAAGGCCGGACGCCTTCATCTCGTTGATGATCCAATCGCGGCCCTTTTCGAGTATCTGCTTGGTGCCGTCCCAGTGGCCGCGGCTCATCGCGCCCTTCAGGGACTTGTCCTTGAGGCCGTAGATGTTGGTAAAGATGCGGTCTTTATCTTGTAACATGCTTCACCTCTTTACCGCGGCTTCTTGCCGAAGACCTTGATATATTCCGCTTCGCCGCCCTTGGCGAGCGCCTTGGCCTGCTTGACCCAGTCGTCACGCTCGATGCGGCCGCGGAAGTTCAGGTAGCCGTCGACCCATTCGCGCTCGGCCTTCTTCCAGCCCGCGACCTGCGAGAAGGTGAAGATGCCGATCTCGTTCAACGTCGCCTCGATCTTCGGGCCGACGCCCGAGATCATCTTCAGATCATCCGATGCGGCGGGCTTTTCGATGCCGGCCGGACGGTTCTTGTCGGTGAGCGCTGGCTTTGCCGCCGGGGCGGCTTCGGCCTTGACGGCGGGTGCCGGCGCCGGTTCGGCAGCCGCGGTGCCGGAAACCGGCTGCTGCTCGGCTGCCTTGGCATTCCTGGCAGCCGCCTTCGGCGCCGTTGCCGGCGTCTTCAGCGCGGCATTGGTCTCGGCATCGGTGCTCTTCGGGCGGGCGGCCTCGGAGGGCGGGATCGGAGCGGCGTCGACGACCGGAGCCGACACGCTTTCGGCATCGGCCTTCTTGGCGCGCGTCCTTGTCTTCGGCTCTGCCGTCGTCAGCGAGGTCAAGCCGCCTTCCGGCGCCGAAAATACCCGGTCGATCTGGGTGCCCGGCTTAATGCTCGCGCCATTGCCGGCGGCAAAGGTATCGATGATCTCTTCGAGGCGCGCCGGCGTCAGGTCTTCATAGGTGTCCTTGCCGATCATCACCATGGGGGCGTTGACGCAGGCGCCAAGACATTCGACCTCTTCCCAGGACAGTGTTCCCTCGGCATTGCGCTCGAAGGCATGGGCGTGGATCTTGCTCTTGCAGACCGACATCAGCGCTTCCGAGCCGCGTAGCATGCAGGGCGTCGTGCCGCAGACCTGGACGTGGGCGCGGGTGCCGACGGGATGCAGCTGGAACTGCGTATAGAAGGTCGCGACCTCGAGCACGCGGATATAGGCCATGTCGAGCATGTCGGCGATCTTTTCGATCGCCGCGCGCGTGACCCAGCCATCCTGCTCCTGCGCCCGCATCAACAGCGGGATGACCGCCGATTGCTGGCGGCCGGCGGGGTATTTCTGGATCGTCTTGTCCGCCCAGACCGCATTTTCATCGCTGAAAGCGAATGCGGCAGGCTGAAATTGATCTTCGGCTAATCGACGAACGGACATTCTTCCTCACGCCTTGTCAGTTTAGGGTTCCACACCGCGAAGCGGTCAAAGACTGCATTTCGCAGGCATAGGCCGACTGGTCTTTCTGCATAAACACTACGAATTTGCCGCCATTCGGAATGGCAGCCTTGATCTGATAGCCCTTGGACAAAAGATCGCCCATGGACGTTTGCGCCGCCGGCGGCGTCACTTCCTTACGACCCAGCGGCGTGCCGAGCGTATCGGTCTCCTGGGCCGAAACCCCGGATGCCGCAAGAAGAAGGGCGACGGCAAGCGGCAGACGCTGCATCAGCGGTCCACCTCGCCGAAGACGATGTCGAGCGAGCCGAGCACGGCCGCGACGTCGGCAAGCTGGTGGCCGCGGCACATGAAGTCCATCGCCTGCAGATGCGCATAACCCGGAGCGCGGATCTTGCAGCGATACGGCTTGTTGGAGCCGTCGGAGACGAGATAGACGCCGAACTCGCCCTTCGGCGCCTCGACGGCGGCGTAAACCTCGCCGGCCGGCACATGGTAGCCTTCGGTATAGAGCTTGAAGTGGTGGATCAGCGCTTCCATCGAGCGCTTCATCTCACCGCGCTTCGGCGGCACGACCTTGCCGTCGATCGACGAGAAAGGACCGGTCTTGGCATCCGACAGCAGGCGATTGACGCACTGCTTCATGATGCGGACCGATTCGCGCATCTCGATCATGCGGATCAGGTAGCGGTCATAATTATCGCCGTTCTTGCCAATCGGAATGTCGAATTCGAGATCGGAATAACATTCGTAAGGCTGGGCGCGACGCAGGTCCCAGGCAGCGCCCGAACCGCGCACCATGACGCCGGAGAAGCCCCAGGCCCAGCAATCCTCCAGCGAGACGACGCCGATATCGACGTTGCGCTGCTTGAAGATGCGGTTGCCGGTCAACAGATTGTCGATGTCGTCGAGCGCCTTCAGGAACGGGTCGCACCAGTCGCCGATATCCTGGACGAGCTGTTCCGGCAGGTCCTGATGAACGCCGCCCGGACGGATATATGCGGCATGCATGCGCGAGCCACTGGCGCGCTCATAAAACACCATCAGCTTTTCACGCTCTTCGAAGCCCCAGAGCGGCGGCGTCAGCGCGCCGACGTCCATGGCCTGCGTCGTGACGTTCAGCAGATGCGAGAGGATACGGCCGATTTCCGAATAGAGGACGCGAATCAGCTGGCCGCGGATCGGGATGTCGATGCCGAGCAGTTTTTCCACAGCCATCGCATAGGCATGTTCCTGGTTCATCGGCGCGACGTAATCGAGCCGATCGAAATAGGGCAAGGCCTGAAGATAGGTCTTGGTCTCGATCAGCTTCTCGGTGCCGCGGTGCAGCAGGCCGATATGCGGATCAACCCGCTCCACAATTTCGCCGTCAAGCTCCAGGACAAGACGAAGAACGCCATGCGCCGCCGGATGCTGCGGTCCGAAATTGATGTTGAAGTTGCGGACGTTATGTTCGGTCATGGCGATTAACTCGCTTAGAGTGAGTAGTGATTAGTGAGTAGTAGTTAGTTTTCATCCGCTCACTATTCGTCAGCTTTCCTGTGCTGAACGCTTCGGATAAGCGATCCCAGCATCTTTCCAATTTCGTCGCATCGGTCGAGCAATTCGTTCTAATCTGGCTGGTCATTCCATAGATCTCTTCCCGCGGGAAGGTTCTCGTCACCTCATAACAAACAACAGATCGCTCGATAGCAAATTGCCAGACTTTCAAATCACGATAGGAGCTGATTTTCCCGTTCGTCACCCAAATATCTGCCCACTACTCACTACCGACTAATCACCACTCACTGCTTGGCCTTCTCATCCCCAGGCAGCACGTATTCAGTACCTTCCCAGGGCGACATGAAGTCGAAGTTGCGGAATTCCTGCTTCAGTTCGACCGGCTCGTAAACGACGCGCTTTGCCGCATCGTCATAACGAACCTCGACGAAGCCGGTGGTCGGGAAGTCCTTGCGCAGCGGGTGGCCTTCGAAGCCGTAGTCGGTCAGGATGCGGCGCAGGTCCGGATGGCCGGTGAAGAGCACGCCGTACATGTCCCAAGTTTCGCGCTCGAACCAGTCGGCGCCGGGATGGACGCCGCAGGCCGAGGGAACCGGCGTATCTTCGTCGGTTGCCACCTTGACGCGGATGCGCAGGTTCTGCTTCGGCGACAGCAGGTGATAGACGACGTCGAAACGCAGCTCGCGCTGCGGCCAGTCGACACCGCAAATATCGATCAGGTTGACGAAACCGCATTTGGCGTCGTCACGCAGGAAGGTCAAAAGCGGGATCAGGTTTTCACCCGTTGCGGTCAGCGTCAGCTCGCCATACTTCATCTGCGATGCGGCGATCAGGTTACCGCGCGCTTCGCCAAGGTAGGACGCAAGCTCAGTCAGGGCTTCACTCATATGCCTTGTCCTTAACCCTTAGCGTTCGATCGTGCCGGTGCGCCGGATCTTCTTCTGCAGCAGAAGCACGCCGTAAAGCAGCGCCTCTGCCGTGGGGGGACAGCCCGGCACGTAGATGTCGATCGGCACGATGCGGTCGCAGCCGCGCACCACCGAGTAGGAATAGTGATAATAACCGCCGCCATTGGCGCAGGAGCCCATCGAGATGACGTAGCGCGGCTCGGGCATCTGGTCGTAAACTTTGCGCAGCGCCGGCGCCATCTTGTTGGTCAGCGTGCCGGCAACGATCATCACGTCGGACTGGCGTGGCGAAGCGCGCGGCGCAAAACCGAAGCGCTCGACGTCATAACGCGGCATCGACAGCTGCATCATTTCGACGGCGCAGCAGGCAAGGCCGAAGGTCATCCACATCAGCGAGCCGGTACGGGCCCAGTTGATCAGCTCGTCGGTCGAGGTGACGAGGAAACCCTTATCGGCAAGCTCATTGTTGATCTCGCCGAAAAATGCGTCGTTGCTGCCGATCGGCTTGCCGGTCGAGGGATCGATGATCCCTTTCGGCTGCTGGGCAACGAGCGGCTGATTGCTCACAGGGGCTACTCCCATTCCAGGGCTCCCTTCTTCCATTCATAGATAAAGCCGATGGTCAGCACGAAGAGAAAGACCATCATGGACCAGAAGCCGAACCAGCCGATGGCGCCGAAGGAAACGGCCCAGGGGAAGAGGAAAGCGACTTCAAGATCGAAGATGATGAAGAGGATCGACACGAGGTAGAAGCGAATGTCGAATTTCATACGGGCATCGTCGAACGCGTTGAAGCCGCATTCGTAAGCCGAGAGCTTTTCCGAATCAGGCGCTTTGAAAGCCACGGCGAACGGCGCAATAAGCAGCGCCAGGCCGATAACAAGCGCGATAGCGATGAAGATAGCGATCGGAATATAGGAACTGAGCAGTTCAGTCATCATGTTCATCCCTGCTTGCCGGAGGCGCCAGACGGCACATTTGGGCAAATGCCCGGCAAGCGAACGTGCGTTGCAACAAGCCGTGGTTAGCGCAGCCGAAGCCCCGGCGCAAGAGATTTACAGAGGCAATTCGACGCGTGGCGCGCGGACATTATCAAGCAGATGCAACGATGTCGCGACAAATCCGCCCAAGCCGTGTGAAGCTGCATGTCTGACCACTGGAAACTGCATGGCTTGGTGAAGAAAATGGCGCGAGTGACGGGGCTCGAACCCGCGACCTCCGGCGTGACAGGCCGGCACTCTAACCGACTGAGCTACACCCGCGCATTAATCGGCCATTTGCGGCCGCGAGGATGAAGAAAACCGGACAAACGACAAATCGCTTTGCGTTTTTACAAGACTTGAAATGGCGCGAGTGACGGGGCTCGAACCCGCGACCTCCGGCGTGACAGGCCGGCACTCTAACCAACTGAGCTACACCCGCAATTCATTTCAAGCAGTCCGGATGCCTTCGCACCCTTACCAAAACGGCTGCCCGTTTCGATGAGCGGCTAACTACGGGGTTCGCCATTTAGTGTCAAGCAGGTTTGGAGACAAAACCATGACAGCCGTTGAATTGTTTTGGCAAGGCCGCGCGGAATGAAGGAAAAGCCGTCAATTCCGTTTCCCGCTGCAGCACCGAGGCCGGATCGAAGCCGCCGGCACAGTCGAAGCCGACATGCCCCCTCCCCTTTATCCACAGCCTTGCCGCGCCCACCTGCCCCGCAAGGGACAGGAGCGCTGTCAAAAAAATCAAAAAATCTTCACAAACACTCTTGCGGTTTTGCCGCGATCCGCATAGATCACGGCCACCAACGCGGCAGGCCGATCCGGCTTCGTTTGCGATGGGCGATTAGCTCAGTTGGTAGAGCGCCTCGTTTACACCGAGGATGTCGGGAGTTCGAGTCTCTCATCGCCCACCATTTATTCTTCCCCTAAAGTGTCAAATAGCTGGTGTGATGTTGAGGCTTCGAAGGCAGACGCCCGCATGGCTTTGTCACCTATTTGGAATTCTAATCGGCCACTGATCCAGTGGAAGCGCCCAGCAGGGCCAGATGCGGCGCGCCGTCTAAAGCCAACGCTCCACCAAAACGGACTACTCCCGGCCGCTGCAGCCACCTCCTATTGGGCGAATGGATGGGGGCCGGCAAAAGTGGGAGAATTCGTCGCCCGGAAAATCTCCGCGCTTGAAGGCTTACGACGCCTAGAGGTGTGCCATGAGGACTCTCTGCTCCGCATTGACGTTGTGCATCGCAATCGCCCTTAGCACGCCAAGCGCCAGATACGTCAGCCTGCCCGGATACGCATTCAAGACGAATCCGGCATGCGAGCGCCACGAACCGAAGACGCGATTCGACAGAAGGTGCGACTGGCCGAGAGTGGGCTTCAAGGACTTTACGCCCCCGCTTGTGACCGTGCTTGGGATCTGAAGATCCTGCTCAGCCTCTTTGCGAATCATCGCGGTCCAGACGCGCTTGGTAGCCCGAGGGGATCCATGCTCTTTGACTGCGACAGAGTCTCTGATCGTGGTCGAACGCCTTTGCTCTGAACTCCCCACCAGACTCTATATAGCACTTCGGAATCCCGAAATTGGTTGCGGGATTGAAATCATTGCATGTTTTTTTCTGTCGGCACCTCGCGAAGCGCCGCGGATTTCGGAATCCCGAAGCGGGGAATTTCGGGATTCCGAAGTGGCGTTCTAGAATCGTGACAGTCGAGGCTCATCGCCCACCATTCACCCCTTCGCCAGTTCTTTATCCACCGCCGAAACCAGCCGCGAATCATCCGCCGTCACATCCGGCGCGAAGCGGGCGGCGACTTTGCCGTCGCGGCCGATCAGGAATTTTTCGAAGTTCCAAAGAATGTCATCCTCGTCGCCACCTGACATGCCGTGGGATTTCAGCCGTTCACGCATCGGGCCCTCGCCTGTCGTCTTCACGCCAGACTTCGTCAGTTGCCGGTAGAGCGGATGCTGGGCTTCGCCCTTGACCGAGATCTTCGAGAAGATCGGGAAGGTGACGTCGTAGGTACTGGTGCAGAAATCGAGGATCTCGGCATCGGTGCCGGGCTCCTGACCCTTGAAGTCGTTGGCGGGGAAAGCGGCGATGACGAAGCCGCGTTCGCGCTTTTCGCCATAGAGCTTTTCGAGCCCCTCATATTGAACCGTCAGCCCGCATTTCGAGGCGACATTGACGACCAGGAGCACGCGACCCTTGTATTCGTTGAGCGCGGTTTCACGACCATCCACTGTTTTCACAGGAATATCCAACACGTTCGCCGTCACGGGAACCTCCAATTTTGTGGGAACATATTCGCCAAACTTAGCGATATCGCCGCCGTTGTCATCAGCGTCGGAATCAATTCCGCGTCAGCAGCGGTTCCGGGATAACGACATGCATCAAAACGAAGAGCTAAAGCGCCGCGTGAATCAGTTCCACGCGATGCGCTTTAGCGGCCTGTGCCGGGATGAGACCTCTCAGGCGGGGGATGTTTCCTTCACGTCGTCGAGCAGGAAGTGCACAATGATATAATCCGTCTTGAAATGGCGGCCGCTGTCCGACACGGATTCGACGCTGCCGCCGTCCTTCGGGTGCCAGGTGTGGTAATGCGGGTTGGTGGTGATCAGCGTGATGGCCTTGCCTTCTAGGGCTTCCTCACCAAGCCGGAAGCGCATCTCGGCAAACGGCCAGATCCGTTCGTAGTCCTCCATGCTGATGCGTGCCTTCAGCGCCTTGCGGTGCAGCGGTGCTTCGCCGGCCTCGGCCGGTGATTCTAACATCACCTCCTCGGCCCCGTTAACGATGGCGTTGAACTCTTCAGGCCACATGCGTCTCATGAAATCGCTCCTCCCGAGCTCTCGTCAGTCCACATGTGAAACTTAGCGATTTGTTCGAAAGAAGCAAATTCCCGTCATGTGGTTGTCATCGGCGTCGGCTGCTCCTACGTTCGCCGCAAACCACATCAGGGCCGTCAGACGCCCGTAATCCCGAGATCAGAGATGAAGACACGTGAAGACAGGCAGGCGCTCCGGGCGAGCACGCCGCGCACTCCGCTCAGCGCCCATCATATGGAAAACGCCCGTCTGCTGCCGGATCGTGGCGAGTTGCTCTACCGAATCCCGAACGGCGGCATCGGCGTCGAAGTGGGAGCGGCCTTCGGCGAATATACGGCGGAGATCCTGGAAAAGAATCGCCCGGCGCAGCTCTACCTCGTCGATCCCTGGTCGATGGATCGCTACAGCTCCGGCCTCGACGCAATCCACACGACGTTTTCTGCCGAGATCGAGGCCGGCAGGCTGCATCTGATGCAGGGCACATCGCTCGACAAGCTCGCCGAGTTCGAAGACGATTTCCTCGACTGGGCCTATATCGATACCGACCATTCCTTCGAGCTCACCTGGCAGGAACTGCTGCTTTGCGACAAGAAGGTGAAGCGGACGGGGCGGATTGCCGGGCATGATTTCTGCACCGGCAATACCGTCAAGCCGATCGTCTATGGCGTCGTCGAGGCGGTCACCAAATTCTGCAAGGATTACCGCTGGCAATTCGAGTTCCTGACGGTCGAATCACACGCGCATTTTTCCTATTGCCTGAAGCGGCTGTGATTTAGCTCATGCCGGAATATTGCGCGTCGGTGACCTGCTCCAACCAGTCGACATGCTTGCCGTCCAGCGCCTCGTGAATGGCGATGTGCGTCATCGCCGTGTCCGCGGCGGCACCGTGCCAATGTTTTTCGCCCGGCGAAAACCATACCGTGTCGCCGGCGCGGATCTCGCTTATCTCACCGCCCCAGCTCTGGACGAGGCCCCTGCCAGAGGTCACGATCAGCGTCTGGCCGAGCGGATGCGTATGCCAAGCGGTGCGGGCGCCGGGTTCGAAGGTGACCGAGGTTGCCCGCATCCGGGCCGGTTCGGGCGTCTCCATCAACGGATCCTGGCGAACGGCGCCGGTGAAATAATCGGCCGGCGGCTTCATCGAAGGGCGAGAGCCGACAGGTTTGATCTCCATGATCTTTCCTTTTCCATTCATTGCGGTTGAAGCCTTGTCGCGGAACGATATTTCATCGAGGCAACCAATCAAGGCCGGATTGACAATTGCCGCATAGTTGTCCGCCTGATAGGCCAATATCTTTCATCACCTGGAGGATTTTTCATGAAACACCATGCTTTCGGCCGCATGCCTTTCACCGTCACCGATGTCGGCTTCGGCGCTTGGCAGATCGGCGGCTCCTGGGGCGATATCAGCGAGGTGGATGGACGCGCGGCGCTTAACGCCGCACTCGATGCCGGCATGACCTTCATCGATACGGCTGACGTCTATGGCGACGGCCGCTCGGAAAAAATCATCGCCGACGTGCTGAAGGCGCGCGGCGGCCAGCGCCCGATGGTCGCCACCAAGGCCGGCCGCCGGCTCAACCCGCATGTCGCCGAAGGTTATACCAAAGCGAACCTCGAAGGCTTCATCGACCGCAGCCGTGAGAATCTTGCCGTCGACAGCCTCGACCTCGTGCAGCTGCACTGCCCGCCGCGCGAGGTGTTTTACCAGCCTGAGGTCTTCGAGAACCTGAACGCGCTGCAGGCGGCCGGCAAGATCAAAGGTTACGGCGTCAGCGTCGAAAAGGTCGAAGACGGGCTGAAGGCGATCGAATATCCTGGCGTCGTCAGCATCCAGATCATCTACAATATCTTCCGCCAGCGTCCCGACCACCTGTTCTTCCAGGAAGCGCGCCGCAGGAACGTGGCGATCATTGCCCGCGTGCCGCTGGCCAGCGGCCTTCTCTCCGGCAAGATCACCCGGGACACCCACTTTGCCAGCGACGACCATCGCAATTTCAACCGCAACGGCGAAGCCTTCGATGTCGGCGAGACTTTTGCCGGCGTGCCCTTCGAGGTCGGCCTGCAAGCGGTGGAAGAGGTGCGCAAGCTGGTGCCTCAGGGCGCCACCATGGCGGCCTTTGCGCTGCGCTGGATCCTGATGGCTGAAGCCGTCACCGTCGTCATCCCCGGCGCCCGCAATGCCGAACAAGCCAAAGCCAATGCGGCCGCAGCCGATCTGGCGCCCCTTACGGCCGGTGTCATGGCGGCAACACGCGAGATCTACACGCGGCTGATCGCGCCGCATGTGCATCAGCGCTGGTAGGGCTGGAGCGTCGCTATTTTGTCAGGGCTGCGGCAAGTCGAGTCAGGCCCTCATCCGGCTGCCGCCACCGGCCGGGGTCGAGCCATGGGTTTCGGCCCGTCCCTCGTAAACGAGACGAAGGGGATGTGCCGCAACCACTCGGTTCCCTGCCCACATCTAGCATGGCACCTCCCCTTTTCCCCGTTTTCCGGGGGAGAAGGTTAGGGTACCTCAGGCGGGTTTCCGCTCTTTGCGCATCTCGTTTCGCATGATGAAGAGTGAGGCGGAAAGGATGAGCACTGCGCCTAGCCAGAGGTAGCCGGCCGGCGCATAACCGAAGAACAGCCAGCCGGCCAGCACATTCAGCGGCAGCTTCAGATCGTCGAAAGGTTGAATGTAGGCGGCATCCGCTGCGGAATAGGCAAGCGTCAGGAAATACTGCGCTGCGGCGGTCAGCAGCCCCGCCAGCAGGAACAAGGCAAGTGTTGTACCCGTCGGCACTGCAAAGCCTGCCGCAAGCGCCAGCCCTCCGTTTATCGGCGTCAGCAGAACGAGCAGCCAGACGGTGATCGTCTCCGGTCGTTCGATGCCCGTCAGGCTCTTGGTGATCAGCGACGAGGCGCCCCACAGCAGCGCCGAGAGCACCGGCAAGAGTGCTGCCCAGCCAAAGCCGTCCGACCATGGCTGCAGGATGATCATCGCGCCGGTGAAACCGGCTGCGGTCGCCGCCCAGCGGGCCGGACCGACGCGCTCACCCAGGAAGAGCCGGGCGCCGAGAATGATGAAGAACGGCGAGGTCATCACCAGCGCGATCGCCTGCCAGATCGGCACCGCGGCAAGGCCGGCGACCCAGGCCTCGACCCCGAGCGCGGCAAGCACGACGCGCGCCAGGTGACGCCAGGGATAGTGCGTGCGCATCGCCGCCAGGCCGAGCCTGCGCAGGAACGGCAGCGAAAACAGGAAGGCGAAGCCATATTGCCAGAAGGCGGCCGAGGCCGAGGGAAAGGCAAGCTTCATCGTCAGCCATTGGGTGACGACGTTAAGAAGCGAAAAGGCGATGCCGGCAAGGACCATCCAGAGTGCACCGACAATGGCGCGGGACGGCTCGACCGCAAGAGAATTCTGACTCATGTCTTTCATCCAAAACCAGGGACCAACATAAATCAGGACGCATGAGCCACGAACAGGCGACGCAGGACACCCCGCCCTTCGCACGGCCGACACTCATTCTCTTCCATCCGGACTTTAACCGTCGGCTCCGGATTCGCACCGGATCTGCTGACCCTCCCCCAGCATTGGCGCGGAAGGCGGCGCTCGCGGGCTCAGGCAGAAACCCATACCGCCGGTGGGGAGTTTCACCCCGCCCTGAGAACAGAAATGTCGTAGATCAAAGCCCGCATGGCGGCAAGCCACGAAAGCAAGGGCCCAGCAAAGCAAAAGGGGTCCGACAAAGCCGAACCCCTTTCCAAATCCTGCACAGCCGGTCTCGTTTACGGCTGGCGGATAATCTCAGATCAGCCGTTGACGGCGTCCTTCAGGCCCTTGCCGGGCGTGAACTTCGGCACGTTGCGAGCCGGAATGTCTACCTCAGCGCCCGTCGACGGGTTGCGGCCCTTCGATGCGGCACGATGAGAAACGGTGAAGCTGCCGAACCCTGCAAGGCGGATGTCGCCCTTGTTCTTGAGTTCACCCTGGACAACGTCGAAAACCGCGTCAACAGCGGAAGCCGCGTCAGACTTCGTCAGTCCTGCCTTTTCGGCGACTGCGGACACGAGTTCATTCTTGTTCATGTTTCCACCCCTTTCTAAATGGTACGAAACGACTCAATATAAGCTAGGCGCCGAATAGGTATCATCAGGCCCGCCGGGAACCCAAAAGCCCTGCAAATCAAGGAAAAGCAAGCGTCTACATGACGTTTTCACAAAAAAGGCTGGCGTTTTCGCCAGCCTTTTTCCGAGTTTTCAGCCAATGGGGCATAAATGTGGCCGAGGCCACTCAATGCGCTATGGTTGCGCCCGTCTCGTCGAGGCCTTCGACCGATGCGATGACCGGCGTTTCCACCGTGCCGTCCCATTCGATCGGCTCCGGCCGCCGGATCAGCGCATGCTTGATCACCTCGCCCATGCGGGATACCGGGATGATCTCCATGCTGTTCTTCACGTTATCCGGAATCTCCGCCAGATCCTTGGCGTTCTCCTCCGGAATCAGCACCTTCTTGATGCCGCCGCGAAGGGCTGCGAGCAGCTTTTCCTTGAGACCGCCGATCGGCAGAATACGACCGCGAAGGGTGATCTCACCGGTCATGGCCACGTGCCTGTTCACCGGGATACCGGTCATGATCGAGACGATCGCGGTCGCCATGGCGACGCCGGCCGAGGGGCCATCCTTCGGCGTCGCGCCTTCCGGCACGTGCACGTGGATGTCGCTCTTGTCGAAGCGCGGTGGCTCGATGCCGAAATCGACAGCGCGCGAGCGGACATAGGAGGCCGCCGCCGAGATCGATTCCTTCATGACTTCCTTCAGATTGCCGGTGACCGTCATGCGGCCCTTGCCCGGCATCATCACGCCTTCGATGGTCAGCAACTCGCCGCCGACCTCCGTCCAGGCAAGACCTGTGACAACGCCGACCTGATCCTCGCCCTCGGCTTCGCCGTGGCGGAAGCGCGGGACGCCCAGATAGTCGGAGATGTTGGCAGCCGTCACATGCACGGACTTCGTCTTGCCCTTGATGATCTCGGTGACCGCCTTGCGGGCAAGCTTCATCAGTTCGCGCTCGAAGTTGCGGACGCCGGCTTCACGGGTGTAGTGCTGGCTGATGGACATCAGGGCGTCGTCGTTGACCGAGAATTCTTCCGGCTGCAACGCATGTTCCTTGATGGCCTTCGGCAGCAGATGCCGCTTGGCGATCTCGCGCTTTTCATCTTCGGTGTAGCCGGCGATACGGATGATCTCCATGCGGTCCATCAGCGGCGCCGGGATGTTCAGCGTATTCGCCGTCGTAATGAACATCACATCCGACAGGTCGTATTCGACCTCAAGATAATGGTCCATGAAGGTCGAGTTCTGTGCCGGATCGAGTACCTCGAGCAGGGCCGAAGACGGATCGCCGCGATAGTCCTGGCCGAGCTTGTCGATCTCGTCGAGCAGGAAGAGCGGGTTGGACTTCTTCGCCTTCTTCATCGACTGGATGACCTTGCCGGGCATCGAGCCGATATAGGTGCGGCGGTGACCGCGGATTTCGGCTTCGTCGCGAACGCCGCCAAGCGCCATGCGGACATACTCACGGCCGGTCGCCTTGGCGATCGACTGGGCGAGCGAGGTCTTGCCGACACCCGGAGGGCCAACGAGGCAGAGAATCGGGCCCTTGATCTTGGTGGCGCGAGCCTGCACGGCCAGATATTCGACAATGCGCTCCTTGACCTTGTCGAGACCGAAGTGATCGGCTTCGAGGATCTTCTCGGCATTGTTGAGATCGGCCTTGATCTTCGACTTCTTGCCCCACGGAATGCCGAGCAGCCAGTCCAGATAATTGCGCACGACGGTGGCTTCGGCCGACATCGGGCTCATCTGGCGCAGCTTCTTCAGCTCCGCATCGGCCTTTTCACGGGCCTCCTTGGACAGCTTGGTCTTGGAGATACGCTCTTCCAGCTCGCTCATCTCGTCGCGGCCTTCCTCGCCGTCGCCGAGTTCCTTCTGGATCGCCTTCATCTGTTCGTTCAGGTAGTATTCGCGCTGGGTCTTCTCCATCTGGCGCTTGACACGCGAACGGATGCGCTTTTCGACCTGCAGGACCGAAATCTCGCCTTCCATGAAGCCGAGGGCCTTTTCGAGGCGAGCCTTGACGCTGGTGGTTTCCAGCATCTCCTGCTTCTCGGTGATCTTGATCGACAGATGCGAGGCGACCGTATCGGCGAGCTTGGAATAGTCGTCGATCTGGCTGGCGGCGCCGACCACTTCGGGCGAAATCTTCTTGTTGAGCTTCACATAGCTCTCGAATTCGGAGACGACCGAACGCGACAAGGCTTCCAGTTCGACCGGATCGTCGTGCGGCTCCTCGAGCACATGGCCGAGCGCCTCATAGAAATCCTCGCGGCTGGTATATGTGTCGATCTCCGCGCGGGCGCGGCCTTCGACCAGAACCTTGACGGTGCCGTCGGGCAGCTTCAACAGCTGCAACACGTTCGCCACGGTGCCGACCTTGTGGATCGCGGAGGGATCCGGATCGTCGTCGCTGGCGTTGATCTGCGTCACAAGCATGATCTGCTTATCGGAACCCATGACCTCTTCGAGCGCACGGATCGACTTTTCCCGTCCGACGAACAGCGGCACGATCATATGCGGGAAAACCACGATGTCGCGCAGGGGCAGAACAGGGTAGGCAGTACTGCTCGCTACAGACGTTTTCTTCGTCATTTTAAGTCCTTTCCATCGTCCCGTTACCGGGCTCTCTGCGCGGCCGCTTGGGACCGGCCGGCACTCTCACTTGGCTCTACAAGTGGAGGTTCTGACTACGCTTTTCAAGCCACGCTAACGCCCGCGTTCCCCGGATGTGACAGCTTCATTACAACGGAACGCCAACACTATGAAGCGCGTGGCTGGACCGGCGCTTACCACTTCCGACCCGGCTAAAATACAAACGCCAGCAATAGGCTTACGGAATCACGGCATCATTGCCAAGCACTCTCCCTTGCGCAACATCGGCAAAGGCAATTCCGGTTCCCACCGGCAAAATACTAACAGTGCCTCGGATGGTTTTTCAAATAGAAAGGGGCCCGCCGATGGCAAGCCCCCAAAATAATCGTGCGAAAGCGCAAAGGTTACGCCGAAGCGTTGGCCTTTTCTTCCTGACGATCGGCATAGATGTATAGCGGACGGGCCGAACCGCGAACCACTTCCTCGGAGATGACGACCTCGCGCACGCCTTCGAGCGTCGGCAGTTCGAACATCGTGTCGAGCAGGATCTTCTCCATGATCGAGCGAAGGCCGCGGGCGCCGGTCTTGCGGACGATCGCCTTGCGGGCTGTTTCGCGCAGAGCATCCTCGTGGAAGGTCAGTTCCACGTCTTCCATCTCGAACAGGCGCTGATATTGCTTGATCAGCGCGTTCTTCGGCTCGGACAGGATCTGGATCAGCGCATCTTCATCGAGGTCTTCGAGGGTCGCCAGAACCGGCAAACGCCCGATGAACTCGGGGATGAGGCCGAACTTGACCAAGTCTTCCGGCTCCAGTTCGCGCAGGACTTCGCCGACGCGGCGATCGTCCTGGGCCTTGACGGTAGCGCCGAAGCCAATCGAGGTCTTCTCGCCGCGGGCGGAGATGATCTTATCGAGGCCGGCGAAGGCGCCGCCGCAGATGAACAGGATGTTGGTCGTGTCGACCTGCAGGAATTCCTGCTGCGGGTGCTTGCGGCCGCCCTGCGGCGGAACGGAAGCGACCGTGCCTTCCATGATCTTCAGCAGCGCCTGCTGCACGCCCTCACCCGAGACGTCGCGTGTGATCGACGGGTTGTCGGACTTGCGCGAAATTTTGTCGACTTCGTCGATGTAGACGATGCCCCGCTGCGCACGCTCGACATTGTAGTCGGCCGATTGCAGCAGCTTCAGGATGATGTTTTCGACATCCTCACCGACATAGCCGGCCTCGGTCAGCGTCGTCGCATCGGCCATGGTGAAGGGAACGTCGATGATGCGGGCGAGCGTCTGGGCAAGATAGGTCTTGCCGCAGCCGGTCGGGCCGACGAGCATGATGTTCGATTTCGCCAGCTCGACTTCGCCGTTCTTCGAGGCGTGCGCCAGGCGCTTGTAATGGTTGTGAACGGCGACCGACAGGATTTTCTTCGCCTGCCGCTGGCCGATGACATATTCGTCGAGGACCTTGATGATGTCCTGGGGCGTCGGAACGCCGTCGCGGGACTTGACCATCGAGGACTTGTTCTCCTCGCGGATGATGTCCATGCACAATTCGACGCATTCATCGCAGATGAAGACGGTCGGTCCGGCAATCAGTTTCCGGACTTCGTGCTGGCTCTTTCCGCAGAACGAACAATAGAGTGTGTTCTTGGAGTCGCCGCCGTTGCTGCCGCTGACCTTGCTCATTTCACTTTCCTTCCAGCACGCCGCATTTCAAGGCGAAATCGCGGTCCACTCTATCAGCTCCTGGCGGCACTCCGTTTCCGGAGCCTTTGCCGAGAAGGGCTTCAGGGGCTACGAACCAGGCCCAACAAATCATGTCCGGGTCCCGGCGGCAACGAATCCCCTTCGAATGCCGAATGCTATGTCATAAAAATTCAACATAGCATTAATAGTTACTATTAGCGTCTTCGTCGCCTGTTGAAAGCCCTTGTTCAATCACAAATGGGATAGAACTGTGGCGACGAAAACACCATCCCTATTAATTACTAGGCCTGTTCGCCTTCCATTTCGATGCGCGAGGTCAGAACCTTGTCGATCACGCCCCAAGTCTGGGCCTCGTCGGCATCCATGAAATGGTCACGATCGAGCGTCTTTTCAACTTCCTCGTAGGTGCGGCCGGTGTGCTTGACATAGACCTCGTTCAGGCGGCGCTTCATCTTGAGGATGTCGCGGGCGTGGCGCTCGATGTCCGAAGCCTGTCCCTGGAAGCCGCCCGAGGGCTGATGCACCATGATGCGGGAATTCGGCGTGGCGAAGCGCATATCTTTGTGGCCGGCAGCCAGCAGCAGCGAGCCCATGGATGCGGCCTGGCCGATGCAGAGCGTCGAAACCGCGGGCTTGATGAACTGCATCGTGTCGTAGATCGCCATGCCGGCGGTGACGACGCCGCCGGGCGAATTGATGTAGAGGGCGATTTCCTTCTTCGGGTTTTCGGCCTCGAGGAAGAGAAGCTGGGCGCAGACGAGCGTCGCCATATGGTCTTCGACGGCACCCGTCAGGAAGATGATGCGTTCCTTCAACAGGCGGGAATAGATGTCGTAGGAGCGTTCACCGCGGTTGGTCTGTTCCACGACCATCGGCACGAGGGCCATTGCGGTATCGACTGGGTTTCTCATGTGCGTCCTTTGTCAACGTCTCGCCGGCCGGCGCCGGGAATCAAAGAAAATGTCTATCCCTACATAGAGTGTCACTGCCCTCCTCTTCAAGACACGCATGAGGATAACGTTAAGATGGCGGGGCAAGGCGGCTTTAGCTGGTAGCCTCTTTCCCCCAAACGCCTGTTAACGGCGAGGCCCTGGCATCATCGCCCCCGGCTTTTCTCCACGACAGGATGAAGGAATGCTTACTTCATTCGAGAGCGCTTATAAGCGTTTACCCGACAGAAAGCCTACCGGCAGATATCAGCGCAAAAGCGTGCTGCGGCGCAACAGCATTAAGGAAGTGGCGAGCTTCATCGGCAAGGATAAAGGCCAACAAATAGCGGCCGACAGATAAGGCCGACGGGCAAGGGGTTGCTGCCGTGTTCAATATTGCTACAGGTCTCGCCATCTGGTGTTCGGAGGCGATGACGCTCGCTTTGGTGCTGTTCGTCGCCTGGCGCCACAATGTCAGAAACGAGGCCTACCTCTATTGGGGCATCGGCTTTCTGCTGACCGGCATCGGCTTTGCGATGATCGCGCTGCGCGGCCAAGTGCCCAGCCTGTTGTCCATAGAGATCGGCAATGCCATTGCGCTGCTCGGCCAGAGCGCCTGGGTGGCGGGTTTTCTGGCGCTGGACCGCAAACGGATCGAATGGTGGGCGCTGCTGCCGCCGGCGATCTGGCTCGCCGGGGTCTTTCTGCCCTGGGTCAACAGCGACTATTCAAACCGGGTGGTGCTCTATAATCTCGCTTCGGCGACGGGTGCGACGGCGCTTGCCCTTGCGGTCGCCGCCGGCGACATGCGCCGCGAGCGTACCCGCGTCAAGCTGATGGGTGTGTTCGTCATCCAGGGCTGCCTGTGCTTCGGCTCGGCGGTGACGATGGCGCTAACGCTGCCGAGCGATGTCGAGGCGACCAATCTCGGCGGCGCCTCCGCCATGGCAAGCGCCTTCCTGCTGACCATCGCCTTCGCGTTCACCTGCCGGCTGATCATGGAGCGCTCCGAACGGCACCTGCGCGCCCTCACCCTGACCGATTCGCTGACGGGCGTGCTCAACCGCCGCGGCCTGCTCGGTTATTTCAACGCCATCCAGGAAAAAGCTCATGACGACCAGCGCCAGGTCGCAGTGATACTCTTCGATCTCGACCATTTCAAGCGCGTCAACGACCGTTTCGGCCACCAGTCCGGCGATGCCGTGCTGACCGAATTCGCGCGAATGGCCCGCCAGTATATTCCGAACCACATCTTCGGCCGTATGGGCGGCGAAGAATTCGCAGCCTTCGCCGCGGTCACCGACCAGACCGAGGCCGAAGCGATCGCCGAAGCGATCCGCACCGAATTCTGCCGTCTTCCCGTCAGCACCGGCGAAGCAATCGTTCCCGTCACCGTCAGCATCGGCATCGCGCTTGCTTCCTCGGTCGAAGCCAATATCGACAAGCTGATCTCGGCCGCCGACCGGGCGCTCTACGCGGCAAAGGGCGCAGGCCGCAACTGCACCGTCACCTTCGGAGAAGCCGAGGCAGCAGCGCCGGCGCCGGCCGCGCCGAGCAACACCGCCGGCGAACTCGTGCCGACGGTCGACGACCAGATCGAGGCCCTGCGGCGCATGGGCACGCTGTCGCGGGCCGGCTAGCGGTAACGGTGAAAACCGGAATCAATCCTCGGGGTTAGACTTAGATTTTAAAGTGATTGACGCGCCCGGCCGGGCGCGCATCGCTTCCGGGCGGCTCGCCCTCACCCCGCACCTTTCCGAGGCCGAGCAAATCCGCTAAGCCTTCGGGCATGATGATACCGCCCTTTCTCTCGATCGATCCGGCCCGCCGCCATGTGTCGCTGGACGCCCGCAACCCGGCCTTCTACAGCAATCCGAATGCCGTCTATGCCGCACTTCATGCGCATTGTCCGACGTTCTACTGGAGCGAGCAGAAGCAGTGGTTCTTCACCGGCTACGACCATGTGAACGGTTTGCTGCGCGATCGCCGCTTCGGCCGGCAGATCCTGCATATCGCCAGCCGCGAGGAGCTCGGGCTTGCCGAGCCGATGCCGCATCTTGCCAGTTTCGATCTCTCGGAACGCTATTCCCTGCTCGAACTCGAACCGCCGGAGCACACACGGCTGCGCACGCTGGTCAACCGCGCCTTCGTCTCCCGCCATGTCGAGAAGATGAAACCAGAGCTTACCGAGTTGGCCAACCGGCTGATCGACGGCTTCGCGGAAAAGGGTGAGGTCGAGCTGCTCTCTGCCTTTGCCGACATCATACCGGTGACGATGATCGCCCGGATGATCGGCATTCCCGAGGAAATGGGGCCGCAGCTGCTTGCCTGGTCGCACGCCTACGTCCGCATGTACATGTTCGGCCGCACGCGCGAGCAAGAAGACGAGGCCGAACGGGCGGCGAAGGAATTTTCCGACTATGTCCGGACGGTGATCGCAGAGCGCCGCGCCGAGCCACGCGACGACCTGCTCACCCACATGATCCATACCGAGCACAAGGGTCAGTATCTGACCGAGGAGGAGCTGGTCTCGACGACGATCGTGCTGCTCAATGCCGGGCACGAGGCGACTGTGCACCAGATCGGCAATTCGGTGCGCATCATCCTCGAGAGCGGCTCAGATCCGGCGGAAATCTTCCGCGACGAGGCGACGACCGAGCGCACCGTCGAGGAAACCCTGCGCACCTGCGCGCCGGTCCACATCTTCCAGCGCTGGGCCCTGGAGCCTGCGGAAATCGACGGCGTCTCCTTCCAGCGCGGCGACAAGGTCAGCCTCATCCTCGCCGCCGCCAATCTCGACCCGGCGAAGTTCACCGATCCGCTGGCCTTCCGGCCCGACCGCAACGAGGCGGCGAACCTCTCCTTCGGCGCCGGCATCCATTTCTGCATCGGCGCGCCGCTGGCGCGGCTGGAGCTCAACGTCGTGCTCCCGATCCTGTTCGCAAGGCTTGCCGGTCTCAAGCTGGCGAAGACGCCTGAAGTCAAGGACGTCTACCATTTCCACGGGCTGGACCGGCTGGATTTGTGGTGGTGATCCATAGCCTCGCAGATCAGCCGTAACGGCCGGTGATGTAGTCTTCGGTGCGCTTGACCTTCGGCGACTGGAAAATCTCAGCGGTCGGGCCGTATTCGATCAGCTCGCCAAGATACATGAAGGCGGTATTGTCGGAGATGCGGCTTGCCTGCTGCATGTTGTGGGTGACGATGACGATGGTGAACTCGCCCTCAGGCGGGCGACCCATCGATCGCGCGTCATGCGGCCGAGTCTTCCTGCAGCCTGCCGGATATGTCGTGCGCCGACATAGGTCTTCCCATCAGATAGCCTTGAAGCTGATCGCAGCCAGCCTCTCGCAAGATCGCCGCCTGGCGGCTGTTCTCGATACCTTCGGCGGTCACGGGAATCTTCAGAGCGGTCGCCAGCGAAATGGTCGCCCGAAGGACATCGGCGCCGTTGGCGCCTTCATCGAGAGCGGACACAAGCGAGCGATCGATCTTCATGCGATCGAACCCGAACTGCCGCAATGCGCCGATGCTGGCGTAGCCGCAGCCAAAGTCATCCAGCGCGAACTTTATCCCGACGCGCTTCAGCTGGTCTATCGACCGCCGGGCCTGATCCGGATTTGTCATCAGAACGCCTTCGGTGATCTCCAAGGTCAGGCGCTTCGGATCGAAATCGAGCTCGCGCAGGACCGAGATTACCTCCGCGGCAAATTCGGGATTGCAGAGTTGGATTGGCGAGACGTTCACCGACAGTGCCAGATCGGGCCAGCTCTTGGCATGCTCGATTGATGTCCTCAGCATGTGAACGCCAAGCGCATCGATGAGGCCGCACCTCTCGGCGAGAGGGATGAAAATCTCCGGGCTGATGTTTCCGGTTGACGTTCGCCAGCGCGCCAGCGCTTCAAGACCAGTGACAGCGCCTGTTGTGGCGGAAACGAGAGGCTGGAAAACGGCCTCGATCGCACCAGTGCTGATGGCGTGCTTCAACAGACCTTCCAGTTCGGCGACCCGTTGGCGTTCCTCGTCCAGTTCGGGGTCGTATTCGATCGCCTGGCCTCTGCCACTTGCCTTGGCGCGATAGAGGGCCATGTCCGCTCTGCGGAGAAGCTCCAGAGGCTCGATGCCTCCGTCGCGCGCGGCAGCTCCGATGCTTGCTCCAACTTCGATCGTTCGTCCGCCGATTTTGAAGGGCTCGGCAAACAGCGCGAGAATGGTCTTTTCCATATCTTCGCACGTGGCAGATCCAACATGCACCAGCGCAAATTCGTCGCCCCCCAGCCTAGCCGCGGCGACGACCTCGGGGTGGCAGGCCATCAGCGCGTTCGAAACCAGTCGGATCAAATCATCGCCGACCGCATGCCCCCAGGCATCGTTGACCGCCTTGAAGCCATCGAGATCGACCAGATAGAGCCGGGGTGGCGAAGAGCCCGAATTGTCCAACTCTTCCAGCAGGCTGAGAAGTCCATGTCTGTTCAACAGGCCGCTCAGGCTGTCATGGCCGGCTTCGAAAAGCGCTGCCTCCGCCAGCTGGCGCAGGCGCCGTGCCTCGGACGTCCCGACCATCAGAACGCCGATCAGGAACAGCGCAAGAATGGCGACGGCGGCAGCGACATAGGGCGTTACCCGATGAAACACAGTGCTTCCAGGCGCTTTGCTCGGCCATACGAGGTAGCCGATGACGGCCCCTTTCATGTCGGTGATCGGCGTATTCAGAAATTCCGGCCTGGGCTTCGTTTCAAGGTGCAAGCCTTCGAGTTCATGTTCGTTCGAGAGCGCGTCGAGAACCTCGGGGGTAAATTCCTTGTAAAAGCTCAGCGTGCTGAGCTTCGGAAGCTCTCCGGAGGCTTCGAAGGGCTGGATCGCCTGCGATGCGAGCAGGGCGATACCGCTTTCGGTCTTGATGAAGTTGACCATCGGCGCCCGCTCGGGATCGGCGGCTGCGTTGATCTGCCGATAAAAGCCTTCGCCGAAAAAGGCGCTCGGCTCGAAGGGCTTGCCCTTGGCATATGCGGAGACGATCGACGACCGGTCAGGGCCGATTACGATCGCGCCGTCATAGAGCGCGTAATCCTCGCTGGTCTTTCCCCAATTTTCATAGGCCCAGTCGGCGGCGGCAGGAGAGGAGGCCGCACTATAGGCATCGTCCCATATGGCATTGTCCGTCGTCGTCCCGCTCAGACGAGCCACAAAGGCTCCGATCGCCGCGCGGGCGGCGCGCGTGGCCCGCGCATCGTCGATCTCATTCGCCGACCGGGTCATCTTGACGACGACATGTGCCATCAGGCCGGTCAGGATGAGGGCGACGACAAGGAAACAGACCGTTGTCGCAATGATGGAAGAGGTCTGGGTGCGAACGTGCCTACCTGCAAGATTCGACGACATGCATATTCCGGAAAGATTAATTGCAAGGCCATGTCTGTGGGGACGGCAGGAGACATCATGTCCGCTATGCGCTGCAGATAAGATATAGCATTTTGACGATGTAGACCCGATTAACGGGATTGGTTAAAAGCGTTCTATCCGGCAAAGAAGCGCAGCCATCCGCAGAAAGACGGGCCGTCATCGCCGCAAATCGGGACAGGCCCGCCATCGTCAGCGCCGGTTTGCTGGCGCTGCTTAAACCTTGATCACATAATCCTTGCGAGTCGTTTCAACGACTTCCCACGTTCCCTTGAAGCCGGGTCGCAAGATCATCCGGTCGCCCGTCTTCAGATGAACCGGCTCACCGCCCTCCTCCGTGACGATCGAATAGCCGGACAGCAGGCTGAAATATTCCCATTCCTCATAAACGATCCGCCACTTGCCCGGCGTCGCCTCCCAGATGCCGGAATAGAGCCCGCCTTCGGCCTCCTCCAGGTTCCAGGTGCGGAAATGCGGATCGCCTGAGATGATCCGACCGGGCTCCGGGGCGCCGAACTCGGGTTCGACGCCGTCAATGCCGAGGGTGATGAAATTTGCCATGGCCACTCAGATCTTCGAGAGCGCCTGTTCGAGGTCGGCGATGATGTCCTTGACGTCCTCGATGCCGACGGAAAGGCGTACCACGTCGGCGCCGGCGCCGGCGGCGGTCTTCTGTTCCTCGGTCAACTGCCGATGTGTCGTCGAGGCCGGGTGGATGACGAGCGAGCGGGTGTCGCCGATATTGGCGAGGTGGGAGAAGAGCTCCAGCCCCTCGACCAGCGTCTTGCCCGCCTCATAGCCACCCGTAACGCCGCCTTCGACGCCGAAAGTGAAGACGGAGCCTGCGCCCTTTGGGGAATAGCGCTGCTGCAGGGCATGGTTCGGATCGTCGTCGAGGCCGGCATAATTCACCCAGGCGATCTTGCTGTGCGCCTTCAGCCATTTGGCGACGGCGATCGCATTGTCGCTGTGGCGTTGCATCCGGAGCGGCAGTGTCTCGATGCCGGTCAGGATCAGGAAAGCGTTGAAGGGCGAGATCGCCGGGCCGAGATCGCGCAGGCCGAGCACGCGGGCAGCGATCGCAAAGGCGAAATTGCCGAAGGTTGCGTGCAGGACCATGCCGTTATATTCCGGCCGCGGGCTCGACAGCATCGGGTAATTGCCGGATTTCGACCAGTCGAAGGTGCCTCCATCGACGATGAGGCCGCCCATGGAATTGCCGTGGCCGCCGAGAAACTTCGTCAGCGAATGCACGACGATATCGGCGCCGTGCTCGATCGGGCGGATGAAATAGGGTGTCGCCATCGTATTGTCGACGATCAGCGGCAGGCCGTTGCGATGCGCGACATCGGCAATGGCGGCGATATCGACGAAGGTGCCGCCGGGATTGGCCAGGCTTTCGATGAAGATGCCGCGCGTCTTGTCGTCGATCTGGCTTTCGAAGCTCGCGGGATCGGCGGGATCGGCCCAGCGCACCTGCCAGCCGAAATTCTCGAAGGCATGGCCGAACTGATTGATGGAGCCGCCGTAGAGCCTGTTGGCCGCGATGAAATTCTCGCCTGGGCGCATGATGGTGTGGAAGACGATCATTTGCGCGGCATGGCCGGAGGCGACGGCAAGCGCCGCCGTGCCGCCCTCGAGCGCTGCGACGCGCTCCTCGAGCACGGCCTGCGTCGGGTTCATGATGCGGGTGTAGATGTTGCCAAAGGCCTGCAGGCCGAAGAGAGCCGCGGCATGATCGGAATCATTGAAGACGAAGGCGGTGGTCTGGTAGATCGGCGTGACACGCGCGCCGGTCGCCGGGTCGGGCTGGGCGCCGGCATGGATCGCCAACGTATTGAATCCCGGATCGTTCTTGGCCATGTCGTCCTCCAGTTGTTGCTGACGGGCGGGATCATAGCCTGTCGTCTACGAAAGTTAATCGCGATCCGTTTCAACCCTTGGGCGTTTGGTGGAAAATCCGTCTCATCGCACCTCAACTCAGGCAATGAGACGGGGATACTCGATCGCCGGGCAGCGGTTCATCACCACCTTGATGCCGGCGGCCTCCGCCTTTGCGGCAGCCCCATCGTCACGGACGCCAAGCTGGGCCCAGATGATCTGCGGCAGCGGTCTCAGCGCCAGCGCCTCCTCGACCACCCCATCCAGATATTCGGCGGCGCGAAACACGTCGACCATGTCGATCGGCACGGGCACGTCGGCGAGCCGGGCATAAACGGTGCGGCCCTGGATCTGTTTGCCCGCCTGCCCCGGATTGACGGGAATGACCTCGTAGCCGCGCGACAGCAGATAACCCATGACGCCGTTGCTCGGCCGCGCCGGATTGGGCGAAGCGCCGGTCAGCGCGATGGTCTTTACGGAATGCAGGATTCCGGCGAGATAATCATCCGTATAGTCGTCGTGGTCCATGGTCGTTTCTCCACTCCCGAAAGCCCTCCAGCGCGGCCCGCAGTTTTTTTTGCGTTTCCGCGAAACCGGCTGCGTGTCTTTTCCGTATATATGAATTGGTTACTTCCTGAGGATGATTCGATGAAAAAAATCGCTCTTGCCCTCATGCTCGTGCTCGCCGCATCGCCGGCGCTGGCGATCTCGCGCTACAATCCGCTTGCCATGAGCTGCGCCAGCGTGCGCGCCGCCATCCACAATCAGGGCGCGGTGATCTTCCGCTATCAGTCTCCCCGTGGCTTGCCGCTTTACGATCGTTATGTCCGCAACAGCAATTATTGCGATGCGACCGATTATGCGGAATGGACGCATATCCCCTCGAAAGACAATCCCCGCTGCCCGGTCCTGAATTGCCAGAATATCGACAACCTTGACGGGATGCTTTTCGTTCCACATCATCAATTGTGATGGTTTCGCCCTCCTGACGGCCGCGGGAAGTCTGCAGGACTTTCGCCTTTGCGAAAGGCCGAAGCTCAATCCCGTGGTGCGACTTATCGACGATGGCACAATCAAAAGTTTAAAATTTTCAGTATGTCAAAGTTATAGAATAATATCTATATTTCAGCAGCATAGAATAATCACCTGCCTAATTCCCCCGGATCATTTCTGCTTATGTTCTTGATAATCCCCCGTTCCGTTCCCGTGTCCATTAGAAACATCTCATAGTTGAAAGGATCGCTTGGATTGAACGCATGTCGAGCGCACGTAAAAATTGCTTCAATCCACCGCGATTGTTTCCACACTGAAAGAATGCTATTCGTATATGAACGCGACCGCGACCGCCGCCGTGTATTTTCGTGCAAATCCCAGTTGTCTTTTCAGGAATTTGAAACGCCGAAGGCGAGGCGTTTTCCACTTCCCGCATCTTTTCCGGATTTACTCCCTTGCCACTCGACGTCATCCTGCTGGTTCTATTCGGCGCACTGCTGCATGCGACATGGAACGCCATCGTCAAGGCCGGCAGCGATAAATCTCTCGACGCGGCACTGATCTCTGCAGGCGGCGCGGTTTCGGCGCTGCCGTTCCTGGCATTTCTGCCGTTGCCGCAAAGCGCGGCCTGGCCGTTCATCGGCGTCTCGGCCATCCTGCAGTTCGCCTATTTCCAGTTGGTCGCCGCTGCCTACCGGGCCGGCGATATCGGCCTCGTCTATCCGCTGATGCGCGGCTGCGCACCGCTGCTGATCGCCGCGACAAGCGGCTTCATCCTGAAGGAAAATCTTTCCGGCGGCGCTCTCGCGGGCACGATGACAATCTGTGCGGGCGTCCTGACACTCGCTCTGGAGGCACGGCGCGGCAGCAGCCGCGCCATCCTGCTCTCGCTTGCCAATGCCTGCGTCATTGCCAGCTACACCTATGTCGACGGCATCGGCGCACGCCTTTCCGGCAATGCGGTTTCCTACACATTATGGATGTCGCTGCTGCCGCCGGTGTTGCTGTTTTCCTGGGCGGTTTCGCAACGCGGCACCTTGGCCGTGACGCGTCACGTCCGTCGCAACTGGTGGCGCGGCCTGATCGGCGGCGCCGGCTCGATCGCTTCCTACGGGCTGGCACTTTGGGCGATGACAAAAGCCCCGCTCGCAACCGTCGCGGCCTTGCGCGAAACCGCGATCCTCTTTGCGCTGGTGATCTCGATCACCGTCTTCAAGGAAAAAGCCAGCGTCTGGCGCTACGTCGCCGGTGTTGTCATCGCCATCGGCGGGCTGGTTCTGAAATTGGCGTGATCACTCGCCCTTCCATTCCGGCGTGCGCTTGCCGAGGAAGGCGCCGATGCCCTCCTCAGCATCCTGCGTCAGCATATTGTCGACCATCACTCTAGCGGCATAGTCATAGGCTGCCTCAACCGGCAGTTCGAGCTGGCGGTTGAACGCTTCCTTGCCGATCTTCAGGATCAGCGGCGATTTGCTGGCGATCACTCCGGCATATTTGGAAACCACCTGCGCCAGATACTGCTTCGGCACGATGCGGTTGACGAGGCCGAAATCCTTGCCGGTCGAGGCGTCGATCGTCTCGCCGGTCAAGAGCATCTCCATAGCCTGCTTGCGATGGGCGGCCCGGGAAACGGCCACCATCGGCGTCGAACAGAACAGGCCGATATTGACGCCCGGCGTGCAGAATGTCGACGTATCCGTGCAGATCGCCAGATCGCAGGAGGCGACGAGCTGGCAGCCGGCCGCCGTCGCCAACCCGTCAACCTCGGCGATGACGGGCTTCGGCAGATGCGCGATCTTCAGCATCAGATCGGCGCAGAGCCGGAAGGCCCTCTCGAAGAAACCGGCTCCCCGGTCCTCATCGGCGCGGTGGGCAGTGAGTTCCTTGAGATCATGCCCGGCGGAAAAGACATTGCCGGTCGAGGCGATGACGATGACGCGCACATCCGCATCCGAGCCGGCCTTATCGAGCTCGGCCATCAGCGCTTCGAGAAGCGCGATCGAGAGCGCATTGGCCGGCGGGTTGTTGAGCACGAGGCGCAGCACGCCGTCGCGCAGCGAGCGAACCAGTAACCCATCCGCCCTGTCTGCGTCCGGGAAGGATAGGATTTCGGCCATGATGCTGCTCCCTGCGCTCGATTTTAGAGCAGTTCAGCTTTTACGGAAACGCAGAACCACTCTAACTTTTTGTTTTAACGCCCTTCCGAACGGAAAACCGCTTCGCGCTTTTCCAGGAATTGCTTTGGACAGGTGTTCTGCCACAAGGCTGCGGCAATTTCGAGCAGGATATGCTCTGTCCGCAGCGGCCGCAGTCAAGACCAGAACCAGGATTTCAATATCTCAGCCTTCGCCTCAGCACGGGTCAGGCCGACATCGCAAAGCTCGTCGTCGGTGAGCTCGCAAAGCGTGCGGCGGCTGCGGCGCTTTTCCAGGTGATGCTCGATTGCCGCCAGCAGCCGCCGGCCCCTGCGCGCCGACCGGCAAAATTTCGATCGAACGATATCGCGCTCAAGGATTTCGCTCAATTCCATGGCCATCTCTTCCACCTCTCTTCAACACCAGAAGGATGGGCTGGAAACCCACATGAAGGAAGCTTATGGAAGTTATGATACACATAAGGAAATCTTTGGTATGGCGCTCAACCTCGATCAGCTCGCAACCTTCGTCAACGTCGCCGATCTCGGAAGCTTTACGGCGGCCGCCGACATGGAGGGACTGACGCAGCCGGCCGTCAGCCTGCAGGTCAAGGGGCTCGAGCAGCGGCTCGGTGTCCGGCTGATCGAGCGCGTCGGCCGGCGAGCGCAGCCCACCGCGGCAGGCCTCGACCTGCTGGTGCATGCAAGGCGATTGCTGCAGCAATCGGCCGTCGCTGAGGAAGCGATGATGCCACACAGAGACGGTGCCAGCGGCCGCGTGCGCATCGGCAGCGGCGGCACGGCGTCGATCCACCTGCTTCCTCACGCCATTGCCGCCGCCCGAAAATCCATGCCCGGCCTGGAAATCACCGTGCGCATCGGCGATGCCGACGACGTCTTGCGCGATCTGGAGGCCAACAGCCTCGATATCGCCGTCGTTGCCCTGCCGGCCTCAGGGCGCAACTTCGAGATCGAACCGTTCTACGAGGAAGAATTGCTGGCCGTCGCTCCGGCGGGCAGCCTGATACCCGACGGCGGACCGGACGCCGCCTTCATGCGCGACAGGACGCTGCTGCTTTATGAGGGCGGCAATACGCGACGGGCAATCGACGCGTGGCTGGCCGCACCGGACACTAGGATCCGACCGGCCATGGAGTTCGGCAGCATCGAAGCGATCAAGGAACTGGTAGCCGTCGGGCTCGGCTGGTCGATCCTGCCGGGACTGGCGTTGAAGCGCGACCGCGCCGGCCTCGTGACGACCTCATCGCTGCAGCCGAAGCTCACGCGCCGCCTCGGCATGGTTCTGCGCCGGGACAAGCATCTGACACGCGGCCTTCGGGAAATGATGAAATGCCTGCGCGAGTTCAAAGATTAGCGGCCGCTTCGACCGCGGCATGCTCTTTCAAACCCAGCAGGGATGCGAAAAGCGTCAAGCACGGCAGCTCTTTCGCCGGCAAATCTGTGGTAACACAATACCTCATAACTAACTCATTGTTTTTGCTTACTCTTTTTTCCAGACCTCAGGAACGTCGATATTGACCCAATGTCATATTCCCTCTATACACCGCGCCAGAACGCAGCCTGTCCGGGCTGCTTTCTTTTTGGCATGCCTCGAGCCTGTCAATCCAAGCAACAAGAAACGCCCTTCAAGCCCTCGGGCCAAGGGTCTCAAAAGAGAGTATTCACTATGGCAACCTTCTCCCAGAAGCCTGCAGAGGTGGAGAAGAAGTGGGTGATCATCGACGCCGAAGGGCTGGTCGTTGGCCGTCTCGCTTCCATCATCGCTATGCGCCTGCGCGGCAAGCACAAGGCAACCTTCACGCCCCACGTTGACGACGGCGACAACGTCATCGTCATCAATGCCGACAAGGTGGTTTTCACCGGCAAGAAATATTCCGACAAGGTCTATTACTGGCACACCGGTTTTGCCGGCGGCATCAAGGAACGTACCGCGCGCCAGATCATCGAAGGCCGCTTCCCGGAGCGCGTCCTCGAAAAGGCCGTCGAACGCATGGTTCCGCGTGGCCCGCTCGGCCGTCGCCAGATGAAGAACCTGCGCGTTTACGCCGGCTCCGCCCATCCCCATGAAGCCCAGCAGCCGGTCGCCCTCGACGTTGCCGTGCTCAACAAAAAGAATGTAAGGAGCGCCTGATCATGGCTGACCTCTCCTCCCTGAAGGATCTCGGCACGATTTCCGAAGCTGCTGCTCCGGCCCACGTCCGCAAGGTCGATTCGCTCGGCCGCTCCTACGCGACCGGCAAGCGCAAGAACGCCGTCGCCCGCGTCTGGCTCAAGCCGGGCTCCGGCAAGATCATCGTCAACGGCAAGGAATTCGCGGAATATTTCGCTCGTCCGGTGCTGCAGATGATCCTGCGCCAGCCGATCGTTGCGGCTGCCCGTGACGGCCAGTTCGACATCATCGCAACCGTTGCCGGCGGCGGCCTGTCCGGCCAGGCCGGTGCCGTTCGCCACGGCCTGTCCAAGGCGCTCACCTACTTCGAGCCGGGCCTGCGCCCGGTGCTGAAGAAGGGCGGCTTCCTGACCCGCGACAGCCGCGTCGTCGAACGCAAGAAGTACGGCAAGGCAAAGGCCCGCCGCTCCTTCCAGTTCTCCAAGCGTTAATCGCTTCGGACAGACGGAATTTACGAAGGCCGGGGAAACCCGGCCTTTTTTTGTTTGGCGCTGTTTAAACCAACCGGAAGCGCATCGGCATGTCATTGTCGCATTGCCGTTCTGCTGGTAGAAACTTGGCAAAGGGCTTCGAGAATGAGCGAAGCCGCAATCAGGGTTGCATCATGGGGACAACCAAGTCCGCAGACAAATAGGCCGCAACAACTCTGCCCTGTTGTTGCGGCGTCTGTCCGACCAATCCCGATACTGATGAAGAGACAGATCGCCGCCGAATGAAATCATTTGAGCGGGTTCTTTCCCATGTCTTATTCCAAAATCCAGCGCTGGACCTATTCCGTGCCGGCAGCCTTGCTGCTGATGGCGCCTTTCGACATCCTGACCTCTCTTGCCATGGATATCTATCTGCCGATCGTGCCGGTCATGCCGGAGGCGCTCGGCACCTCGCCTGATGTCATCCAACTGACCCTCAGCCTCTACATGCTCGTCCTCGGCGCCGGGCAGATCATCTTCGGCCCGATTTCCGATATTGTCGGACGACGGCCCGTCCTGCTCGCAGGGGCGGTACTCTTTGCCGCTTCCTCCTTCCTGCTGGCCGGCTCCTCGTCGGCGCCGCTCTTCGTGGCCTTGAGATTGCTGCAGGCAGTCGGTGCGTCGGCGGTCCTCGTCGCAACCTTCGCAACAGTGCGTGACGTTTACGCCGGACGTCCCGAAAGCATCACGATCTATGGCCTTCTCGGCTCCATCCTCTCCTTCGTGCCTGCATTAGGCCCGATCGCCGGAGCCTTGATCGCCGATCGCTTCGGCTGGCGGGCCATCTTCCTCGTCATCGGCCTGCTTTCGGTTGCCGCCCTTTTCAATGCCGGCATGCGGTGGCATGAAACCCGCCCCACCGTTACCGCGAAGATCGCTCTCCGCCCGATCCTCACAAGCTTTCCCTTCTGGGTTTATACCGGCGGCTTCAGCACGGCGATGGGGGCCTTCTTCGTCTTCTTCTCGACGGCACCCCGTGTGCTGATCGATAAAGCCGGTTTCTCCGAAATCGGCTTCAGCTTCGTCTTTGCCACAGTGGCGCTGGTGATGATCGTGACGGCGCGTTTCGCCAAACGCTTCGTCATGCGCTGGGGCATTGCCGGCAGCCTTGCCAGAGGCATGGCAATGCTGCTTCTCGGCGCCGTGCTGCTTGCCTTTGGAGAGTTGTTTCTGCAGCCTTCCCTGGTCAGCTTCGTCATGCCGATGTGGATCATCGCGATCGGCATCGTCCTTACGACGGCAGTCACCGCCAACGGCGCGCTCAACGCCTTTGGCGACACGGCAGGAACGGCGGTCGCGTTCTATTTCTGTGTCGAGAGCATCATCGTCGGCTTTGCCGGAACCGCCTTCGTGCTCCTGCTCGGCGGCGACAGCGCCTGGCCACTCGTGGGCTACGTCAGTGCGGCCGCGCTGACGACTCTGGCCGGATTGTGGTCCCTGCGGCGGCCGGCCTGACAGGAGCGGATGACGGCGGCTCGACGATATACGAGCGGCCGTCATCCGAACGATTGCTTGAAATCTGCCCGCGCCTCGCCTACCCCTTTCTGCGCGCAGGGGATCGGTCAATTCCTTCGTAAGAGACCCGCCCGACGCCCAGGCATCGAACGGCGTCATGCAATGCAGCGTCCGCATCGAACGCGACTATGGTTTTGCGACCGAAAAAAGGAGCATCACTTGGCGAACAGATCGATTGATCATGCCTTCACGGCGACCAGCCTCACCTCCGCCGCCAGCGACCCGACCTTTGCTGGCGCGCTGTCCTTCATGCGCCGCCGCTTCACCAAGGAGCTCGCCGGCGTCGACGTTGCCGTCTGGGGTATTCCCTTCGACGCCGCGACCTCGAACAGGCCGGGCACGCGCTTCGGGCCGCAAGCGATCCGGCGCGCCTCGGCGATCTTCGACAATGATCCGCAATATCCCTTCAACCGCGATCTCTTCACCGAGATGGCCGTCATCGATTACGGCGATTGCCTGCTCGACTACGGCAATCATCAGGATACGCCTGATGCCATCGAACGCCAGGCCAACGTCATCCTCGACAGCGGCGCTTTTCTGCTGACGCTCGGCGGCGATCACTACGTTACCTGGCCGCTGCTGAAAGCCCACGCGGCAAAACACGGGCCGCTCGCGCTTGTGCAGTTCGACGCGCACCAGGACACCTGGTTCGACGAAGAACGGCGCATCGACCATGGTTCCTTCGTGGCACGGGCCGCCCGCGAGGGCATCATTGATCCCGACCGCTCGATCCAGGTCGGTATCCGCACCCATGCGCCGGAGGATTTCGGCGTCAATATTCTCTATGGTCATCAGGTCGAGGAGATGAGCGCCGGCGATATCGCCTCGGCGATCATCTCGCATACGCGCGGCGCGCCGGCCTATCTCACCTTCGATATCGATTGCCTCGATCCGGCCTTTGCACCGGGCACCGGCACGCCGGTTGCCGGCGGCCCATCGAGCGCCAAGATCCTCTCGGTGCTGCAGCGCCTGCACCAGCTCGATATTCGCGGTGCCGATGTCGTCGAGGTGTCGCCACCCTACGACCATGCCGATATCACCGCCATTGCGGGGGCAACGGTGGCGATGTATATGCTGGGGCTTCATGCCGAGAGACGCGCCATCGCCGTGTCACAAGGCTGACGTATCATCCCAAAGTGAATCCGGAAACCTTCTGAACCCATTGAAAGCGCAGGTCTAACATGGCACCGAAAATCTTCATCGACGGCGAACACGGCACGACGGGTCTGCAGATCCGCACGCGCATGGCTGGCCGCCGCGATGTCGAGCTTCTGTCCATTCCAGAGGCCGAGCGGCGCAACGCGGCCATGCGCGAGGACATGCTGAACAGCACCGATATCGCCATTCTCTGCCTGCCTGACGACGCTTCCAAGGAAGCGGTGCAGATGGTTTCGGCCAACAATAACGTCCGCGTCATCGACACCTCGACCGCCTTCCGCGTCAATTCCGGCTGGGCCTATGGCTTTGCCGAAATGGACAGCGCGCAGGCCGACAGGATCAAGGCGGCCCGTTTTGTCGCCAATCCCGGCTGCTACCCCACGGGCGCGATCGGCCTCATCCGGCCGCTGCGTGCTGCCGGCATGCTGCCGGACGGCTATCCGGTGACGGTCAACGCGGTGTCCGGCTATACCGGCGGCGGCAAGCAGATGATCGCGCAGATGGAAAACCCGGATCACCCGGATGCGATCACCGCACCACATTTCCTCTACGGCCTGCCGCTGACCCACAAACATGTGCCTGAAATGACCGTGCACGGACTGCTCGACCGCGCGCCGATCTTCTCGCCGTCGGTCGGCAAGTTCGCACAGGGCATGATCGTCCAGGTGCCGCTGCATCTCGGCGACCTCGCCGAAGGCACGACGATGGAGAGCATCCATGCAGCCCTCGTCGCCCATTATGCCGGCCAGGATATCGTCACCGTCGTGCCGCTCGCCGAAAGCAAGGTCCTGCCCCGCATCAACGCCGTCGAGCTCGAAGGCAAGGACACGATGAAGCTCTTCGTCTTCGGCACGCCAGGCACCTCGCAAGTCAATCTGGTGGCGCTGCTCGACAATCTCGGCAAGGGCGCCTCGGGTGCTGCCGTGCAGAATATGGACCTGATGCTCGCCTCCTGACGTCATGACGCTCGATGTGCTCATCGCCGGCGTGCACGCCTGGTTTGCCGCCGCCCTGCCCGACCATGGCATCTATGCGCTGATGGCGTTCGCCGTCGTCGCCGGGCTCGCCCGCGGTTTTTCGGGCTTCGGCGCCGCATTGATCTTCATTCCGCTCGCCGGCGCGATCGTCGGGCCGAAGCTGGTCTCGCCGATCCTGCTCGTCATCGACGGCATTGCGACAGTCGGGATGATCCCGCCCGCATGGCGCGGCGCCAACCGACCCGAGGTCTTCGTCATGGCGGCGGGTGCGGCCCTCGGCGTCCCGGCCGGCACGGCGATGCTGGCGCTGCTCGACCCGCTGCTTTTGCGCTGGAGCATTACCATCATCGCGATCGCCCTACTCGCGCTTCTCGCATCGGGATGGCGATACCACGGCGCGCCTTCGGCAGCACTCAGCAGCGGCATCGGCCTAATCGCCGGGCTTTTCAGCGGCGCCGCGCAGCTCGGCGGGCCGCCTGTTGTCGCCTACTGGCTTGGCGGCAAAAGCGACTTCACGCGCGTCAGGGCGAACGTCGTTCTCTATTTCTCGATCTCGTCCGTCTTCAGTGCCATCAGCTATTATATCGGCGGACTGTTCGTGCCCACCGTCTTCGCACTGACCGCCATCATCCTGCCGAGTTATGCGGTCGGGCTTTACGGCGGCTCGAAACTGTTCGGACTCGCCGAGGAGCGGACCTTCCGCATCGCCTGCTACGTGCTGATCGCCGGCGCCGCGATCATCGGCATGCCGTTGCTCGATGGGGTGCTGCGTTAGAACAGGATGATTCAATCGCGCTCTGTGATCATCGTCCCATGCGGATATTCGCCGTAAAAGCCGCGCCAGTTGGCGACGGCGAAACCGAAAACCACCAGGGCACCGGCCTGATGCAGCAGGCCCCAGTGAAGCGGCACCTGCATCAGCAGCGTGGCGATGCCGACTGCGGCCTGCAGGGTCACCAGCGCGAAGAGCACGACGGCGCGGCGGGCATGGGTGGTCCATGGTGCGGCGCGCAGCGCGATCACCATGTTGATCAAGGTCAATGCGAAGAGCGTATAGGCGCCGATGCGGTGGATGAATTGCACCGTCTTCGGGTTCTCGAAGGCGTTGATCCAGAAGGGCTGCTGGATCAGCAGATCCGACGGGATGACGGCGCCATCCATCAGCGGCCAGGTATTGTAGGAAAAACCGGCGTCGAGCCCTGCCACCAGCGCGCCGAGATAGATCTGGAACAGTGCGAAAACGGCGATCGCGGCGGCAAAACCGCGCGAGCTTCGCGCCGGCGCCGGATCGCTGGAATGCCTGGAAAGCCCGCGCATGATCCACATGCAGCCGGCAAAGATCAGGCAGGCCATGACGAGATGCGTCGCTAGCCTGTACTGGCTGACGTCGGTGCGGACAGACAGGCCAGACGACACCATCCACCAGCCGATAAAACCCTGCAGGCCACCAAGCGCCAGAATGCCGACGAGCGGCCAGCGCAGGCGCTTTTCAATCCGCCCCGTCAGCCAGAAAAAGATGAGCGGCAGCGCGAAGATCACGCCGATGCCACGGGCGATCAGCCGATGCGCCCATTCCCACCAGAAAATGCCCTTGAACTCGTCGACGGTCATCGAGCTGTTCAACTGCTGAAACTCAGGAATGCGCTGGTAGAGGCGAAATTCCTCCTCCCATTCGGCAGCCGACAGCGGCGGGATGACGCCGTGGATCGGCTTCCACTCGGTGATCGACAGGCCGGAATTGGTTAGCCGCGTGGCGCCACCGACGAGCACGAGACAGAAGAGCGCCAAAAGCACGAAACCAAGCCAGAAACGCAAGGCGCGGCGGTCGCGGTCCTGCTTGCGCACTTCGCTCAGGATCGCCTGTTCCGTGGTCGGGTTTGCGACAGCCATGATGTCTCCTTCTATCCGGCAGTTGATTTGCCCCACCGGCTCATGCAAAACAAGCCCCGAACCTTTGCGGCATGCCGTCGCGCCGGCTCGCCCTGTCCATGCCGAGAGATAAACGATGCCCATTCGCCTCCGCAAATTCATCGGCACGATCCTCATCGTCGTGCTCGTGCTGGTCTATGCGCTGGTGGCGAACACGATCGCGGTGGCAGCGCTCGGCAACGCGCCCTGGTGGGGACACCTGCTCTATTTCCTGCTCACCGGCCTGCTCTGGGTATTGCCGGCAATGGTGATCATCAAATGGATGGCCGGACCGCCGCAGCAATAGGCCATTAACGGCCGAATAACCGTGATCGGCGGAAAACCTCGCCCGACGCGTGCAGTTAAACCAAATATACGTCTGGCATACCTACCTTCCCGTTCAGCATTCTTGACCGGAGAAAACCACCCGTGCAGACGCAAAAGCTCGATGTTCATGAACAGCCGTCGGAGGACGTGGCGCTGGCCCAAACGGCCATTTCGCGCCTGCGTCAGCTGAGCATGAAACTCGCCATGGCCGAAGTCGATATCGAAGTCTTCGACGCAATGCAGCCGTTGGAGGACGACTGGCGAGCGCTGGAGCGCGACAATCTCCAGTCACTCCATCAGAGCTATGATTGGTGCGCCGCCTGGGTGAGCGCCTTTCAGCGGCCGCTGGCGATCCTCAAAGGCACCTATGCGGGTCAGACGGCATTCATTCTGCCGGTCGAAATCATCAAGTCTCGGGGGCTTGCGACCGCGAAGTTCATCGCCGCCGATCACAGCAATATCAATACCGGCCTGTTCTCCGAGAGCTTTGCAGAGGCCGGCGGGACCATCGATCCCGGCAAGTTCGCCGGTCAGCTGCAGCAGGCGCTCAAGGGTCGGGCCGATCTGCTGCTGCTGCAGAACATTCCGCTGGAATGGCGCGGACGACCGACCCCGCTTGCGGGGCTGCCGATGGTGCAGAACCAGAATCATGCCTATCAGCTGCCGTTCTTTCCCGCTTTCGAGGACACGCTGAAGCAGCTCAACGCCAAGAACCGGCGCAAGAAATTCCGTGTTCAATCGAAACGTCTCGAGGCGGCCGGCGGCGTCGAATACGTTGTCCCCGAGACTTCGGAAGAACAGCACCGTCTGCTCGATATCTTTTTCCGCCTGAAGAGCGCCCGCTTCGCCAGCCTCGGCCTGCCCGACGTCTTCGCCGACAAGGAAACGCGGGCCTTTTTGCACGGCCTCATCGACAAGCGGGATGACGACCGGCGGTATTTCGGGCTGCAGATGCATGTGCTGCGGCTCAAAAGTGAGAATGAGGGCCGGGTCGCCGCAATTTCAGGGATTTCGCGCAAGGGCGACCACATCATCTGCCAGTTCGGCGCAATCGACGAAGAGCTCGTTCCGGATACGAGCCCCGGCGAATTCCTCTATTGGCAGACCATTTCGGGATTGCATGGCAAGGGCGTGGCGCTGTTCGATTTCGGCCTTGGCGACCAGACTTACAAGCGTTCCTGGGCGCCTGTGGAGACCGCGCATTACGACGTGGTGCTGCCGGTCTCGCAGTTCGGCGTTCTCGCCGGCGCCGCGCACCGGATCGTCACCCGCGGCAAGGCCCATATCAAGGCCCGCCCGAAGCTCTATAAGTTCACGCAGAGCATCCGAGCACGGCTCGGCTAAGCGGTCTTTGTCTTACGCATGTCGTTGCCGCAAAACCGCGGCACACTTTTGCGCGGCATGCGTTAGGCGGCCTGGCCGAGCCTCTGCTCCGCCGCTTCACCACCCGACATCAACACGACGCGCTCGTAGCCCGCAGCCTGGAATTCCGTCATCAGGGCAACGAAGATCGTCTCCTCGACTTCCGGCAGGGAGAGAATGATCTCGACGTCGCGGCTGCGCGTCAGCCGCGAGACGCCGGCGACATCGGCCGAACCGCATTCGACCACCACGAGGTCGTAGGCGGCGGCAAGCGCATCGAGCAGCAGCGACAGCCGGTCCACACCGCGCATGGCGCGGCGAACGTCACTCTGGCCCTGGGGAATGAGATGGGCATCGGAAAGGTGGTCGCCGTGGATCGTGTCGCCAAAAGCGGCCTCGCCGCATAGCAGATCGGTGACGCCAAGAGCGGCCTGGTCCTCGGCCATCAATTCTGTGGGATAACCGGAACCGGTCATATCGATCAGGATGACGCGGCGGCCGGCGTCGGCGAGCATGCGGGTCAGCAAAACCGTTGCCGCCGAGCCATTGTCACCGGTCGGAGATATTGCGATTGCCAGCGGCGCCCGGCTGCCTGCGAGATAATCCGCAACCGAGGCGATTGAGAATTCGTTCTCGTCCTCCGGCGCCGCCTCGGCAGCCTTGACGTCCTCGACCGGATCTTCGTCGGCGACCACGGCGAGCATGCTCGGCCGGACGGGCTTTCTGACGACAGCGATAACGGGAGCGGCCTGCGGGGTATCCCTGTCCTCGACGAGCGTTTCGGCCTCGATCGCCTCACGGGACGCATCGACGGCACGCAGCGCCCGGCCGCTGAAAAGTTCGGCCAGCATGGTGACGATGGCGCTCAAGATCAATGTCGCAACGGTCGCGACGACGACGATCGGCACCACCTTCGGGAAATAGGGATCGACCGGCTCGATGGCTTTGGAAACGATACGGGCATCGGCTGGGCTCGAATTGCTGTCGGCGCGCGAGGCAGCCTCGCGGTAGCGCACCAGATAGGTTTCGAGCAGCTGCCGCTGGGCGGTCGCCTCGCGCTCCAGCGCATTAAGACCGACCTCGTCTTCACCGGCGCGAGCGCTATTGGCCTGCACCGTATCCGACTGCCGCTCAAGCTCGCTCGCTCTCAGATCTGCGACCTTGGATTCGTTGTCGATGCTCGCCAGAATCTTCTGGGTCTCCTGGCGGATCTGAGCCCGGATATCGGAGAGCTGGGCACGCAGGCTTTTCAGCCGCGGATGATTGTTGAGAAGGCTGGTCTGCAGGTCTGAAATCTGCGACTGCAGGCCGGATTCCGTCGCTTTCAGCCGCTGGATCGCCTGGGACGACATGATGTCCGGCAGCGTGTCGGAGGCCTCGCCCGAAGACAGCGCATTGCGCACCGCCTGCGCCCTCGCCTCGGCATTGGCCTTGTCGCCGCGCACACGGGTCAGCTCAGCAGAGATATCGTTCAGCTGCTGGGCCGGAAAGGTGGTCGTGCCGTTGGTCTGCAGCAGCCCGTGGGAGGTGCGATATTCAGCGACCTTCTTCTCGGCTTCGCTGACCTTGCCACGCAGGCCTTCGATCTCCGGCTCCAGCCAGCGCGTCGCTTCGGAATTGGAATCGAGCTTGGCGCCGCTCTGCGTCGAAAGATAGACATTGGCCATGGCGTTCGGAATGGCGGCGGCGAGCTTCGGGTCCTTCGAAGTAAAACTGATGCCGATGACGCGTGAACCCGGCACCTGGTAGACCTGCAGGCGTTCGACGAAGGCATCGATCACTCGCTCTTCCGGCGGATTCTCCAGCGGGTTCTTCTTCAGATGCAGCTTCACCAGGATGCTGCTCATCGCCGAGCCGTCGGCTGCATCGTCGAATTCCGGCAGGTTATAGAGCTTCAGGTCGTTGATGACCTTCTTGAGAAGATCGGCCGATTGCAGCAGCTGCACCTGGCTGGCGATATTCAGCTCATCCATCAGCGGACCGGCGCTGGCGTCGTTGGCCTGCTGGGTGCTGGCGAAGGCCGGCGCGCGGGGTTCGATCAGAATGCGCGTTTCGCTGCGAAATTGTGGCGACATGATCTTGGCGCCTGTAAAGGCGACGCCCGCCCCCACGAGGGTAATCGCCAGAATCCGCAGACGGCGCGCCCAGACGGCGCGGACCAACTGGCCGAGGTCGATGTCCACATCCTGATCACGCGCTACGCCGGACATGCTCTTACTCCACAACAAAGGTGCCGCAAGCGTAAACGACCATGGTAACTCAACGGTTAATGGCAATCTTGCGGAGTAATGAGCGGAGCATGATGCCGAAAAGTGTGAGCGGTTTTGGGCGACATCATGCTCTGACTTTTAATTTAGAACAGGATTCAGATCTGAGGCCGATCCGGCCTAAGATCATCCTGTTCTAAGGAGCGATGAAGGAAACCAGGAAATTGCAAGCGGCCTTTACCGGGCATTAACCCTAACGGATCGATAACGGCTCTACCGAGTTCATTTTCTGTGAGCACAAACGGATGTCTGTCGTCCAGCCCAAGATCCTTTTGGCCCTGAGCCTTGCAGCCATGACGGCAGCATTGGGCGGCTGCACGACGTACAAGCCGGCTCCGAAGGCCTTCAACGAGGCGACTATCCAGCCCTATACGCTGGACAGCGGCGATCGGTTGCGCGTTACCGTCTTCGACCAGCAGAGCCTGACCAACACCTATACGGTGGATCAGGCCGGCTATATTGCCTTCCCCCTCATCGGCCAGGTCCCTGCCCGCGGCCGAACTCTGCAGCAGCTCTCGGGGCAAATCGCTCAGAAACTGCAACAGGGCTATCTTCGCGATCCCGACGTCACCATCGATGTCGATCGCTACCGTTCGATCTTTCTCATGGGCGAAGTCGGCCAACCCGGCCAGTATGCCTATGTCCCCGGCATGACGGTGCAGAATGCTATCGCGGTCGCTGGCGGCTTTACCGGCCGCGCCAACCAGAGCATGGTCGACGTCACCCGCAAGATCAACGGACGAGTGCTGACCGGCCGCATCAACATATCGGGGCCGATTATCGCCGGCGACACGATCTATGTTCGCGAACGGCTCTTCTGAATGATGGCAGAACAGCAGCCGCTCCGCATCCTCCATTGCTTCAGGTCGCCGGTCGGCGGGATTTTCCGACATGTCCGCGACCTCGTCGAGGAGCACAGCAAGGCCGGTCATGAAATCGGCATCCTCTGTGACAGCTCGACTGGCGGCGAATACGAGGACAGCCTGTTCGACGATATCCGTCCCTATCTCTCGCTCGGCCTGACACGCGTGCCGATCCGGCGCTCGATCAGTCCGTCAGATATTGCGACGATGTGGGATACATACAAGAAAATCAAAAGTTTGCGGCCGGATGTGCTGCACGGACACGGCGCCAAGGGCGGCGTGCTCGCGCGACTTGCCGGCTCAGCGTTGCGGGTGAACAGGTATCGCGTAGCCCGCCTCTACACCGCGCATGGTGGAAGCCTGCATTATTCGCGTTCCTCGTTCAGTGGACAGTTCGTCCTCAGGATGGAGCGCCTGCAGGAATATTTCACCGATGCGCTGGTCTTCATCTGCGAATACGAGCGCGACACCTATGCGCGCAAAGTGGGTAAGCCGCGGACGAAGACGAGACTGATCTATAACGGTATCGCCGAGCGCGATTTCGAGCCGATCCCGACCCGCTCGGATGCGGTGCATTTCATCTATGTGGGAATGCTCCGGGACCTCAAGGGTCCCGATCTGTTTGTCGATGCCTTCGCCAAGACCGAACGGCTGCTCGGCAGGCCGCTGTCGGCACTGATGATCGGCGACGGGCCGGATCGCGATCGCTACCGCGAGATGATGGTCGAGCGCGGCCTCGGCAAACGCATCGGCATGCTACCGGCGATGCGGGTCCACGAAGCCTTCTCCATGGCGCAGAACCTTGTCGTTCCCTCGCGCGCCGAAGCCATGCCCTATATCGTGCTCGAAGGGCTCGGCGCCGGCAAGACGATCATCGCAAGCCGTGTCGGCGGCATTCCCGAGGTGCTCGGCGCCGACAGCGCAGCCCTTGTGGAGGCCGGGAATTCCGACGATCTCGCGCGCGTCATGGCGGAAACGCTGAGCACACCCGACTGGCACGCCAGGACGATGCCGAAGCCCGAGGCGGTGAAGGCGGTGTTTTCCTCCGCCGTCATGGCACGCGATGTCCTGAAATTGTACCATGAACTCGTCGGTGCCGCCGACCGTCAAGCAATGCCCGCCGCCTCGTAAATATTTCTTAGGGGCTTTCTGGTATTTCGCTTGGTGACAACGAGCGAAAAAGCCCCATGAACAAGCTGGAAAAAGGCGATCAATTCGACGTGGAAGCACTGCGCAAGCAGGTCTCCGACATCGAGGTGCGCGGCGACGCGGGTCAGGAAAAACCTTCCGGCCCGACCGAAATCAACCCCTATGCCCGGCAGATCGCCGAACAGTTCCGCGATGGAACCAATTCGCCTGTCATCATCATCGGGCAATTGCGGCTGCTGGAATTCCTGGCGCTCTTCGCGATCGCCCTGATCGTTCACACTTTCTGGCCCGGCGACGGCCATGATTCCTCCTGGATGCGGGCGGGCATGGCGGCGATCGCTTCGGCCTTGACCGTCATCGGCCTCCAGCTTGCCGACACCTACACCATCCCAGCGCTTCGGGCCAAGCTGCGGCTGATCCCGCGCATTCTGGCTTCGTGGACGATCGCGCTTCTCCTGACCGTCGGCCTGTTCGCTCTGGTTCGCGGCAGCACATGGGCGATGGTCGTCGACGCCTTTATACCCTGGTTTGCAGCCGGCGCGCTCTTCCTTGCCGCCGAGCGTTTCCTCGTCACCTACGGCATCCGCAACTGGGCGCGCAACGGCATCATGGAGCGCCGCGCCGTCATCGTCGGTGGCGGTGAGCCGGCCAAGGACCTGATCCGCATCCTCGAACAGCAGGATGACAACGACATCCGCATCTGCGGCATCTTCGACGATCGCGGCGAAAAGCGCTCGCCGATCATGGTCGCAGGCTATCCGAAGCTCGGCACCGTGGCCGAACTCGTCGAATTCGTGCGGCTGACGCGCATCGACATGCTGATCATCGCTCTGCCGCTTTCGGCCGAGGCGCGTATCTACGACCTTTTGAAGAAGCTCTGGGTTCTGCCGGTCGATATCCGCCTTGCCGCGCATGCCAACCGGCTGCGTTTCCGGCCGCGCGCCTATTCGCATGTCGGCTCGGTGCCGATGCTCGACATTTTCAAGATGCCGATCCGCGACTGGGATTCCGTCGCCAAGCGCGGCTTCGACATCTTCTTCACCGTCGTCGCGCTGGCGCTGCTCTGGCCGCTGATGGTAGCGACGGCGATTGCCATCAAGGCAACCTCCGAAGGCCCGGTTTTCTTCATGCAGAAGCGCCACGGCTTCAACAACGAAATCATCAACGTCTTCAAATTTCGCTCGATGTACACCAATATGGCCGACCCTACGGGAAAGGCCGCGGTCACCAAGGGCGATCCGCGTGTCACCCGCGTCGGCCGCTTCATCCGCAAGACCTCGATCGACGAATTGCCACAGTTTTTCAATGTCTTGAGGGGCGAGCTTTCGCTGGTCGGGCCGCGCCCGCATGCGGTTCTCGCCCAAGCCCGCGACCGCGCCTTCGGCGATGTCGTCGAGGGTTATTTCGCCCGCCACCGCGTCAAGCCCGGCGTCACCGGCTGGGCCCAGATCAATGGCTGGCGCGGTGAGGTGGACAATGACGAGAAGATCAAGTTCCGCACCGCATACGACCTCTATTACATCGAGAACTGGTCGCTCTGGTTCGATCTCAAGATCCTGTTCCTGACGCCGATCCGGCTGCTCAATACGGAAAACGCCTATTGACCGCGATCGAGGCGACATATCCGCGTGTCGCCCAGCCGCAGCGGATGACGCTGCGCCTGATCGGCTCGGCCTTCGTCGCCTTCGGCGTCTTCCTTTCCGGTTTCGTGATCGACGAGCCGGCACCCTACGAACTCTGGATGGCGGGGTTGATCGGCCTCTGGTTCATCCTGGGCCTCAGGATTTCGCGCGGCGTGGCGCCGCTGCTTGCCCTGCTGCTCACCTTCAATATCGGCGGCATGCTGTCGCTGACGCAGATGAAGGATCTGGCGACAGGGCCGATGTATATTGCGGTGTCGACCTTCCTGGCGCTGACGGCGGTCTTCTACGCAGCGATTATCGAGGATAGCCACAAGCGGCTGCCGCTGATCTTCAACGCCTGGACCTTCGCCGCCGTCGCCACCTCAGCGCTCGGCATACTCGGCTATTTCCATGCCTTTCCAGGCGCGGAAATCTTCACACTCTATGACCGCGCCAAGGGCGCCTTCCAGGACCCGAACGTCTTCGGCCCCTTCCTGGTGCCGCCATCACTCTATCTCGTCCACGGCATTCTGGTGGGCGACCTGAAGAAATCACCGCTGAAGGCTGCCGCCTTGCTCGTACTTGCGCTCGGCATCTTCCTGTCCTTTTCCCGCGCCGCCTGGGGTCTGTTCGCGCTCGGCGTGGGGCTGCTGATCTTCATCATGCTGCTCAAGGAGCGCAGCGGCGCCTTTCGCCTCAGGGTGCTGGTGCTGTCGCTGGCGGCGATCATCATCTTGGTCGCTTCGCTGCTGGTGGCGCTGCAGATTCCGAAGGTCGCCGAACTGTTTTCGGCGCGCGCCCAGCTGGTGCAGCAATATGACGGCGAGCATCTCGGCCGTTTCGAGCGCCACCGGATCGGCTTCACCATGATGATGGAGCGCCCGCTCGGCATCGGCCCGCTGGTGTTCGGCACAATGTTTCCCGAGGACGAGCACAATATCTGGCTGAAATCGCTCACCACCTATGGCTGGCTCGGCTTCGTTAGCTATGTCGGCATGCTCATCTGGACGCTTGCGCTCGGCTTCCGATACCTGCTGCTCGACCGCCCGTGGCAACCCTTCCTGATGATCGCCTGGATCTCGGTTCTCGGCCATGCGACGATCGGCAACGTCATCGATATCGACCACTGGCGCCATGTCTATCTGCTGCTCGGCACTGTCTGGGGCTGTGCGGCACTAGAAGTGCGCCACAGGCGTGGCCGGAGGCCATAGCTCCGATAATGTCGCAGTCTATTTCGTCGCGCCCGCCGTCAAGCCGGCGATAAACCGCCGCTGGAAAACCAGATACGTCAGGATGAGCGGGAAAATCACGATCACCGCGCCGGCGGTCAGAACTGGCGTGTTGACAGTGTAACGCCCTTGGAAAAACAGCATGCCGAGGGGCAGCGTCCGATAGGCGTCGTCGTTGACCAGAATGAACGGAATGAGAAACTCGTTCCAGGTCCAGATGAACAGGAACAGCGCCAGTGTCGACATTGCCGGTATCATCAGCGGGATAACGATCTTGCGAAGGATATGAAAGCGTCCGGCGCCGTCGAGGACCGCCGCTTCGAGAACTTCCTCCGGCAATTGCTGCATCGCACTGGCGAGGAAGATCGTTGAGAACGGTATCGACATGGCGATCTGCGGGATAATAAGCGCCGCATAGGTATTGATCAGCCCAAGGTATCGCATTTCATAGTAAAGCGGGATGATGAAGGCCTCGGCCGGCACCATCATGCCGAGCGTCAGGATCGCGAACAGCGTGCGCCGGAGCGGGAATGACAGGTAGGCAAAGGCAAAACCGGTCAGCAGGCCTAGAAAGACGCTTACTGCAACGACGGGTATGACAACGATGATCGAATTCCAGAAGTAGATGTTGAAATGTCCGGCATTCCAGGCATCGACATAATTTTCGAAATGCGGGTAGGCCGGCAATGCGAAAGCACCCCTGAGAACGTCAGCCTTGCTCTTTATCGACGTCAGCAGCAGAAGCAGGAACGGCGTGATCGTTACGAAAGCAAGAAGCCAGAGGAGAAGGCGAAGGAAGAGCGCGGCGGGGATGTTGGACGAACGGCTCATCAAGCCACTCCTTTGCTTCTAGAGCCGACCAGCCGGTGAATTGCATAGTTGATTGCGAATGTCAGCAACGCGCCGACAATGGCGATGGCCGCCGCAGCGCCGAACCGATTGAGCTCGAAGCCGAGCTGATACATGTAGATATTCGGCACGAGCGTCGCGTTTGCCGGTCCGCCGCGGGTCATTGTAAAAATCAGGTCGAAGCTTTTGATCGATGCTATCACCGTCAGAAGCAAAACCACCCTTATCTCAGGCATGAGAAGCGGCAGCGTTATCCAGAAAAATGTCTTTCGCGCCGAAGCGCCATCGACCTTGGCAGCATCGAACAGCGACGGGTCGATACGCTGAATTCCGGTGAGGAAGATGACCATGCAGAAACCAAAGAAATACCATGTGGCAACGATCCCGACCGCGGGAAGCACAAAATTGAAATCTCCGAGCCACGGTAATGCGAACCTGCCCAGTCCTATCGCTCTGAGAAACTGATTGAACGGGCCGAATGCAGGATTGTAGAGCCATGCCCAGATGATGCCCAACACGGCAGTCGGCATGATATAGGGCAGAAACAGGAACGTTCTGAGCGCGAGTTGTTCGCGCTGCTTCAGATTCCAGACGCAGGCAGCAAGCGTTATGCCGAGCACGAGCGGCAGAACACAGTAGAAGATCATGAGCTCGGCGTTGTTACGCAAGGCGATGTAAAAACGGCTGTCGGAAAAGAGATCGGCATAATTACCGAGGCCAACCCACCTCGGCATGCTCAAGCCGTCCCAACTGGTCAGGCTCAATCCCAAAGCCGCGACAATCGGTCCAAAGACAAACGCCGCGTAAAGCAGCAATCCAGGCAATAAATAGATGAAATTGGTATGTTGCGTTCCATCAAGTGCGGAGCGTTTCATCCAGTACTCCATGAAGCCAAAGCTCTGGTCATCGCGCAGCAAGGCGTGAACTCGCAGCGCTCATTTTAACGTGGCGAACGGGACGCCGGTTGGACCGCCGAGCTGGCGGTCGTGACCACCGAGCTGGCGATCACGACCAGCGTCCGTGCTCCTTATTTCTTATCCTTCAAGTACGCCTGATAATCCTTGTCCATGGCATCGACAAAGGCTTCGGGCGTGATCTTGCCGGACAAGAGAAGTGGCGTGTTGTCGTCTATCGTCTTCAGCATCGTCGGGCTTGACCAATCGGGGTAATGGCCGAGTGCATCGTTGGCATTGAGTGTTTTCCACATCTCGATGCCAGAGGTCAGGAGCGGCGTGAGCTTGGGCTTTGCATCCGCCGGGAGCGATGTTGCGGGAAGGTAGCCGGCATTGGCCCAGCTTTCAGCGGCCTTTTCCGAAACCATGTAGTCGATATACTCGCCGGCCAAGTCCTGCTTTGTCTTGTCTTTGGCAAGGCTCGTTATCGCCCAGGCAAGATCCACGCCTCCGACACTCATGGGCTTGGAAATGCCCTTCGGAGCGGGAATGGCCATGAAGCCGATATCCGGATTGTTTTGCATGTCGCCGAAATACCAGGTCCCGGAGATCAGGAACGCGCCCTGCCCGGAAATGAAGAGCTGGACGGCGTCGTCACCCGAGATGCCCTCGAAACCAGGATAGAAATAGCCTCCCTGTGCCCAACTCTGCACGAGTTTGGCGGATTCGATATTGCCCTTGGTGTTCCAGGAACCGCCCTTGCCGTAAATCAGGTCATCAAGTTCGCCGCGATTGGCCGCGTCGATATGCGCTTGATCGATGGCACCGATCATGTGCAGGGCGAGATGCTGCTTTGCCGAGCCCATCATGAAGGGCGCGACGCCTTTTTCCTTCAGCTTATCAAGATCAGCCAAAAGCTCCTCGAAGGACTGCGGCAGTTTAACGCCTGCGTCGTCGAGGATCTTCTTGTTGTAGTAGAGGCCAACGATCTCGCCGAGACCCGATATGCCGTAGGTCTTGCCGACCCCGAATTTTGGCCCATCCCAGCGGTCTCGAGCAAGCACGGAATCCGACTGCCGCTTATCCCAGCCATATGTCTTGATGTACTCGTCAACCGGCAGGAGCAAACCTTCCTTGATCATCGCGCCCATGTCGCCGGCGCCCTGGTTGACCTTGGTGATGACAGGGCCATCCCCTGCCGAAACCGCAAGCTTCAGCGTCAGCTTCATGTCATCGAAGGTGCGGGCGGTGCGTTTGATCGTTACACCGGGATGGGCGGCTTCGAACTCCTTATTCAGTTGCTCGATAACCGCGCTCTGGCCTTCGAAGGTTTGGTCATCCCACACAGCCAGATCGTCGGCGCGGGCCGCGGAAAGGCCGAAACTCATAAGCGCCGCGCCTGCAAGCGCGACAGCTGCTTTCAATCGGTATGCCGGCAGTATGCTGATCGATTTCACGGTTCTATTCATCTGCTCCACCTCACTTGGTTTATTCTCCACTCCCCATCCGAGCCTTGCGCCTGGCACCGGCCGAACGTTTCCTTCCAGACCTTTGCCGGGCCTGCGAATCTGAGGTAATCGTCAATGCATGAATCTCTCTCGCGACCTACAATGACAAAGCGCCACGCAGGAGGTGGCAAAGGTATGGACAGCAACTGCTTCATCCGCCCGGCGATTGAAGCGGATGTCGAAGCTCTTTTCGACATCTGCCTGAAAACCGCCAATGGCGGCGAGGATGCCAGCGCGCTTTATAGCGACCCGCATCTGCCCGGTTACATCTGGTCGGTACCCTATCTCAAGTTTGCCAGAGACCTTGCCTTTGTTCTCGTTCAGGGCGACCGGCCGGTCGGCTATGTCGTCGGAGCGGCCGATACCGGCGGGTTCGACAAAGACTTGGCGACACACTGGTGGCCGTTCGTCCGCCGAGAGATCGCCGGACTGACACCCAGCCATCCGCGCGACGCCGATGTGATCGAGCGAATTCAAAATCCGCGAAGCGGGACGACGTGGCTTCAAAACGATTATCCCGCGCATCTTCACATCAACATTCTTCCCGGACTTCAGGCAGGCGGCTGGGGGCGCAGGATGATCAGCACCGAGCTTCAGGCGCTTCGCAATCACGGGGTAAAGGCTGTGCATCTCGGGGTCGATCCTAACAACGAACGCGCCAGAGGTTTCTACCGTCATCTTGGTTTTTCCGAACTCGAACGGGACGGTTCCGTCGCCTTCGCCATGCGGATCGATGAGGGATCCGACTAGAGCATTTCCGTTTTTCTTTGAATCACGAAAATGCTCTAGCTCGTTATTTTCACGCAATTCGCTGGCCAAACCGCGTCGCGCTTTTCCCAGCAAAACCGCTGCACGCTTTTGCTGGAATTGCTTTAGAACCGAGCGAGCCGTCATGTTCATGAGATTGGCTCCGCATTTGCGGCGTCAAGCCCGTATTTTAAAACAACTGCCGCCGGCATGGCACTCCAGCCCTGAAGCAGGGAGCCTCGCCCGTAAGGCGGGGAGAAATATTCCACCGCACCGATCCAGCCATTCTCGAGGCAGGTTTCCCACCAGCGTGTCAGTGCATAGCGCGCACCGCCAAGTCCGTGGCGAAGGCGTTCTTCGGCATAGGCGCCATCCCAATAGGGCCAGTCCGAGCCGTTATGGTAGCGGTAGGGAAAAGCCGTCTTGGATCGCAGATCGCTTGGCCGTTTGAACGGCGGATAGGCGCACATCACACCCCAGCTGCCATAGGGCTGCTCCTGATTGTTGCGCGTTTCGAGTCTCGTTTCAAATGCTCTCAGCAAGCCAACCGCCTTCTGCCCGGAAATCGCAGCAAATCGCGACAAGGTCAGGCTGTCGAGAGCCAGATGATCCTCGACAAAAGCGCCAGGCGTTCCATAGTCGACATATCCTCCCGTTGTCGGCACATAGAGCTTGGCTCCGATTTCTTCGCGGGCAAGATTTACGGTCATGCGTGCGCGTTCGGCAAGCGTCGGATCGAGACTGTCTCCAAGCCTTGCCACCGCGTCCATGGCGCCTACGAAAAGACCCAGATCGTAAGAGACCAGACCCTCACGATAGACGTTGTCCGCCCAGTCCCGGTCGTTGCGCGGCTTCAGCGGCAGAACGCTGCCAGGACCGGCCATGCTGAGATAACGCTCCACGATTGCCTTGACGATCGGCCAGTGCCGTTGCACCTCGGCTGTATCTTTCGTTGCGCTGAAATAGTCATCAATGAAAAGAATAAAGAAGAGCGGGCTGTCGAAGTGGTCGCTCCACCAATCTTGCGGACGGTTGTGGTACTCCGGAACCGCCCTCTTGTGGGTTTTGGGATTGGCCTTGCTGTCGGCGACAAAGCGCTGCCAAGCCTCTGACTGCGCAGGCCCGGTCAAGATTACGCCGCTTGGAGCTTCTCCATCCGGCTGGACCCCCTTGGCGAGCAGCCGGATCTCGTCGCGCACCGCCTCCGGCGCAAGCGTCAGAAGAGGCTGCATCGTCCAATAGCCATCGCGGTAATAGGTCCGCGCCGGAGCACTATAGGCCTGCCCTGCGGCAAGACCAGCGAAGGCGCCGTGTTCATCACGTCTGATGCTGGAAAGGGCGGCATGTATCCCCTGGCTGACCATGCTGCGCATCAGCGCGTCGGCGTCGGGCGTCAGATCACAACGTGCAACATATTCAGCGGCTTCCGTAATGATGGCCTGGCTGGTGAGGCTGAGAGCTTTCTCGGCTTCGCCTCTCGATGCGCCGACGGCAATCCGAAGATCCGAGCCGAGAGCGTCCACGATGAGCACACCCCAGCCCATTTCGAAAATCCGCCGATGATCGGTCCGAGTGAGCCTCGCGCTTGCGCCTTGTTCATCCGGCTCATGCCACCAGGCGCAACGGCGCGCCGGATATACACCCTGGAGACGCACGCCTCTGATCAACATCACCGGCAGCGACTGCGCGACGAATACGCCGCCATGTTCGCAGACCATTCGGTTCGGGGCATAGGTATAAGGCCCCCCGACGGCAGAAAATCTCACACGCCCCAGACTGCCGGCGCCCCAGAGAGCAAGATCAGCGTATCCATCCGGATGAACATCCGCCTGAAGGCGTGGCGCCATTACAGGCAATAAAACGCCCTCTTCGGCGAAAAGCTGTCCGTCAGTCGAGGGCTTTATCATTGGCAATCCCCGCAATTGATCCCAGCCTACAGGTAGCCTTCCGCTTGTCAAGGACGTAGACAAATAGAGAGCTATAGTGTACTGAAAACCGGCAGAGATGATCAGGTAGAGCTTCAGATTTCGCCTTTCGCGATATTGGAAAGCCAATATCGCGCTAATTAAGTATGTGCTCCGAACTAATTGCAACGAGCTGGCCGGATAGCAATGACCTCTTCTGTCGTACAGACTCCAATCGCACGAAAAATTTCAACCAATGCCGTGATCCGCACCGTGTTGGCCAGCGGGTCGATCTCCCGCGCCGATATTGCCAAGCTGACCGGCTTGTCAAAACAGACGATTTCCGATGTCGTGCGCGACCTTGAAGATGATGGTTGGCTGAAACCGATCGGACAGACCGATGGTCGACCCGGCCGGAATGCGATCATCTATGAAATCAATGCACGAGCAGGACTGGCTGTCTCCATCGATCTCGGTGGCACCAAGATTGCTGCGGCGATCTGCGATCTGTTGGGCAACGTCGTCGCCGAAACCAAAGTGGCCACCGACCCACGGGGCGGAATGCATCTCGTCAATCAGTTCAGCGATGTGATCGTTGAACTGGCGCTTGCTGTCGGAACGACCGCCGACAAGCTCCGTCTCGTCGTTCTGGGCAGTCCCGGCGTGCTCGATCCCGCCACCGGCCATATCAATGTGGCACCGAACATTCCCGGCATCGACGCCATGAATCTGTGGCAGGTCTTCAGCGACAGGATGGGCGTGCCGGTGATCGTCGAAAACGATGTCAACCTGGCGGCGCAAGGGGAGCGATGGCGGGGACACGGTGTCGAGACCGGCAATTTTGCTTTCATCGCTCTCGGAACCGGCGTCGGCATGGGCATTATCGCCAATGGTGCTCTGCTGCGCGGCGCGCGGGGCGCGGCCGGCGAAATCGCCTATCTCCCGATCGGCGGAGACGCTTTCGATCCTGGCGGGTTTACGCTTGGAACATTTGAGAGCGCGGTCGGCAGTGTCGCGATGCTTCGTCGCTACACGGGTTTCGGCGGGCGCAACGCATCGACCGTGGCCGACCTCTTCGCCGCCTTCAATGCGGGAGAGACAAGCGCCGTGGCGGCAATTGAAGAGACGGCAAGGCTGGTCGCAGTCGCCATTGCGGCCATCGGAGCAACGCTTGATCCTGAACTGGTGATCACCGGCGGCAGCATCGGTGCAAGACCCGAACTGGTAAATGCGATCCGGGGTTTCCTGCCGCGTTGCACGCCTTATCCGCCGCGCATCGAAATCAGCCGCTTTGGGAACCGCGCCGCGCTGATGGGAGGAATGGGGGTCGCGGTCGAGCGCATGCACGACGATCTATTTGGTGTAAAATTGAAGGACGCATGATCGGCTCGCGCCACTTGAGAACTACGGTGAATGCGCTAGATTTTGCGGTATGATAACAGCAACACAGATACGTGGCGCGCGGGCGATGATCGGAATGAGTATCGAAGAGCTCGCCGCCGCAAGTGGCTTGCCGATCGAGACCGTAGCGGCGCTGGAAAATGGCGAATTTGCGGGCGAGCCGCACGCGCTGTTTGATGTTCGCAGCACGCTCGAGGCGCAGGGCATCATCTTCCTGTCCAGCGGCAACCAGGATGAAGGCGGCCCCGGCATTCGGTTGCGCGCACGTACGTTCAGCGACGACGGTATCCGGCCGGAGAACCTCAACGCCGCCAATGACGATTAGCGCATGGTGCCGAAAACTGCGCGGTTTTCGGACAGCATCGTGTTCTAACTCTTCAATTTAGAATGGGCCTTCAGAATTAGGCCGACGCGGCTTAAAATCGCTATTCTAAAGCGCGTCGCAGTTAACTTGATTCATACGACGCGCTTTAGCTCCTTGTTTTTATGCATGTCGTTATCCGGGAACCGCTGCACACTTCCCGGCGACATGCATTAATGGAACCAAATAGGCGTTCGGCCGTTTCCGCTGTCCTAAAGGATATTGAGGGGCAGTCAGTTGAACCGCAGCAATGGACTCTACGTCATCATCGGCGTTCTCGTCGTCGCCGTTATCGGCCTCGGCGCTTATATCTACCGTGAGGAGAGCAAGCCGCAGGGGATCGAGATGAGCATCGGCAAGAACGGTGTCTCGATCGAGCAGAACTGAGCGTCAGAGGTAGGTCTTGGCCAGATCGGCGAGCTTGCCGCCGTCCTTGACGCCCTGCCTGTAGAGCTGAATGATGACCGCACCGATCCGCTCGGCTTCGGGCGTCGTCCTGACAAGACCGCGGTCCTCGCAGACCTTGTCGAGCACTTGCGACAGCAGATCGAGATCTTCCGAAAACAACGGTAAATCATGCGGATGGATTGATGATCGTAACATCACGCCGCATTTCCTCCGAGGGCAAACGCATTCACGCTTGCATTGCCGGCCGCCCTCCGCAACCAGCAAAATGATTATGCGCGACGGCTTGAACTTTAGCAACTACGCAAATTTCCACGGAACAAAATCAGGGAACAAATTTTTGCCCCGCGCGTTGGGACCGCGCCAGGAATCAGTGAGTGCAGATATTGAGTGAAATTCGCTTTCCCTCCCCCATCCGGGTCTTTGCCCCAGATAGCAGCCTGATCGTCTCCACCGTCTGGGAAGCCGTCGAATATCTCAAACAATGGCCGAGCAAGCGTGGGCGCCATTATCGCATTGCGCGCCAGCATTGCCTGGATGCACTCGACGGGCTGCGCAGCCCGCGCACAGCACAGACTTCCTTCATCACTGCGGCGAAGACGGCGGGATTGTTGTTGTGAGATTAGCCGGTGTGGCGGCCAGCGGCGGCGAACTGGGGGTGAATGGAGCCTTCCATGATCACCTTGGCGGTTACCTCGATCACACGCTCCTCGGCAATTTCCGCAAGCGCAAGTGCGACATCGCCCTCCGACCAGCCGGCTTTCACGGCCTCGTCTGTCAGGGCCTGGAACGCACTGGCGAGGGCTTGCCTGCAAGTTAAATTCTGTTTCATATCCGCCATGCGCTCGCATCAGGCTCGTTGTGACAGGGACGCTGTTAATCTACACGTATTTGCACGAATGCGAAGAGCTTTCGTCTTTTTTAAATTCAAATTGGATAATTCGAATTTAACTTGTGTATAATCTTAGCACAATGCAAACTTCAAGCCCCATCTAACTGAGTTATCCCTAAAGAAACCGAATTATTTATTTCAAAATCACAGCCGTTAAGGGTATTTCCTGCATTGTTTACTTTAAATAGCTACAAGGCCGCCGTCGAATTAGCGATTGTTTTTGACCTGCGATGGGACAAGCTGAATTGCGGCACGTTCTCTGCATCTCTTTGCTACCCTGTCGATCAACCGTCCTTGAGACGAAGGCGACCTTGGTCTGAACGGCCGATCAACAGCTGGGGATCTGCGTCATGATCGGCACCGCAAATCGACCGGCGGCACCAGCTGCCAGGAGCGCCTTCGGCGCTAATCACGTTAATACCACAACGACACCACACTGCCGTCAAAGTCCGCCGTACGATTGCGTTGCGTATTATTGTGTTGGCGGGCTCACATCTTCAGGAGTTAAAATGTCTATCGAACTAGACGCGACGACCTATGTACACGCCAAGCCGGCGACCGCCCATTCTTACATTTTGCCAGCCGTTGTCGATGTTCTCGAGAACAGTTTCCAGCAGGCAAACGAAACGTCGGTCTTCGACCTCGGCTGTGGTGCCGGCGGTGCTGCAGCCGTGCTTGCGGGAAAGGGTTATGATGTCATCGGTGTCGATCCATCCGAGGACGGAATTGCCAAAGCGAGAACGGCCCACCCCGATCTTCCGCTGGAAATTGGCTCCGGTTACGAAGATCTTTCCAGCCGGTATGGGACCTTCGATGCGGTGATAAGCCTTGAGGTCGTGGAGCACGTTTATGATCCCAAGACTTTCTCGGCCACCATGTACGATCTGGTGAAGCCGGGCGGCATCGCGGTCATGTCGACGCCGTTTCACGGTTACTGGAAAAATCTGGCCTTGGCCGTGAGCGGCAAGATGGATGACCATTTCATGCCTCTCAAGAATCACGGCCATATCAAATTCTGGTCTCCGGAAACGCTGAGCACCCTCCTGCATGAAACAGGTTTCGAAGACGTCGATTTCGAATATGTCGGGAGGATTCCGCTCCTGGCGAAATCGATGATTGCGATCGCTCAGAAACCGCACTGAAGGCCAATCGCAAGCCCCCGCCCCTGCAGGGGCGGCGCACGGGCGGGCAAATAGCATGAACAGATAAAATTTTCGTTGGGGACTTTTTCGGGATTTCCGGTTCCCGTTTCCGCATACTTGCCAACGCCACGTCCCGTTTCCGCCTCTAGCAAGGCAACGAAAATTGACATTGTGACTGGGATTTCAAGGGGATAAATGGTCGGGGCGACAGGACTTGAACCTGCGACCCCTTGACCCCCAGTCAAGTGCGCTACCGGGCTGCGCTACGCCCCGACCTGCCGAAACGGCTTGTTTCGTTTAGTTTTTCAGCGCGTGCAATGCAAGCGGAAAAACCTTGCCCCCAACAAAAAGGAGGCGGTTTGTCGGAATGGTCAGATCGCGGTGAGCGTCAGCCGGCCTTCGGCGGTTTGGCGGGGCTGCCATGCCTGGTAGTTGGCGATCGAAAAATGTGGTGTTTCGAAGGGCGTGGCGTGGGTTTGCGTGATGACGGTGACATCGGCGCCGGCGGCCTCGCCGGCGAGAATGCCGGCGACGGCATCTTCGAAGACCAGGCATCTCGCGGGATCGACGCCGAGGCGGCTGGCGCCAAGCAGATAACCTTCGGGGCTGGGCTTGCCGGATTTGACCTCCTTGCCGCTGACGATGACCTTCGGCATCGGGATGCCGGCGGCCGCCATTCGCCGCCTGGCGAGCTCGATCGGCGCCGAGGTGACGATTGCCCATTTTCCATCGGCGATGGCGGAGAGGAAGCGGATGGCGCCGGGGATCTCGACGATGCCCGCGACGTCTTCCATCTCCTCGGCGAGCAGCAGGTCCGCCTCATGGGCCGGATCGACGCCTGGGAGGCCGAGCCCCCGGATAACGTCGGAGGCGCGGATGCCGTGAATCGTCTTCAGGAAAACCTCCGGTTCGAAGCCGTGGCGTCTTGCCCAGTCGCTCCAGACCCGTTCGACGACGGCGATCGAATTCAGCAGCGTTCCGTCCATATCGAAGAGGAAGGCGTCATATGACCTGTCGAGGATGTCACGGAGAGCGGGCACGGGCGTTTCCTTGGGGCGCGGGAGGCCGGGGCGGCCCCCAAGCAGGCGAGTAGCGGAGAGCGGTGGCGGCGTCAACGTCAGTCGTTGACTTCGGGATGGGTGACGCTGCGAACATCGGCCAGACCACGCGTGGCGTCGCGGTTGCCGGTCGCGGCGGCGGCTTCGAAGATACGCGTCGCGTCGCCGTACATTTTCAAATTGAAATAGCTGTAGCCGCGCAAGACCATCAGGTCTATGCGCTCCTGCTGCAGCTGGGCGCGCTGATCGAGATAGATGAGGGTTTCGCGATAACGCCCGGCGTCGAAGGCCGAAAGCGCACGGTCGGCGAGGATCGCCACCTGAAGCTCGGCGGCGCGCTGGCGGTTCTGCGGCGCCTTGGTGGCAGCAACGGCGGCATTGCTGGAGAGGCCGGCACGCAGATAGGCAAGGCTCTGGCCATAGGCTGCGTCTTCACGGTCCTTGCGGATCGGGCTCTTCAGTGCGATCTCGAAGGCGGAGATCGCCTCCATCGGTCGGTTGATGTCCATCAGGCACCAGCCGCGCGACAGCGCGTTTGCCGGGCTGAGCTGTCCTGCATCTACAGTCGTCGAGCAGCCGCGTGGCTGGCGCGCACCGCGCTCAACGGTCACCGTCTGCATCGCCGGCCTCGCCGTGCGAACGGCGACCTCCGGCCCGGGCTGCTGTGCCGCCGGCCGCTCGGCCGGAAGCGGCTCGGCGGCAGCCGGGCGCTGCGTCGGCTGAACCGGCTGCTGCGGGGCAAGCTTTGCCTGCCCGGGCTGCGTGCCGACATTCTGGGTCAAAGAGGAGGTGTCTTCGAGATTGGTGATCCGGGTCGACCGGCCGGCCCAGGCATGCTGGATGTCGAGCACGCCCTTGCTGTCGTTCAGCTGGTCGCGGGTGACGACAAGGCCATAGGCGGATGGCTCGTCATCGGCTTTCCAGGCAAGTGCGGTCTCGAACCAGCGTGCGGCGGTCTGGAACTGGTTGAGCGAGCGGGCATACCAGCCGAACTGCTGCGCCGTCGGCACATATTTCCGGGCAATGACCTCGGCGGCGATGCGATGCAGCACATCTTCGGCGAGATCGGCCGGCGGCTGCAACGCCATCAGGTTGGCGGTGGCGGCGAGATAGGTTGCTGTCGCATCATCGGAATCGGCGCGCCAGCGGAACATCACATCCTCGGCCTCCTGAGGAGCCTTGCGGGCGATCAGCGCCAGCGCCAGCCCTTGCGAAGCGGCGGCCGTATCCTCCTTGGCACGGGCGGCGCGGAACCACTTCTCTGCATCGGCATCATTGTTGCGGCGAAGCTGGTGCCAGCCGAGCAGCAGCGCATCCGACGCAAGCCCCTCGGTTCCGGCGAGTTTTTCGAGGCGGGCGACGTAATCGGGCGCAATGGCGAGCTTCGGATCGTCATTGCCTTCGGCCATGAAGCGTCGGGCGAGATTGTCGCGGATCGCGTCGAATTCCCTGCTGCCGTCGCTCGCAGGTTTCTCGAGGGCGAGCAGCGCCTGCATCGGCTGGTAGGCAAGCAATGTCGAGGCCTTTTCGACGGTCGCCAGCCGTTCGGCCGGATTGGCGCAGCTCATCAGGATGTAGGTATAGGCGTCCTGGCCGCGCTGCACCCTCTCCGTCTGGACGAAGGCTTCGGCGACACGCCAGAGAACGTCGACCTCGCTGCAGGTGAGCAGGCTCGGGGTTGCCGCAGCGATATCGACCACCGTCGCATATTGCTTGAGCTCGGAAGCGTTGACGAGGCGGGCGCGGCCCTCGGCGACGTCGAGGCGGTCGAGCAGATCGGCGGGCGGCTGCCATCCAGCATCGGTGGCCTGACGGTCGGCGACCGCCTTGCGCAGCTCGGCGTAACGGCCATCGGAATAAAGCTGCCACATGGCCTCGAGCTGTTTGTCGCCATTCTGCGGCACGGCGAGCGGATCGGCCGGCGGAACCCAGGTCGGGTAGAGTGCCTGAAGTCGGGAGATCTCAGCCTGCAGGCGCACCTTGTCGCCGCGGCTGGCGAAATAACGAAGCGCACTTTCATCGACGGCAGGCGGCGACGGCGCGGCGGCCTGCTGCGCCGCCGGCGGCGCGGACACGATGGCGGGCGCGACCGGCGCGAGCTCAGCGGCCGGCTGAGGCGTAGCAGGTTGAGGCGTGGCAGGTTGGGGCACCGCAGGCTGCGGTGTTGCAGGCTGCCGCGCGACGGCATTCGGATCGGGCATATCCAATGCCGATGGCGGCGAAGACGTGATCGCCTCGATCTTGTCGGCGACGAGCTGCGCGTTGAATTCGGAATTGCCGGCAACCTCGGTCGGCTTGATGCGGCCCATCATCATCAGCTCCGGCGCCGGCCTGCCAACAGAACCAAGGCCGAACCTTTCCTGCAGAGCGGCACGGTCCTTCAGTCCGGTGACGACGGTCGCCACCATCACTGCCGCTGAGACCGCCACGAGAGAAGACTTCACAGACACTCCGGATGCTTCTCCCCGATATAGGCCAGCCCGAGAAGTTGAAGGGTGGACGGATAATAGAGTGCGGGCGCAAACTGCAGCGCCGAACCCGGCAGCTTGGTCCCATCGACAACACAGGCCACAACATCGTTAACAATTCGATAACCGGGGTCCGGCAACACGGTCTTCGGCCGGCCGGTGGTCAGATCGATGGTGGCGGGAACGCCGTCTTGCGACATCCCCTTTTGCAAGCGGATGAGCAGCGCCTTGTCGGGGATGCCGCCACGTGCGAGATAGAGCGGGATGCGGATGGCATTATAGCCGAATTCGGCGTCGAACCCCTCTGCCGGCCGCGGCTTATCGTGCAGGCTCACCCATTCGGCGGGAAGCTTGCGCGGGCCGAACTGCATCGTCTTCAACAGCTCCACGCCGTCGTCCGACAGTTTTTTCCAGGCATCCGACGGAGCGAGCGCGGCCATCACCGGGATGGCCTCATAAATCCAGTAGGACGGGTTGACGACGGGGCCGTCGTCACGGTCGCTGCCGGTAAAACCTTCGGTCCCGGGCATCAGCAAGGTGCGACCCTCCGAGCTGGCGACGGTTTCGGCAAGCAGCGCCTGCGCCATACGGGAGGCGGCGAGGATATAGTCTTCACGCTTCCATGCCGTGCCGGCCAGCGCCAGCGCATAGGCGATCAACATGTCGCCGTCCGTGGCATTGTTGGTGTCGGTCACGTGCGGCTTGACGCTCGGATCCCATTTCCAAACCGCCAGCCCGTCGTCGCGCAGCAGCAGCTCGGTGCGGGTAAAATACCAGATCTGCTCGAAATCGGCGGGGCTTGCCGAGAGGTAAGCGAGCAGCAGGCCGTAGCCCTGGCCTTCGCTGTGGCTGATATTGCCATTGCCGTTATCGACGATGCGGCCGGTCGGATCGAGAAACTTCGCCTTGTAGGCCGACCATGCGCCGGCATTGATCATCGCCTGCTGCGCGACGACGGACGGGCTCGGTGCGAGCGCGACCGTTGCTGCCAGCAGGAGCGCGCGCCACCCTCTCATTTCGACCGGCCCAGTCTTTTGAGCATTCTCGACGTCGTAAGGCCGATCAACAGCAGGAAGATGACCAGCAGGAAGGCGTAGGAGAGGATATTCGTCGATAGCCAGTTGGCGGCGATCAGGCGGTAGTTGGCGATCGACCAGGGCATCGACGGCACGAAATCGAAACGGGTGACAGGCAGCGTCTCGATCTTGCCCGTCTTGCTCGAATAGGTGGTGATGTGGCCTGATATCTGCGGCCAGTTCAGCTGCGCGGTCAGAACCTCGAGCCCTTCACGCAAATCCTTCGCCGACGGCGCCGCCACCACGGTCCATGAGCCCGTTCCCGCGGGGCTGGAGCCCTGGGCAACCAGCAGCGTCGCGACGTTTGGCGGCGTAAAGATTTCCTCGGCGCCGGGCACAAACTGCAGCGAATTGCGGGAGATGTCGAAATTACGCGACAGCCACTCACGAAAGGCCGTGATACGGTTGTGCAGGAGACCGCCGCTGACCTTGGAATTCCACTCCTCGAAGGCCGTGCCGGTATCGACGACGCCCGTCTGCGCGTCCGTCACGGGACGCCAGGAGGCTTGGCTGGCGGTGGAGATATTGGTCTGCGACAGCGCGGTTGCCGGCATTTGCGAGATGGAGCCGATGAAGATGGCATCGCGATCGCCGATCGTATTCGGCGAGGCGACGCTTTCGACAGCGATCGGATGGCCGGCAGTGATCGCCATCTGGCCAAGCAGGGTTGCGGCGGCCGAAAGGGTGTCGGCATCGATGCGGTCGATGAACAGCGGCGTCGGCTCGGTAGCCCGGCCATAGGGATAAGCGGTGCCGGCCATGGCGGCCAGATTCGGCCGCTGACCGACGCGGGCAAAATCCGGAATGTGCAGCTCGGAGGTATCGAACAGCGCAAAGCGCGGATTGGCAGCGGCGGTGGCGCCCGGTGCGCAAGCCGCATCGTCCTTGGTCATCAGGATCGCCTCGATCGCCACCGAATTGAGACCGGGCTTGAAGTGCCGCATCGTCACGCGGATCGGCAGATGACGCAGAATGCCGCCGGTGGTCGTGGTGATCGGCACGGTGGAGGCGATGTTGTCATTGACGTAGATATCGATGTGGCTGCCGGGCAGCACGTTATCGGTATAGGCGGCGTCGAGCAGCACCTTCGCCTCGCCATAGGCATTGGCATAAAAGTCAGCCGGCACGGCGATATTGAAGCTGGTGCGCAACCGCCGGCCGGAGAATTCGGTGGTCTTCACACCGAGCTGAGACAGAGCGATGTTCGTGTCGGAAAAAACCAGCGGCGCGTTCGGCGCGCTCCAGCGCTCGGTGGTCAGCACGTCGCGGCGAACATCTGCGGACCTGTCCGTCGGCGAAACGATGATATCGATCGCCGAGGAAACCGCCTGCCAGGAGGGGCCGCTGATCAGAAGCACCGGCGAGCCGCTACGCGGATCGGTGACGAAGGCGGCGAGTGCAGCGCTTTCGGCGCCGGGCGGCAGGCCGGGAAAGAGCGGCCGCAGTTCCGCCGCGGTGCCGACGAGCACGCTGAGCTTACCCGGTCCACCGGCCGGAAGCGAAGCGGTGCTGAAGGCAAAGATCTGGTTCGGCATGCTGCTCAGCACCGCGAGGCCCTGCGCCAGCCGTAGCAGCGGCTTGGTGGTTCCCGGCTGCTCCAGCGCCGGGACGACGATATCGAACTCGGTCTTGCCGGCGCCGTCGACACCGATGGCGCGGATCGCGTCGGCGCTCGCCAACTGGGCGGCATCGCTGCCGGCAAAGCTCAGATAGGTTCCGGCCGGATCGACATTCGACCACAATTCATAGGTGGACTGGATGCTGCAATCGGTCCGGTGGCGCTGAGCGGCTTCGAAGGTGACGAGATTGGCGCCCGGCTGCAGCAGACCGGGCGGAACCTCGAAAGTCACTTTCGACGAACCGTCCGCCGAGCCGATGCGCTGCTGGCCGATCGGGCGGTTATTGAGATAGACGGTCAGCGCCGAGGCCTCAGGGGCAACGACGATCGAATTCTGGTAGGCGAAGGTGAAGCTCGCCTTGGCGGCCGCCTGTTCCGGCGTCAGATAGACGGTCCATGACCGCCGGTCATATTCGCCGCCGAGGCCGAGTTTCGAAAAGGGCACAACATAGCGGCGGACATCGCCGGAGCGCGGAGGCAGAGCGGCATTTGCCGCCGCGGCCGGCTGGGGCGCCGGCACCGTCGGCTGCGGCGGAACGGCGATCGCCGGGGGGACGGGTGCAGGCACAGGAGCAGGAGCAGCCTGGGTTGCGGGTGCCGGTGGTACGGACACCGGTGGCGTGACGGGAACCGCGGCCGCTGCGGGCACGGCCGTTGCCGGCTGGGTCGCTGCCGGCGGGGTCGGCGATGTCAATCTCGGGGTAACGGCGGCACCGGGCGGCCGCTCGCCGGACATGTCGAAGGGTGCCGTCTGCGCCTGGGCGAAGGCGGAGGCATTCAGCAGCAAAAGCGAGGCGGCGACGATCATTCTCATCCGGCGTTGACCTTTGCCGCCTGCTGCTGGGCTTCCCGCTCCGGCCGCATGCTGCGGAAGAAGTAAACGAGGCCGCGGCTCGTCTGGTAGAACGACAGGCCGAGAAACCAGATAGTGCCGCGGATCAGGCCCGGATTGCGGCGGCGCGAGGCCTGAAACTCGGTCCACTGGCCGGAATTGGCAAACATCAGGTCGGCGATCAGGCGATGATCGAGGGCGCTTTTCGGCACGTACTGGCAGCCGACATTGCTGATGTCACCCGACGGCTCGATATTGCGAACGATGAGCGGCAGAGTCTCCAGATCCGCGCCGCTATAGGGCCGGAAGCGGATTTCGCCGACGGCACCGACGAGCATGTCGTCGAGATTCTTGTTGAAGATATGAAGCCTTGCGCCGTGAACGGAGACGTCCTCGATCGAGGCCGTATACCACTTGCCGTTGGCGCCGAATTCACAGCGCCGGTTGACGCGGACGCGGCGGGATAGGGCGCGCTCGCCGCGCTCCGACACAACACCGAGCGCGCAGCCGGCCATGATCAGGTTGATGAGGTTCCAGCCGCCGACGACCAGCGTGACGTCGGCCTTATAGGGCTCGGCGTAAATCCTGTAGATGGTAATGATGAGCGCGACGATCTGCACCGCAAAGATGACGAAAAACGGACGGCTGATCTCCGACAGGCGGCTGACGGCGATCGATTCGTCCTTGGCGGTGACCTTGAAGGTCGGCTTCCTCGGATTGAGCATGACGGAGATGACTGCCGGCAGCAGATGCACGGTCTGGACATATTCGTAGAGCTCCGAAATCCACGGCCAGCGGAACGACCCGTAAAGGTAGTTCTGCATCATCAGATTCACGAGCATATAGGCCAGCGTATAGGCAAGGAACTCGCCGCCGGAGGCGGTGAAGATTTCCAGATCGAAGAACAAATAGAAGAGCGGCGCAAACAGGAAGATCGTCCGCGGGAACGGGAAGAGCCAAAAAAGCGTGGAGGACATGTAGCAGAGGCGCTGCGGGATCGACAGGCCGCGCTTTAGCAGCGGAAAGCGGAAGCGCAGGATCTGCATCATGCCCTGCGCCCAGCGGCTGCGCTGGCCGATGAAGCTCGCGAAAGTGGCCGGCTGCAGGCCGGCGATCAGCGGCTTGTCGACATAGATGCTGTTCCAGCCAGCGCCGTGGAGCGCCAGTGCCGTCTCGCAATCTTCAGTGATGCTGATGCCGGAAAAGCCGTTCTGGGAGTCGAGCGCCCTGCGGCTCAGAACCGCGGCCGAGCCGCAGAAGAAGGCGGCGTTCCATTTATCGAGGCCGCGCTGGATGATGCCGTAGAACATTTCGTTCTCGCTCGGCATCTTGTCGAAGGTGCGCAGGTTGCGTTCCAGCGGATCGGGATTGATGAAGAAGTGCGGGGTCTGGACAAGGAAGAGCTTCGGGTCGTCCTCGAAATAGCCGACGGTCTCGAGCAGGAAATCGCGGGCGGGCGCGTGGTCGGCATCGAAGACGGCGATGAGTTCGCCGGTCGAGTGTTTCATGCCGTTGTTGAGATTGCCGGCCTTGGCGTGCTCGTTTCGGTCGCGCGTGAGATAGCTGACGTCGAGGTCCTCGCAGAGCTTCTTCAGCTCGATATGGCGGGCGGCGGCGGCCTGGGCTTCGAGCAGCTTGCCGGAATTGCGCTTCTGCAGGGTGCCGCCATCGTCGAGCAGCCAGACATGCAGCTTCTCGGCCGGATAATCCATGGCCTTGGCGGCAGCCAGCGTGTTTCCGAGAAGCCCAGCATCCTCGTTGTAGGATGGCACAAAGACATCGACATGCGGCAAACGCCCGGGATTGGCGGCACGCGAGGGGCGTGACGGCAGCGGCGTCGCGACGATGAACAGGCTGAGCGCCAGCATGGCAACGCTGTACATTTCGGCAAGATAGAGCAGCAGGCCGGGAATGAAGTTCTCGGGCTGGTTCAGAGGCGGCAGCGTATTGGTGGTGCGCCAGTAGACATAGCGCAGCACGATCGACGTGCCGAAGGCGAGCGCCACCAGGCGCCAGGTCCCCTCACCCTTCAAAATCTTGATCAGCGCCATGACGGTCACGACGGTGATGCTGGTGATCAGCTGGGTCTGCAAGTTGACCGGCAGCGTGATCAGCACGATCATGCAGAGCGAAACCACGGCCCAGATGATGACACTGCGGGCTTTGCGCATCGACGTTCCTTCGAAATTGCTCAACCGGCGCACCGTCGGGCGCGCCGGGCATGCTGATTATCTCCGGCAGGCGGCCGTCATGGCCGCGTCGCCTATACAGTCTGGCGACGGCACGGTGACGCCGATCGCCCTTGCAGTTTGTCCAGCTTGTTCGTCCGGCGCGGCTGCCGCATCCGGCGTTATCCTCGCCTGAGGCGCCTCACCCGGCAGCGGCACGCGCGGGCCGATGGGCGCCGGCATCGGTGCGGCGCCTTGCGCCGGTGGCAAAGCGCTGCGGGCCGGAACTGCCCGCGGCCGGCTGACAATGGCAGGCGCCGGCTCATAGCCGATCGGTATCGGGCTGGCGCGATAGCCGCCCTCGTCAGGATAAATCGGCGCGCCGGTGCGTCCGAGCGCAACATCGGCCGGCGGCGGATTGCCGTAAGGGTTCCAGATCACCCCGTCGAAAGTGCCCGATATGGTATAGCCATAGACGATGCCGAGCAGCTGACGTTCGCTGGCGTTCGCATCGCAGAGACGCAGGCGCAGCTGGATCATGCCGAAATTGCGCGCCTGAGTATTGGCGGCCGCACTCGAGCGGATCTGCTGCCAGGCAAAGATGCAGCTGTCGCCGCCACGGCTGCGGCCGGAGGCATAACCGAAGGGTCCATAGGCGTTCTGCAGGAAGGTCGCCGACGTCGCCATCGGCACACCGGGGGCCGAACGCGCCACCTCGCGGCTAATGCCGCTCTCGTTGATCATGCTGTAGCCGGCATTGCCGGTGCCGGGATTGGCCACGGACGCGCCAAAAAACTGGACATTCAGGAAGTTCTGGCCTGGCACCGAGGATGAGGTAAACAGCGAGATCGTCTGCTCGACGCCATTGCCACGCTTACGCTCGACGACGCTGACGATCGACGGGCCGCCCGGCGGTGGCAGGACCAGCGCCTTTTCAGGCGCCACGGTCTCCGGTCCGGAGGGCTGGCGCACACCGCCCGTCGACGTGCAGCCGGCCATCATGCCCGCCACAGCCACCAGCGATATCGTCCTCCGCAAACGCATGTCTCGAGCCGCCGCAATCGTCTTTCCAGATATCCATTCGCAAGCCGAAACGCGACGGACCTTCGAATCAACGACCAACCGGCCGTTCACAGGGTATAAATCGCCAACATGGTTAACGAAGAGTAAAGAACCCGCCGCAGGTGCCGCTGAACGAACTCGCATTGAACGTGATTCGAACAGCTCAACCGTATGGTGCATAAATTTATTTAGCAACAACTGAATTGCCGAGATTGCGCCTGCTTCCGCACTCGCGAAGGCAGCACGGGAACTATGCCGCATGGGCGGCGTTGCGTTGATGTCTCAGGTTGAACAAGGAGAACATTCCATGCGCAAGATCATGCTGGCTGCGGCCGCCATGCTGACCATCGGCTCCGCCGCCTTCGCGCAGAGCACCGTCATCGTCACCGATCCCGCAGCGACCGGCTCCGTCGTGTTGCCGGGCGAGGTGCGCACCTATGTGATGGAGCAAAACACGCCATCCGTCGTCTATGAAGGCGATATCGCCGTCGGTGCGACGCTGCCCGATACCGTGGAAGTGCACACCGTGCCGGATATGGACGGCTACGGCTATACGGTCGTCAATGAGCGGCGTGTCATCGTCGAGCCGAAGACGCACCGTGTGATCCAGGTGCTGGAATAAAGCGATCGGCAATAGTGGTGCGGTTGCCTAGAACAGGATGATTTTAGGCCCGGTGGGCCTAACTTTCGGCATCATACTCTGGCGGCTTCACGTCCGCTCGCCTTCCGTCCTTGCCGGCGCATTCAGGAGTTCGCGGATCTTGTGGGCGAGTTGCTCCAGGCTGAAGGGCTTGGCGAGCAAGGAGACGCCGTGATCGAGCACCCCATTATGAACGATGGCATTGCGGGTATAGCCCGTTGTGTAGAGTATCCGGATCGCCGGCCATTTTTGCTGGACGATATCGGCCAGCTGGCGTCCGGTCATTTGCGGCATGACGATATCGGTAAAGACCAGGTCGACTTCCCGATTTTCTTCGAGAACGAGAAGCGCTTCCATCCCGCTTGCCGCCTGCAACACGGTGTAACCGAGTTCATGCAGGCTTTCGGCGGTCATGGTGCGGACGTTCTCATCATCCTCCACCACCAGGATCGTATCGTTGACGCTGCCCTGGGGGATAGGCTGGGCGCCGGCCGCAGTCAACCGAGCTTCGGTCGCCCCGACACGACGCGGAAGATAGATCTTCACCGTCGTGCCCCTGTCGATCTCCGAATAGATCTTGATGTGGCCGCCGCTCTGCTTGATGTAGCCGTAGACTTGGCTGAGGCCGAGACCGGTGCCCTTGCCGGGTCCCTTGGTGGTGTAGAACGGATCGAACGCCCGCTCGATTACATCAGGCGACATGCCAGTGCCGGTGTCGGTCATGCTGATCATCACATATTGGCCGGCCTCGACCTCCGAATGCATCCGGGAATATCGCTCATCGAGTTCGGTATTGGCGGTCTCGATTGTCAGATGTCCGCCGCCAGGCATGGCGTCGCGGGCGTTGACGGCAAGGTTCAGAATAGCGTTCTCAAGCTGACTCAGATCGGCAAAACTCGGCCAGAGGCCGCCGGCAAGCACGGTCTCGATCCGGATCTGCTCGCCGAGTGTACGGCGCAGCAGCTCCGACATGCCGCCGACCAGTTTGTTGAGGTCGATCACCTCAGGGGCGAGCGGCTGCTGGCGCGAGAAAGCGAGAAGACGGGCGGTCAGTACCGCGGCCCTCTGGGCGCCGTCTTTGGCATTCTGGATCGAATGCAGCATGCGGGGGTCCTCGCTTCCGGTGAGGCGCCGCTGGGCAAGATCGAGGTTGCCGATGATGATCGCCAGCATGTTGTTGAAATCGTGGGCGACCCCGCCTGTCAGCTGACCGATCGTCTCCATCTTCTGCAGCTGGCGCACCTGCGCCTGAGCGGCTGCGTTTTCTTCCATCTCGTGCCGGAGCTCGGCGGTGCGCTGGACCACCGTGTGTTCGAGGCGCGTGTTGAAACTGTTGAGCTCACTGCGGAGGCGGCTCTGCCGGCCATGCGCGATAATGATCGTCTCCATTAGGCCGATGATGATCGCGGCATTGACGAGATAGGTTGAGAGACCTACCCATTGGCCGGCGCTGACCGGCCAGAAGATATTGTGCGGCTCGACGAAAAACTGCTGAACGATGAAAGCGGCAAGTATGGCCGCGACAAGGCCCGGCCCTGCGCCGCCTATAAAACTCGCCAGCAATATCGCCGGGAGGAAGCTCAAGAAGGGGAAGCCGGAGAGATAGTCGCTGGCGGCAAGCCTCAGAAGAAAAGTCAGGCCAACGAAGGCAACGGCCAGCGGATATGTATAACCCGGCCTATGACGCAGCCAATCCGTGGCACTCAGCAAATCCATTCCAGATCCCTTCTTACAGCGCCGCGCGTCTTTCAGATGCGCAAAGGAGGCTGTAACTCTTTCATTTTCCGCATGATTTTATCTTTAAATCGATTCGGATTTAAGGAATTATGCAGGAGCCGTTGCGCAAACGGCATCCCAGCTTTTACACATCGAATTTCACCCGGCAATATGTTGATTCTCGCACTGCCGGCCACGACACCTTGACGAGCCGTGCAAGGGGTCCACATATTTCCATGCCCAGCAAGGGGAATGGGTGGATGGGAACATGAAAGACATATTCATCGTCGAAGACGACGCGCTAATTGCAATGTTACTTGAGGACATGCTCGCCGATCTCGGCTACCGGGTTTGCGCCAGTGCGCCCGATCTGGAACGGGCGCTGACAACAGCCAGGGAGACGGAGTTCGACGCTGCAATTCTGGATGTCTCGCTTGCAGGGCAGAGTTCGCTGCCGGTTGCAAAACTGCTCGACGAACGCGGCAAACCCTATATCTACGCGACGGGATATGGCGCCGCCCCTGCTGGCAGCAGCCCAAGCACATTGCCCGTACTGCAAAAACCCTTCCAGCTCAGCGAACTCGAACAGGCGATGAAGCGGCTTACCGAAGCCTAATGCATGTCGCCCGGACGTGGGCTGCGGTTCCGGGTTAACGATGCATAAATGCAAAGAGTTGTTTTCTGGTCAGCGCACCTGATCGAGCAGGCGTTTGCATTCCAGCAGGTCGTAGAGCGCTTCCTGCAGCAATGCCCGGTCTTCCTTGCCGACGCTCGACTTGCCAATCGAGACTTCCTGCTCGTCGTCGCCAGCCACAAAGTTGAAGAAGCGGCGGGTAATCGGCGCCTTGGCACGGCCGACAATCTGGTCTTCATCGGCCATGCCGACGCGCGGTTCACCGGCAATAGCCTCCTGGACGCCCGACGCAAGCGCCTCGACGCTGGCAAGATCGCCGTGGCCGACGGATATGACGAACTTGTTGCCGTTGGTCTTCAAAAGCTTCTGCACGCCCTTGATCGTATAGCCATGATCATAGAGCAAATGCCGGATGCCCTTGAGGAGATCCACATCCTCGGGCCGGTAGTAACGACGGCCACCGCCACGCTTCATCGGCTTTATCTGGGGAAAACGCGTCTCCCAGAAGCGCAGCACATGCTGCGGCAGATCAAGATCGTCTGCGACTTCGCTGATGGTGCGAAAGGCATCGGGGCTCTTGTCCAACGTCATGCTGCTACGCGACCTCGCGGCTCGATCCTACGGCGACTCATCATATTTCAACGGTTTGGCGCCGACAATTCAAGTCATGTGTCGACGTTGCGCACAACGCAGGACAGTGCGGAGAGAAAAAATGCTGTTTAGAAACGGGAAGCAGATGATCAAGAGGCCGGATTCTGCGGCTTCAGCTTGACCTTGCGAGACACATGCGCCTTGAGGATGCGCGTCTTCAGCACGTTCGACGCCTTGAAGGTCATGACCCGACGCGGGGAAATCGGAACCTCTTCGCCAGTCTTCGGGTTGCGGCCGATCCGCTCGTTCTTGTCGCGCACCTGGAAGGTGGCGAAGGAGGAAAGCTTGACGGTTTCACCACGCACGATGGCGTTGCAAACTTCGTCGATGACGGTTTCCACAAGTTCCGCAGACTCGGTCCGGGAAAGCCCGACCTTTCGGAAAACGGATTCCGCCAGGTCTGCTCGCGTCACTGTTTTTCCGGTCATGGTTTCCCCGCCCACTACAAATATTTTGTGAAATCGCATGAAGAGTATTTGTCTTGCGCCTTACGGTCAAGCTCTTGTTCGCCGCCAGTTTTTTAGGATTCGTGCCTACCAGCGCAGCAGAACGGCGCCCCAGGTGAAGCCGCCGCCCATCGCTTCGAGCATCACCAGGTCGCCCTTCTTGATGCGGCCATCGCCAGCAGCGGTCGCAAGTGCAAGCGGGATCGAGGCCGCCGAGGTATTGCCGTGCAGATCGACTGTGATGACGACCTTCGCCGCATCGATATTCAGCTTCTTGGCCGAACCGTCGATGATGCGCCGATTGGCTTGGTGCGGCACCAGCCAATCGAGGTCATCGGCTGTCGTGCCGGTCGAATCGAAAGCCGCCTGAATGACATCGGTGATCATGCCGACGGCATATTTGAAGACCTCGCGGCCTTCCATGCGCAGCTTGCCGACGGTGCCCGTCGTCGACGGTCCGCCATCGACATAGAGTTTTTCCTTGTGAGAGCCGTCCGAGCGCAGATGCGCGGTCAGCACGCCGCGATCGGCAACAGTCCCCTCGCCCTCGGTCGCTTCGAGCACGATCGCGCCGGCGCCGTCGCCGAAAAGCACGCAGGTGGTGCGGTCGTTCCAGTCGAGAATGCGCGAAAAAGTCTCGGCGCCGATGACGAGAACGCGCTTTGCAAGCCCGCCGCGGATATAGGCGTCCGCCGTCGTCACCGCATAGACGAAACCAGTGCAGACGGCCTGGACGTCGAAGGCGAAGCCGTGACTCATGCCGAGGCGGTTCTGGATATTGACCGAGGTTGCCGGAAAGGTGTTATCCGGCGTCGAGGTGGCACAGATGATGAGATCGATATCATCAGGCGTCAGGCCGCCATTGGCAAGGGCTGCGCGCGCCGCGGCCTCGCCGAGCGACGCCGTCGTCTCGTCATCGCCAGCGAGATAACGCTGGCGGATGCCGGTGCGCTGGACGATCCATTCGTCTGACGTGTCGACGATCGCCTCCATGTCACCATTGGTCATCACGCGCTTCGGAAGTGCGGCTCCGAACCCGCGAACCACTGAACGGATCATAGTCGATTGAACCCCATTGCTCATGCAGCTTCCGGGCCCATGGGGGGCAGCCGCTTGGCATGATATTTCTTAAGATCGTTTTCTATTTTCTGATTGAGGCCGTTCTTGGCCATGTCGTAGCCGACTTCGATGGCCGCGGCGATGCCTTCGGCATTCGCCCCGCCATGGCTCTTGATGACGATGCCGTTCAGGCCGAGAAACACGCCGCCATTGACCTTGCTCGGATCGAGCTTCTCGCGGAGCATGTCGAAGGCGCTTTTGGCGAAGAGGTAGCCAATGCGGGCGAGCAGCGTGCGCGACATGGCGGCACGCAGATATTCACCGATCTGCTTGGCGGTGCCTTCAGCGGTCTTCAGAGCGATATTGCCGGAAAACCCTTCGGTGACGACGACGTCGACCGTGCCCTTGCCAAGGTCGTTGCCCTCGACAAAGCCGGAATATTCAAGCGAATCGATGTTTGCCTCGCGCAACAGCCGACCGGCTTCCTTGACCTCTTCCTGGCCTTTCATTTCCTCGACGCCGACGTTCAGAAGGCCGACCGTAGGACGTTCGACCTCGAACAGCGCCCGCGCCATGGCGCCGCCCATCAGAGCAAAATCCATCAGTTGCTGGGCATCGGCGCCGATCGTCGCACCGACGTCGAGCACGATGCTCTCCCCTTTAAGCGTCGGCCAGATCGCGGCGATCGCAGGGCGCTCGATATTGGCCATCGTGCGCAGACAGAACTTCGCCATCGCCATCAGCGCCCCGGTATTGCCGGCCGAGACCGCAACATCGGCCTCCCCCGTCTTCACCGCCTCGATCGAGCGCCACATGGTGGAGATGTAGCGGCCGCGGCGAAGCGCCTGGCTCGGCTTCTCCTCCATGCTGACGGCAAGCTCGCAATCGTGAAAGAGCGATTTTTCCCTAAGCTTCGGAAACTTGGCGAGAACCGGATCGCACTGTTCCTTGAGACCGTAGAAAACGAAGGAAATATCCGGATGCCGATCCAACGCCTTGGCGGCGCCGGGAATGACAACCTGGGGACCAAAGTCGCCACCCATGAGGTCGAGAGATATTCTGATCACGCGTCCCTGATCCTTCTTTTCGCCGATGGCGAAATTTCGGCCAAAATACCGGTTTTGGCGTCGCTTACAACTGAATTATGTCAAATGCCAGAGACGCTTCAGTCCTTTTTCCAATCCTTGAGGGCAGCGAAAGCCGAGGGCTTTTTGTCGTCTTCGCCGCCATCCTCGATATGGCCGTCGAATTCGATGTCCTTCTTGCGCGGATAGGGATCGATCGCCAGAGCGGCAAATTCGACAACCAACTCGCCGGCATCGATCGTATCGCCGACAAAGGTCTCGGGCAGATCAGGGCCGTCCGGATCGAGCAACATCTCGCCGGCGTCATTACCGGCCTGGCGGGCAAGCTTGGAGCCGTCCGGCACGAAGATCTGCTCGAAGCTCTCGTCGATGGCGGATTCGACCGGTTCCAGCGTAATGACGCAGGACTGGACGAGCTTCGCCTTTACGCGGCCCTTGATGCGCACGCCGTCGCGTTTCCAGCGGGCGATCTGCAGGTCGGCGCTGAGATTGTCGACCGAGACAATGTTCCAGGTCTCGGCAAGCCCCTTCAGTTCCTTGGCGTCTGCCTCGACGTGGACCTCGACGGGGTTGGCCGAGATATGGCCGACCTTGACGTGATAGGAGAAGGGAACATCGTCCCGATTGTTCTTCATCGTTTCCTCCTTCAATCGACCGGTGGCCAAGTGACCGGTGGGGTGGCGACCGGTGGGAGCGCTGCCGAACCGGTGGCGATCTCCTCTTCGGCAATGGCGGACAAATGCGCTTCCGCGGCGATCATCCACCCGGCGAGGCCGGACATATCGGCCGGTGCCGAGCTTTCCGGGTAGATATTGCGCGTGAGTGCCCCAGAGAGCGCTTCGGCATCGCCCGTGTCCATCGCCTTCGAATAGGCTTCGAGGCGGCCATAAAACATGCCGGCGAGCTTCTTCATCCGCTTCGGCACGCTGTTGTCGCCGATGCCGAGTTCACGGATCGAATAGTCGATATCCTGGAAGAAAGCGTCGACGATCTCCTGGGCGATCTCCTGGCCGCTGGTGCCGGAAGCACGCGTGCGGCGAAAAAATAGAATCATGACGATCGACAGCATCTCGAAACGGCCCATGACCGTGTCCGGCACATTGAGCCGCTGATAAATCTCAGGCATGCGCGCGGCCGCCGTCAGCGCCGCATATTGCCTGTCGACGATTGCTTGATTGTTGTTTTTCTTACGGAAGAGCCCGAAGATCATTGTTTTTTCCGGAAATGCCTCATTCTTCACGCCGGCTGGCCTCTGGCCTTGTTGCATGATTTCGAAAGCTGGTTTACCGAAGCAGGCGCGAATTGCAATGCCGATCATGGCCAGTTTCGGGACGACGCCTTCGATGCGTCAGCGAAGCGAATTCGGGACATTTGACCCGGAATGGCCACAATGGTTTTGCAGGAGGTAAAGCGTGCAAGGCCCAAAATGGCTGCTATCGATACTCAAGGGAGTAGATGTCGTTGAAGAAACGGTATTTCAAGTCTGACGTGAAATTCTTCAGCAGTGCGGCCATTGCCTTCATAATCGCCTCCACCACCGCTCTTTCCGGTTGCCAGACCAGCACCGTGCTCAATGGCGGATATGTCGCCGACCAGCAGTCGCTGAACCTCGTTCCGGAGGGCTCGAGCCGCGAGCAGGTGCTGCTTTCGCTCGGCACCCCGTCGACGACGGCGACCTTCGACGGTGAAGTCTTCTATTACATTTCGCAGCGACGCACGCGTGCGGTCGCCTTCCAGAAACTGAAAGTCGTCGATCAGAGCGTTCTGGCGGTCTATTTCGACAAGGACGGCGTCGTCAGTCGCCGCGCCAACTATACCCTGCAGGACGGCAAGGTGTTCGACACGGTCGGGCGCGTCACGCCGACCGGCGGCAAGGAACTCACCTTCCTGCAGCAGATGCTCTCCGGCGGCAGTGCCGCGAGCGCTGCCCGCAGCCTGTTCGGCGGTGGCGCCGGCGGTACGCCGCAGAACCCAAGCAGCCTGCGCTGATCGAATACACCTCATACGAAAACCCGCCGGAGCAGCTCCGGCGGGTTTTTTACTTCATAATTCAAGGCGTTACAGCGTTCTTCTCCGTGTCAGGCGCCGCGGCGAACCGCGGTGCCTGCACACGATGGCTCAACCGGCGAGAACGGCGAGCAGCAGCAGCGCAACGATGTTGGTGATCTTGATCGCCGGGTTGACGGCGGGGCCGGCGGTGTCCTTGTAGGGATCGCCGACGGTATCGCCAGTGACCGAGGCCTTGTGCGCATCCGAGCCCTTCATGTGACGCACGCCGTCCTTGTCGACGAAACCATCCTCGAAGCTCTTCTTGGCATTGTCCCAGGCGCCGCCACCCGATGTCATCGAAATGGCGACGAAGAGGCCGTTGATAATGACGCCAAGCAGCGATGCGCCGAGCGCAGCAAAGGCCGAGGCTTTGGAGCCGGAGATGAGAAGAACGCCGAAATAGACGACGATCGGCGCCAGCACCGGCAACAGCGACGGCACGATCATCTCGCGGATGGCGGCCTTGGTCAGAAGGTCGACGGCCCTGCCGTAATCCGGCTTTTCCGTGCCCTCCATGATGCCCGGTTTTTCCTTGAACTGACGGCGAACTTCCTCGACGATCGCACCGGCCGCACGGCCGACGGCGGTCATTGCGATGCCGCCGAAGAGGTAGGGAATGAGACCGCCGAAGATCAATCCCGCCACGACATAGGGGTTGGAAAGATCGAAGGAAATTTCGCCTATGCCGGCGAAATAAGGGAACTTGTCGCCATTCGCCGCAAAATATTTGAGGTCGTAGGAGTAGGCTGCGAAAAGAACCAGTGCGCCGAGGCCGGCGGAACCGATGGCATAACCCTTGGTGACGGCTTTGGTCGTATTGCCGACAGCATCGAGCGCATCCGTGGATTTACGCACTTCCGGCGGTAGATGCGACATTTCGGCGATACCGCCTGCATTGTCCGTCACCGGTCCGAATGCGTCGAGGGCGACGATCATCCCGGCAATACCCAGCATCGCCGTGACCGCAATGCCGGTGCCGAAAAGGCCGCCGAGCTGGTAGGTGGCGAGAATGCCGCCGACGATGACGATCGCCGGCAGTGCCGTCGATTCCAGCGAGACGGCCAGGCCCTGGATGACATTGGTGCCGTGACCGGTGACCGAGGCCTGGGCGATCGAGACGACCGGACGCTTGCCGGTGCCGGTATAATATTCGGTGATCACCACGATCAGCGCGGTGACGACGAGGCCGACGATGCCGCAGAAGAAGAGGTGCGCGCCTGAAATGTCGACGCCGCCGACCGTGCCGAGCGAGCCCCAGCCGACCGTCAGCGAGGTGGCGGCGCCGAGACCGACGATCGACAGCAGGCCGGTGACGATGAGGCCCTTGTAAAGAGCGCCCATGATCGAGCCGTTCGAGCCGAGCTTGACGAAGAAGGTGCCGATGATCGAGGTGATGATGCAGGCACCGCAGATCGCCAGCGGATAGATCATCGCAGACTGGAGGATCGGCGCTCCGGCAAAGAAGATCGAAGCGAGGACCATGGTGGCGACGACGGAAACCGCATAGGTCTCGAAAAGGTCGGCGGCCATGCCGGCGCAGTCGCCGACGTTGTCGCCGACATTGTCGGCAATCGTTGCCGGGTTGCGCGGATCGTCTTCGGGAATGCCGGCTTCCACCTTGCCGACAAGGTCGCCGCCGACATCGGCGCCTTTGGTGAAGATGCCACCACCGAGACGGGCGAAGATCGAGATCAGCGAAGCACCGAAGCCCAGCGCCACCAGCGCATCGACGACTTCGCGCGAGCCGCTCTCATGGCCGAGGCCGAAGGTCAAAATGGTATAGTAGATGGAGACGCCGAGCAGTGCCAGGCCAGCCACCAGCATGCCGGTGATCGCACCAGACTTGAAGGCGATGTCGAGGCCGGCGGAAAGGCTCGCGGAAGCAGCCTGGGCGGTGCGCACATTGGCGCGGACGGAGACGTGCATGCCGATGAAGCCGGCAGCCCCGGAAAGCACAGCGCCGATCAGGAAGCCGATGGCGGCCGTGGCGGAAAGAAGCAGCCAGGCTGCGATGAAAACGACAACGCCAACAAGGGCAATGGTTCTGTACTGGCGCGTCAAATAGGCTTGAGCGCCCTCGCGGATATAGCCCGCGATCTCCTGCATGCGGCTGTTGCCCTGATCGGCGGCAAGCACCGACCGAGTTGCCCAGGCGGCATAGACCACCGAGAGCAGACCGCATGCAATTACGCATAAAAGAATGGTCATTTCGCTCTTTCCTCCCATAGGCCGGAGATCACTCCTTCTCCGGCAAAAACGCCGCCGAATCGCCTTTCCTCTCCACAGAAATGCCACAGCTAAGCGGTGCGGAGATTGCTTGGTCGATTACGTGGCGTCAAGACCGCAACAGGCGAAAAACCGTTGCAGTTCAAAGAAAGAGGCGGGAGATTGTTTGGCGGCTAAGGAGTTATTTCTTCGCCTCGCCGCGGACCTGCTTCGCGATGCGGTCGAGCACGGCGTTGACGAGCTTCGGCTCGTCGTCATCGAAGAAGGCCTGGGCGATCTCGACATATTCGGTGACGATGACCGCCACCGGGACGTCCTTGCGGTCGGTGATCTCGAAGACGCCGGCGCGCAGGATGGCGCGCACGGTGCTGTCGAGACGCGACAAAGCCCAATCATCCTGCAGGGCCGCAGCAATCAGCGGATCAAGATGGGTCTGATCGCGCACGACGCCGGAGACGATCGAACGGAACCAAGCGGCGTCGGCCTTCAGATAGGTCGCGCCGTCGAGTTCCTGGCCAAGACGGTGCGCCTCGTATTCGGCGACGATCTCCAGGACACCAGTGCCGCCGACATCCATTTGATAAAGCGCCTGAACGGCAGCAAGGCGGGCAGCGCCCCGCTGGTTTGCAGTCTTGACCGGCCGTTCCGTCTTGTCGTCGTTCATTCGTTATGCACCCAATTTCTGCTTCAGCTCGATCATGGTCAGAGCTGCGCGAGCGGCAAATCCGCCTTTGTCTTTATCCGAGCGGCGCGCACGCGCCCATGCCTGTTCATCGTTTTCGACGGTCAGAATGCCATTGCCGATGGCAAGGGACTCGCTGACCGCAAGATCCATCAAAGCCCGCGAGGATTCATTCGACACGATATCGAAGTGATAGGTCTCGCCGCGGATGACCATGCCAAGCGCGACATAGCCATCATAATGCGTTCCACCATTGTCGTCTCCATCGAGCGACATGGCAATCGCCGCTGGAATTTCCAGTGCGCCGGGAACCGTGACGACCTCAAAGGTGGCGCCGGCCTGTTCCAATGCGAAGGTGGCGCCTTCGAGCAAGGCGTCGGCCATGTCGTCGTAGAAGCGGGCCTCAACGATCAAAATATGGGGAGCGGTCTCTCTCGGCATGGTTCACCTTCGTTTTGCGGGGCGTTTTCCACTCGGCAGGCCGCGGTCAAAACATGCCTTCGCCGGAATGGCAAGCACTTTCGCCCGATGCCGCAACGCCAAAATTGAAATATCAGCAAAGGGATAGCCGCGTCAGCGGGCAAGCCTTTGAAATCAGCTTTTCCGGATGCCTGGAAAACGGCAATTCAAAGGCCGTATTCATGAACAATTCTTAATGGATTTTCAGTGACTTAACCCATTGAATCGCGAAAGGGACAACGCCAATTCCATGTCGTGACGCAGACGATCCCCTGCAACGACAGTCGACCGTCAAAGCAGATGAAAGGATACTATCATGAACCGCGTTGTCACCATTACTATCGCCGCCGCCCTCTCCTCCCTCGGATTTGCCGGCGTCAGCCGGGCCGAAAGCCTTGGGATGAACACTGCCCAAGGTATCGAGCAGACACTCAGGAGCTTCCACGGCAACGATTTCAACGTCGAGCAGGTCCATAACTGGCGTAACCTCGACGACGAAACGACCGGTCCGCGCTCGGCGCCGGAACGTTCCGGCCAGGCCGTTCACGGCATCCAGGCCTCGATCGACGCCAACGGGTCGCTTGCCTATCGGCTTAACAATGAAGGCGTCGATGTCCGTAACATCGTCAATGCCGAACAGGCAGCCGACGGAAGCTTGACCTTCTACGTCCGCTGACGCTTCAGAGCATCGTGTCCCATCGGTGCGCGGCGCTCAAAGCATGGGCGGCGGTCTCCTCTCCGCCCATGCCGGGGATTTCCCAGATAGGCCCAAATAAGCATTGAATTATTCGCCGCGATGATGGCTTCTCTCCCTGCAACAGGAGGACATCATGGCGACGGAACCGAACGCGGTGATCAATACCGCCGATCTCAAACTCGACCACTGGAAACAGGGCGAGTTCTATGAAAGCGCCGATACTTCGTTCGGCACGCTTCTCGGCTTGGCCGGTCTCGGTGTCAGCTACAACGAAGTGCCGCCGGGCAAATCGGGCTGCCCCTTCCACAATCACCACGTCGAAGACGAGCTTTTCTATGTGATAGCAGGCGCCGGCGAATACCGCTTCGGCGACGAGCGCCATGCGATCAAGGGGGGAGACGTGCTCGGCGCGCCGGCCGGTGGGCCGGAGACGGCGCACCAGATCATCAATACCGGCACTGCACCGCTCGTTTATCTCGGCATTTCGACGGTGGCGAAGACCGAAATCGTCGAATATCCCGATTCCGGAAAGTTTCTGGCCAAAACCAACAGGGCCGAGACCAACAGCGACGATAGCAACCCCGGGCGCTTCCGCCATATCGGACGGCCGGAGGGCGATCTCGACTATTGGGATGGCGAACCCGGCGCGTGAAGGACCCGATATGACCGACATTCCGACCCTCGAAACGGAACGGCTGACGCTCCGCCCTCACCGCCTCGCCGATTTCGAGATGCATGCAGTGCTATGGGCGGACGAAGACGTCGTCCGCTTCATCAGCGGTGTACCGTCGACGCGAGAGCAGAGCTGGAGCCGCATGCTGCGCCTTGCCGGCATGTGGCACCATATGGGCTTCGGCTTCCTTGCAATCATCGAAAAGGCGAGCGGCCGGTTCATCGGCGAGGCCGGTTTCATGGAATCCCGCCGGGAGATGACGCCGTCGATCGAGGGAACGATGGAGGTCGGCTGGGCTCTGATGCCCTCGGCGCACGGCCGCGGTTATGCCACCGAGGCGCTGACCGCCCTGATCGGCTGGGCGGAGAGTTATTTCCCGGGAAAACCGATGAGCTGCATCGTCAGCCCGGAAAACCAGGCCTCGTTGAGGGTCGCAGCCAAACTCGGTTTTCGCGAGACTACGCGCACGCAGTATAACGGCGAGATCATTCAGTTTTCGCGTTAGGGAATTCCGCCAAACGGGCAGCGCAGCGCGCGCCATTGTGGGCTTGCTGACACTTGCCGATATCGCCAACGGCAACAGCAAGCTCAAGCAAAAGGATGTCGACGACCTCAGCTTGCGGCACCCGACTTCATCCCCGAATGGGTCCTTCGCACCGGCTACGCGCAAGGAACGCGCTTTAGGGTCGCCACAGAGGCAGATACCTTCGCCCCCTTACGCCCCATCCATAAGAGGCTAATTACAAATATGACCATTTACATTGTTTGCCATAAGGATTTGCCGAGCTACCCTCCTCCCGCGGGCTCGAAAATCATATGGCTCAATTCTAAACTTCCTCTAGAAAACAAGGGTATGGACGTCATTGCCGGTTATGATTTTTTCAGTGAGCCGGAGGAGCTTCACGCGAAATTGTCGGGATCGCTTGGAACGATAGTCATTGCAAAAGTCGTTTCGGAAGAATCAGTAAAACCTCGTAACATTACTATCTGGCAGTATCGTAAATTTCTAACGCGACTAAAAATAGGAACACCGAATCCCGAATATCCCGGGATGAATACAACGACGTCAGAAGAGGCAGACATCACAAGACCGGAGAATCCGGCGCTTTTTTCAGAAAGTTTCTTTCTACCTCGGCCGTTAAATCTCCATAACATATCTCAACACTATGCACGCTTTCACAGTATTGTTGACTTTATGAGATATACGGCGCTCTCAATCGAAGCAAACTGTTTAACGCAAGCCGAAGCTTTGCATTTTTTTAATTCCAGCACTTTCGTTCCAGGAGGCATTGAACTCGGCACGTATCCGACGGACTGGTGGCTGGAAACTTTTGTGCGCCTTGTCGCGCCGTCTTTTGAATTTGCGAAACGATATCAACCGTTTCAAGCCGAAGATCCCGTGCAGAAACGTGCGATCTCATTTTGCCAGGAGCGTCTGGGAAGCTATCTTCTCATCAAACGGATAGCCGAACTCTATGGCAATAGCCTACCTGGGTCCTTGTTCGGGGATATCGCTACCGTATCGAATGATGGGGTCTATAAAAGCGGCGTATAAACCGAGCGGCCCAATTCCAAACGTAACATCGCAACTCTTTGCGGCACTGGCAGCAGGAGCGGCTGAGCCAATAAATCTGGCTAGAGAAATTGACTGCGGATCGTCGAGTTCCCACACCCCTCCAGGCTGATCAGCGAAAGTTCTGCGAACAGTGTGGCGCAAGCTTCAACTCAAATAGTAGGCACCAAACAGGCTCGAATTGCCGTTCTGCGGATTGCCTATGCAGACGGTAACCATTCGCGAAGGACAAAACCTTGACGATCAATCAGCCCATTTCCGCTCTACCGGCCGGTCTTCCTGATCTGGCGCTTCTCACGGAGAAGGCTGCCGGCACGGGATCCGTGATTATCTATCAGCCTTATCTCGATCCTTCGCAGCGCAGTCAGCTCGATGCCGCTGCCATGCCGCTCGACATCTCGTTCAATACGCACGCTACGACCCGCGAATATGAGCTCTTCCTCACCCTGCATCAGCATCACGAGGCGATCGGCCTCGGCGACGACGTGTTCTGGGGGCTACTCTCCAGCAAATTCGAGATGAAGTCGGTGACGAGCTTCCCGTCCTTTGTCACCGAGGCGGAAAAGGCCAGGGCAGAGGGTGCGGATGCCTATCTTTACAATCCGCTGATCGGCCACGCGGCGATCTACAGCAATGTCTGGGAACATTCGCTGCTTGGCGGTCACCCCGGCATGGAGCCGATCTTTCTGCATATCCAGGAGCTCGGCTATCCGATCGCGCCGCCGCAGGACAAGACTGCCTTCATGTTCTGCAACTATTTCTGCGGCAATCGGAAATTCTGGTCCGGGTATATCGCCTTTTGCGAACGCATTCTCGAGTCGCTGGAAAACCAGGCGTGCGCTGGCACGGCCGCGGGCACCGCCTATGCCGGCACGGCTCACTATTCACGCGATGCCAACGCGACGATGCGCCCCTTCGTGATCGAGCGTCTGCTCGGGCTTTATGTCCAGCAGGCCATCGCCTCCGGATTGAAGATCGCCGCCTTCGTACCGACCGTTGCCGATTTCGAATGGAAGTTCGGTGTCCGCCTCGGCCGGTTGCTGCATGGCCTCTTCGCCGCCAAGGAAGCCTTTCTACGGAGCCGTGACGAGGCTCTCCTGACCACGTGGCAGCAAGGCCGCCAGCCGCTCATCAAGCAGCCGCATCTGATTTGGGGGGCTGATGATCCGCCCGGCTGGATGCCGCGCGGCCAATTCATCGGCGACCGCGAATTGATGCGCGCCCATGCTCCGCAGGCTTCAGGCGCCTCTCCGGTGCAGCAGCTGCAGGTACGGACGGACAGGCCCGCTATGCCAGCCGCGCCGAAAATCGAGCAGCCGCTCCACAACGCATTGCAGCCCTTTGCCGGCGGGTGGCAGGCACACAAGGACCGTCATTGCATCTGGATCGTGACGCCCGAAAACTACAATCACAGCCACGCCTTCGATGAAGTCGCACTTGGCTTGCAAGGCGCCTTCGAAGAACTCGGCGGCTCGGCACCGATCGTCCGCGACATGGACGCATTCGCCGGCCGTGCGCCGATCATCTACGGCGGCAATCTTCTCGCCCCCGAAATCGTCAGCCATCTGCCGAAGGACAGCGTCGTCATCAATCTAGAGCAGGTGTCCGAAGAAAGCATCTGGATCAATTCGCGCTACACCTCGATCCTGAAATCGCTTCCGGTTCTCGACTACAGCCCGCGCAACCGGGAAAATCTCGCCGCAAAGGGCATTGATCACGCCGGTGTCCTCGAAATCGGTTATAGCCGCTGCCTCAGCCAGATACAGCACGCCCCCGTCAAAGATATCGAAGTGCTCTTCTACGGCTCGATAAACGAACGCCGCCACCATATCCTGACGACGCTGAAGGCCGGCGGGCTCAAGGTCGCGCATCTCTTCAACATCTATGGTGCGGAACGCGATGCGGCGATTGCCCGCGCCAAGATCGTCATAAACATCCATCATTATGCGAGCGGCGTCTTCGAGATCGTCCGCATTTCCTATCTGCTCGCCAATCGCGTTTGCGTGCTGACGGAAGGCGACATCAACGATCCAGACCTCCAACCCTTCATCGGCGGCTTGGCAATTGAGCCCTATGACGACATGATCAAGCGCTGCTACAAGCTGATCGCAGATGCCGACGAGCGCGATGCCATTGCCGCGACAGGCCTTGCGGCCATGCGGAGCCGCTCGCAGGCGGACATGCTGATGAGCGTCATGAAGGCTGGCGCCTGATGAAGGCCGCAGAAAAGGTACGTCATGCGCATTGAGGCCGCGGCCATCGAGGGCATCGTCGCAATTACGCCGCCACGCTTCGGCGATCACCGCGGCTACTTCTCCGAGGTATTCAAGGATGCCTGGTTCCGGGAAAATGTGGCCGACGTCACGTTCATCCAGGACAATGAATCGCTTTCGGCGCAGGCCGGCACCGTCCGGGGGCTGCATTTCCAGATCCCGCCCTTCGCACAGGGCAAGCTGGTGCGCTGCCTTGCCGGCCGGATCATGGATGTCGTCGTCGATATTCGCGAGGGATCACCGAGCTTCGGCAAATGGCTCTCTCAGGAGCTCTCGCCGGAGACCGGCAAGCAGCTCTGGATACCGGCCGGTTTCGCACACGGATTCGCAACGATCGAGCCGAACAGCGTCATCAGCTACAAGGTAACCGCACCCTACAGCCCGCAGCATGATCGGGGCATCGCGTGGAACGATCCGGTGATCGGCATTCGCTGGCCCTTCGATGAGAGAGACATGGTGTCGTCCGACAAGGACAAGACGCTGCCGCGGCTCGCCGATCTGCCAGGCCATTTTTCCTATTCAGCACAGCAACCCCAGGATTGATCGACGATGCGCATACTGGTCACGGGCGGAGCGGGCTTCATCGGATCGGCATTGGTGCGCCATCTCGTCAGCGAGATCGGCGCCGAGGTAATGAATGTCGACACGCTGACCTATGCCGGCAATCTGGCATCGCTGACATCCGTCGAATCGGCGCCGAACTATCAATTCCTGCGCGCCGACATCTGCGACCGCGCCGGGATGCAGGAAGCATTCGAGTCCTTCCGCCCTGATACCGTCACGCATCTCGCGGCAGAGAGCCATGTCGACCGCTCGATCTCGGGCGCGGCCGATTTCATTCAGACCAACATCGTCGGCACATTCAGCCTGCTGGATGTCGCACGGCACTATTGGGATGGGCTTGACGCCCGCCGCAAGAGTGCCTTCCGCTTTCTGCACGTCTCGACGGACGAGGTCTACGGCTCGCTCGGCGATGAGGGCCTGTTCGAGGAGACGACGCCTTACGATCCGTCCTCGCCCTATTCCGCCTCCAAGGCCGCGAGCGACCATCTGGCGATCGCCTGGCACCGCACCTACGGCCTGCCCGTCGTCGTCTCCAATTGCTCCAACAACTACGGCCCGTTCCATTTCCCGGAAAAGCTCATTCCGCTGACGATCCTGAACGCGCTGGAGGGCAAGCCTCTTCCGGTTTACGGCAACGGCGCAAATGTCCGCGACTGGCTCTATGTCGAAGACCACGCCCGCGCGCTCTTCACCATTGCATCCAGAGGGCGCCCCGGCGAAAAATACAATGTGGGCGGCCGCAATGAGCGCAGGAACATCGATGTCGTTCATCGCATCTGCGCTATTCTCGACGGCGTCTACAGTGACAAGGCACCGCATGCACGTCTGATCACCAACGTCACGGATCGCCCCGGACACGACGCACGCTATGCGATCGATGCCTCGAAACTCGAAGGCGAACTCGGCTGGAAAGCGCAAGAGACCTTCGAAACCGGCATCGAGAAGACCGTGCACTGGTACCTGGAAAACGAATGGTGGTGGAGGCCGCTGCGCGAAAACGTCTACTCCGGCGAACGCCTCGGCGTTTTCAAGGAAGGATAGCGATGCGCATCGCCGTCACCGGCAAACGGGGCCAGGTCGTTCAGTCGCTGCTCAGACGTGGCGCCGAAACGGGCGTCGAAATCAGCGCGGTCGGGCGCCCGGAAATGGACCTCGCGAATCCCGAAAGCATCGCAGCCGCCTTTCCGGCTCTGCGCCCGGATGTGATCGTCTCGGCCGCCGCCTATACGGCGGTCGACAAGGCCGAGAGCGAAGCCGAGCTTGCTTTTTCCGTCAACGCGGCGGGCGCCGGGGCGGTTGCCGAGGCTGCCGCGCGGATCAGGGTCCCGATCATCCACATTTCGACCGACTATGTCTTCAGCGGCGACAAGGCCTCCGCGTATTCTGAAGAGGATACGACGGCGCCGATCTCCGTCTACGGACGTTCGAAGCTTGCGGGCGAGACGGCCGTCGCGGCGGCGAACCCGAACCACGTCATCTTGCGCACCGCCTGGGTCTATTCGCCCTTTGGCACCAATTTCCTGAAAACGATGCTGCGACTTTCCGAGACGCGCGATCATCTCCGTGTTGTCGCCGATCAGACGGGATGCCCGACCTCGGCACTCGACATCGCCGACGCGATTCTTGCGATAGCAACCCGTATCGTAGCGGACCCTGCGCCATCGCTCCGCGGCACCTTTCACCTGACCGGCAGCGGCGAAGCAAGCTGGGCTGATTTCGCCGAAGAGATATTCACGGAGCTTTCTAAATCCGGCGGCAGAAACATCGGCGTCGAGCGCATCCCAACGGCGGACTATCCGACACCGGCGAAGCGTCCCGCCAATTCACGTCTCAACGGCGACAAGCTCGCCAGGACATATGGAATCCGGCTCCCGGAGTGGAAGCAGTCTATGACGATTGTCATGCAAGACCTTTTGAATAAAGGTCTTTAAGGAGATGGGCATGAAGGGCATTATTCTCGCCGGCGGCACAGGCACGCGTCTGCATCCGATCACGCAGGCGGTCTCGAAACAGTTGATGCCGGTCTACGACAAGCCGATGATCTACTATCCGCTGACGACGCTCATGCTCGCGGGCATCAGGGAGCTGCTGATCATCACCACGCCTCACGACGTCGAAGCCTTCAAGCGCCTTCTCGGCGACGGCTCGCAATGGGGAATTTCGCTGACCTATGCCGTACAGCCGAGTCCGGACGGCCTCGCCCAGGCCTTCATCATCGGCGCCGACTTCTTGCACGGCGACAGCTCGGCACTCGTTCTCGGCGATAACATCTTCTACGGGCACGGACTGCCGGAAATCATGAAGTCCGGCACGAGCCGGCGGGAAGGAGCGACGGTGTTCGCCTATCACGTCACCGATCCGGAACGCTATGGCGTTGTCGGCTTTGACGAAAAGATGAATGCGCTGTCGATCGAGGAAAAACCGAAAGAGCCAAAATCGAACTGGGCGGTGACCGGCCTCTATTTCTACGACCAGCAGGTGGTCGATATCGCCGCCAACCTGAAGCCGTCACCGCGCGGCGAATTGGAAATTACCGATGTCAACCGCACCTATCTTGAGCGCGGCCAGCTTTTCGTGGAGCTGATGGGCCGGGGCTATGCCTGGCTCGACACCGGCACGCCGGACAGCCTGCACGATGCCGCAGGTTTCGTCAGCACGCTGGAGAAACGCCAGGGCTTCAAGATCGCCTGCCCCGAGGAAGTCGCCTGGCGCATGGGTTACATCTCGCAGGGCGACCTCGCCAAGCTCGCGGAGAAGCTCGGCAAGAGCGCCTACGGCCAGTATCTGACGAAGCTGTCCCCGGATTGGTGAGCTATTTGACCGGCGCGCGCCCTGGAAACCGGTACAGGTTTTCGATTCAGGCGCTCGGGAATTCAGCCAGCCGGGCGGCGTAACGCGCCATGGTGTCGACTTCGAAATTGACGAAATCGCCGGCCTTACGCTCGCCCCAGGTGGTGACCTCGAGCGTGTGGCGGATGAGCAGCACGTCGAAATCCGTGCCGTCGACCGCATTGACCGTCAGCGAGGTGCCGTCGAGGGCGATCGACCCCTTGGGGGCGACGAATTTGGCCAGATGCTCCGGCGCTCGCAGACGGTAGCGTGTGGCGTCGCCCTCCGATGTCACAGAGAGGATTTCCGCCTTGCCGTCGATATGGCCGGAAACGATGTGGCCGCCGAGTTCATCGCCGATCTTCAGCGACCGTTCGAGATTGATGCGGCTGCCTTCCCGCCAGGTGCCGATCGTCGTCAGCCGCAACGCCTCTTCCCAGGCCTCAACCTCGAACCAGCGGCCGTTGCTGCCTTCGTCAGGAAGTGCGGTGACGGTCAGGCAAATGCCGGCATGCGAGATCGAGGCGCCCATATCGATTGTCGTCGGGTCATAGGCGGTCGCGACCCGCAGCCGGATACCTTCCTTCAGCGGGGAAACGGATTCGACCGTGCCGACATCGGTGACTATTCCGGTAAACATCAAAGCCCTCTTTCGTATTCGTCCAGGCGATCTTCGCCGAACATCAGCGTGCCCGTATGGGCAAAACCCGATGGTATGTCGGTTGCATCAAGCGGCGATTCAATACCGCCTTCGCCGATGACGAAAGGCGCCCGGTAAAGCTGGATGCGATCGACGAGGCCCGCCTCGAGGAAAAGCCGCGCGGTCTTGGCGCCGCCCTCGACCAGGAGCGAGGAAATCCCGCGTGTTGCCAAGGCCGGCAACAGGACTTCCGGGCGATAGGGATTGCAGTAGACGATCTCGACACCGGCGGCTTCGAGTGCGGTGCGTCGGGAGTCCAAGTCCGTAGCGGCGGCGGGTGCGTTACCCCCCTCCGCCCTGCCGGGCATCTCCCCCACAAGGGGGGAGATTGGCTGGGCGCTCGCTCCCAGCTCCACATCCGGCGAAGACGATCCGTTGCTAACAGAAGCCGGGGAATTCGGGTCTCGCTCCTTGCCGATCTCTCCCCTTGTGGGGGAGATGTCCGGCAGGACAGAGGGGGGTAACCCCTCGGCATCCGCCGTCAATGGCGAAACATCCTCACTCGCGACCAAGATCACCGGCACTTGCCGCGCCGTCGTGACCAGCTTGCTCGTCAGCGGCAATGCCAGCGACGGATCGAGCACAATGCGGATGGGTGACTGCGCTTCAAGACCTGGCGTCCGCACCGTCAGCAGCGGATCGTCTGATAGCGCGGTGCCGATGCCGACGAGGATCGCGTCGGTTTCGGCGCGCAGCGCCTGCACCTCAGCGCGGGCTTCTGGGCCGGTGATCGCCACTTGGCCCGCCCCTTGACGGCCGATCATGCCGTCGGCAGAAACGGCAAGCTTGAGAGTCACATAGGGCCGATTCTTCGTCTGGCGGGTGAGATAACCGGCGAGCGAACGCCGGCCTTCCGCCTCCAGCACGCCGGAATCCACCTCGATGCCGGCATTGCCCAGTATGGCGATGCCGCGGCCGGAGACGCGCGGATCGGGATCGGTGACGCTGATCACGACGCGGGCAACGCCATAGGCAATCAGCGCCTCGGCGCAGGGCGGCGTCTTGCCGTGATGCGAACAGGGCTCGAGCGTCACATAGGCGGTGGCGCCGCGGGCAAGCGCGCCGGCCTCGGCGAGCGCCTGCGTCTCGGCATGCGGGCGGCCGCCCACAGCGGTGACCGCACGACCGACGATGACGCCGTCCCTGACGATCAGGCAGCCGACGGAGGGATTGGTGGCGGTGCGGCCGAGATGCCGGCGCGACAGGCGAATCGCCGCCGCCATGAAATTCTCGTCATGCGGCGTGACGCTCATGGCTCACCTATCCAGCGGGTCGCGGGCGATCTTGGCGTTGATTTCGGAAATCACCTTTTCGAAATCCTCGGCGAGCGAGAAATCCCGATAGACCGAGGCGTAGCGCACGAAGCCGACATCATCGAGGCTCTTCATCGCTTCGAGCACCTGCAAGCCGATCTGCTCGGAGGAGATTTCGGTCTCGCCGGAGCTTTCCAGCCGGCGAACGATGCCGGAAACGGCGCGCTCGATGCGGTCACGCTCGACCGGGCGTTTGCGCAGCGCAACTTCGAAGGAGCGCACCAGCTTGTCGCGGTCGAAGGGCACCTTGCGGCCGGTCTTCTTGATGACCATCAGCTCGCGCAGCTGCACACGCTCGAAGGTGGTGAAACGGCCGCCGCAATCCGGACAGATACGCCGCCGGCGGATGGACGTGTTGTCCTCCGCCGGGCGCGAATCCTTGACCTGAGTATCTTCCGAACCGCAATAGGGGCAGCGCATCGCTACTCCTTATCCCATGTAGTCGTACATTGGAAAGCGGTCTGTGAGGTTGACCACCTTACCACGCACGGCGGCTTCGACGGCGGCATTGCCTTCATCGGAATTGGCGACTTTCAGGCCGTCGAGAACCTCGACGATCAGATTGCCGATTTCGCGGAATTCGGCTTCCTTGAAGCCGCGCGTCGTACCGGCCGGCGCGCCGAGACGTACGCCCGAGGTGACGAAGGGCTTTTCCGGATCGAAGGGAATGCCGTTCTTGTTGCACGTGACGTAAGCGCGGCCGAGAGCTGCCTCAGCGCGTTTGCCGGTGGCGTTCTTCTTGCGCAGGTCGACCAGCATCAGATGGTTGTCTGTGCCGCCGGAGACGACGTCGAGGCCGCCCGCCATCAGCGATTCGGCAAGAGCCTTGGCGTTCTTGACGACCTGGGCGGCGTAATCCTTGAACTCAGGCTGCAGCGCCTCGCCGAAGGCGACGGCCTTGGCGGCAATGATGTGCATCAGCGGTCCACCCTGCAGACCGGGGAAAACGGCCGAATTGAATTTCTTCGCCAGATCCTCGTCATTGGTGAGGATGACACCGCCGCGCGGGCCGCGCAGCGACTTGTGGGTCGTCGTCGTCGCAACATGGCAATGCGGGAATGGCGACGGATGCTGGCCGCCAGCAACGAGGCCGGCAATATGGGCCATGTCGACCATCAGGTAAGCGCCGACCGAGTCGGCGATTTCGCGGAACCGCTTCCAGTCCCAGATACGGGAATAGGCAGTGCCACCGGCAATGATCAGCTTCGGCTTGGTTTCCTTGGCCTTGCGCTCGACTTCATCCATGTCGAGCAGGTTGTCGCCTTCACGCACGCCATAGGAGACGACGTTAAACCACTTGCCGGACATGTTGACCGGCGAACCATGCGTGAGGTGGCCGCCCGAATTCAGGTCGAGGCCCATAAACGTATCGCCGGGCTGCAGCAGCGCCAGGAACACGGCCTGGTTCATCTGCGAGCCGGAATTCGGCTGGACGTTGGCGAAATTGACGCCGAACAGCGTCTTGGCGCGTTCGATCGCCAGCTCCTCGGCGATATCGACGAACTGGCAGCCGCCGTAATAACGCTTGCCGGGATAACCCTCGGCATATTTGTTGGTCATGATGGAGCCCTGAGCTTCCAGCACGGCGCGGGAGACGATGTTCTCGGAAGCGATCAGTTCGATCTCGTGCCGTTGGCGACCGAGTTCCTTTCCGATCGCACCGAAAATCTCGGGATCGACGTCCGCAAGCGAGCGGTTGAAGAAGGACTCGGTGGAAGCATTGGTCATGGGCGGGCTCCTCAACTGGAATGCGCTGAGGTATTAGCCTTCCGCTGTGGCAAGGGCAATACGAAGAACGACATTTGCTGAGCAAACCGCGCGCTTCCGCTCTTTTGCGGCCGCGCCGCGCCGAAGACGAGCGGTCACGTTACCGAGCGCCCGCCCCGGCATAAAAAACCGCGCCGGGAAGGCGCGGTTTGAAGATGCGATGCAGAGGCCGCCGCCTACTGGACCGGCTGTTCCATGCCGGCCGTCGTATCGAGCGCCAGCTCGGCATTGCCGTCCATCTGGTAGATGTCGTCGCGGAACTGGACGACGCCGTCCGGCATGCCCCAGGCCGAGATGTAGACGAAATAGACAGGAACTTCGGTGCCGAGTTTGATCGGCGTGTTGACGCCGGTTGCGATCACCTGCTCCATCTGCTGACGGTTCCAGCCGGGGGTCTCTCGCAGCAGCCAGTTCGTCAGGTCGCGCACGTTCTGGACGCGGACACAGCCCGACGATTCGAAGCGCATCAGCTTGTTGAACAGGCCCTGCTGCGGCGTGTCATGCATGTACTCGCCGTTCTTGTTATAGAAGTTGATCTTGGTCGACGCCATGGCGTTGATCTTGCCGGGGTCCTGACGGAACATCAGGTTCGGCGCCTCGCCGTTCCAGTCGACGGTCTCGGGGGCGACTTCATTGCCCTTGCCGTCGATCAGGCGGATGGCGTTCTTTTCGAGATAGGTCGGATCCTTGCGCATCAGCGGCATGATGTCCTTCTCGACAATCGAGCGCGGCGCGGTCCAATAAGGATTGAGGATGACCTCGTAGATCTTCGAGTTGACGAGATGAGTCGGGCGGCTCAAGCGGCCGACAACCGCGGTGTGGCGCGTTGCGACACTGCCGTCTTCAACGGCCTCGACATAGGCAGCCGGAATGTTGACCATCACGTGGCGGCGGCCGAGGTCCTCGGGAAACGTCTGCAGGCGGATGATATTGGTGTTCAGCTGCTGCAGGCGAACGTCGGCCGGGATGTTCAGCGCCTTCAGCGTGAATTCGCCGAGGACACCGTCGGACGGCAGGCCGTGGCGTGCCTGAAAGCGCTTGACGGCGCCGTCGACGTAGGAATCGAAGGCGCTCGACATTCCGGCCTCGCGCGGCAAGTCGCCGGTTATCGCCAGACGCTGGCGTAGCGCCTGGACTGCGGGATGGCTGACGCCGAGCTGCAGGCGCTGGTCGCCGGGATTGACTTCAGGCCAGCCGCCGGCAGCCGCGATCTGCTGATACTGCGTGATCGCCTGCTGGGCGCTGGCGACCGATTGGGGCCCAAGGATCGGGGTATTGGAAACGACGGCGCTTGCCGTACGCGAAGCCGCCTTGGCGTCAAACTGGTCGTCCCAGTTGCCGCGGCGCGGTGCATTGATCAGCGTATCGAGCGCCGATTGCGCGAAGGCCGGTGCGGCAATCGCGCTGGCGCCAACCGTTGCCGCGGACGCAAGGAAAGCGCGGCGCGAGAGAGCTTCAATTCCGTTTTTCTTCGACATAGTCCCAACCACTGAATGCGGCGATAAAGAGAAGCCGCGGCTCTTTGAGATATCACTGCGCTTTAACGCAGATCTCCGTGCATTTGTTGTCCCGGCACATCAAAACTTTCCGCTTGCCCCATCACAAGATTGCGATGCGACAGCCTGAGCGTCCTGATCGGTCCATTGAAAGCGCCGGTTGTTAAGCCTTCCGCTGCCACACCAATATGGCCAATTCGTGTTATCGGGCCGAAAGACGGATGACCCGGCTACCGGAAATACGACACAACGAACCATGACGCGCTAAACCGTGCCGGTTAATAACGGCTAAAAGACGGCTTGAATACCGCGATAATGCTTGCCCGCCTTTGCGTTGCAAAGATGCCACTCGACAGCAAACGGCAAAACCGGACGCGCAGGGACACGTCCGGTTTTCTGCAACCCTGAAGGAGGTCAAGGGTCTTAGAGGCGATACATGATGCTGTCGTTCCAGAAGCGGTCCAGACGCTGGAGCAGCTTGTTCATCTGGGTGAATTCGTCGGTGCCGATGCCGCCGACCTTGTCGATCGAGGTGATGTGGCGTTCGTAGAGCTTGCCGACCGTTTCGGCGATGTCCTGGCCGGTTTCGGTCAGGCTGATGCGGACCGAGCGACGGTCGATGCGCGAGCGCTGGTGGTTGATGAAGCCGAGGTCGACCAGCTTCTTGACGTTGTAGGAAACGTTGGAGCCGAGATAGTAGCCACGCGAGCGCAGCTCGCCGGCGGTCAGCTCGGAATTGCCGATGTTGAAAAGGAGCAGCGCCTGGATGGCGTTGACGTCGCTGCGACCCTGACGGTCGAACTCGTCCTTGATGACGTCGAGAAGACGGCGGTGAAGACGTTCAACAAGATGAAGGGATTCCATGTAAAGATCACGGATGCCCTGATCCTGCTGGTCACGGAAGTTCGATACCGCCTGCGGCTTGATTTTCGTGTTCATATTGACTGCCTCACTGTTTGTTTGGCGGTGTGTTTTCTTCCCGCCTTGAGTGAGACCCTATCGAATACATATAAAATTCGACTTAAACCGCAGGCTTAACGGAGCCTTACCGGTAACCCCACGTTGTCTCAGGGTAAATCAACACTTACCTGGCGGCGATGGCGGCGCTTTTCCAACCAGAGCAGCAGGCGGAAAATCCAGTAAACCACGGCGACAATGACATGCAGCAGGATGATCAGCCTGTTGGGGCCGAAAATATCCGGCAACAGGCCATACATCAGGATTTGCCCGCCGGCAGCCAGCACCCAGATGACCGGACCCCAGGAGACGGTGAGCCAGAGGCCGAGGGAGGCGACGGGAAAAAGTACGGCGAGGCTGGTGCTCGCCACCTTCCATGGCAGGCTCAAAAGATCGAAGCGGCCGGCGCCGACCAGCGAATAGCCGACGAGCATTGCCCAATATTGCAGGCCGAACCAGAAGCAGGATATGGCAACCAGTCTCAGAAAGAGAATGAAGAGGATATCCGCCAGTGTGCGTTTCGGTATCGTCGGGGAATCGGTTTCCATAGCGCAGACATCGGTTTGGGGTTGCATCTTCTTAAAGAGCGCCACGCGTCTGTCGACGCGCAAACGACGCTCTATCATATCGAGTGCGCGCATAATGCCGAAAAATCGACTTTGATTTCGGCATTATGCGCCAGGTTTTTCCGCCGCGGCCAATCGCCCGGTTTGGATTTTCAAGGCGCCATGATAATGAGCGCTCCAATAAATGGAATGGCCCAGGGGGCAGATATCATGCAGGACAGGACGCATCTCGTCGACGACATCACCGGCCATCGCCGCATGCGGCGCAACCGCAAGTCGGACTGGACACGCCGGCTGGTGCAGGAAAACCGGCTGACGGTCGACGACCTGATCTGGCCGATTTTCATCGTGCCAGGTTCCGGCATCGTCGATCCGATCGCGGCCATGCCGGGGGTCAACCGCATGAGCATCGACAAGGCGGTCGAGGCCGCACGCGAAGCGGCCGGCCTCGGCATTCCCGCGATTGCCACCTTTCCGAACATCGAGATGGAACTGCGCGACGAGACCGGCTCGAACAGCCTCGAAGCCAACAATCTGATCAATCAGGCGACGGCGGCGATCAAGAAGGCGGTGCCCAATATCGGCGTCATCACCGACGTCGCGCTCGATCCCTTCACCAGCCACGGCCATGACGGTATTCTGAGAGACGGCGAGATCGTCAACGACGAGACGGTCGATCAGGTAGCACGTGCCGCGGTGATGCAGGCGGATGCGGGCGCCGACATCATTGCGCCATCGGAGATGATGGACGGACGCATCGGTGCGATCCGCATGGCGCTCGATGCGGCCGGCCACCAGAGCGTCGGCATCATGAGCTATGCGACGAAATTCGCCTCCGCCTTCTACGGCCCCTATCGCGAGGCGATCTCGACCGGCGGGCTGCTGAAAGGCGACAAGAAGACCTATTATATCGACCCGGCCAACGGCACCGAGGCGATCCGCGATGCGGCCCTGGACGTCGAGGAAGGCGCCGACATGCTGATGGTCAAGCCCGGCCTGCCCTATCTCGACATCTGCTGGCGGATGAAGGAGGCCTTCGGCCTGCCGACCTTCGCCTACCAGGTCTCCGGCGAGTACAGCCAGATCAAGGCGGCGGCGATGAACGGCTGGATCGATGGCGAACGGGCAATGCTCGAAACGCTGCTGTCGTTCAAGCGGGCGGGATGCGACGGTATCCTCACCTATTTCGCGATCGAGGTGGCGAAAATCCTCAGCAGGCGATGAATCCGGCAGAAATGTTGTATTTGGTTCTGCCGATACCATATCTGCGGCATCGCTTTTCCGCAGGAGATTGAGATGAGCTACAACCCCAATCCGCTTTATGCCGCACCGGAGGACTGGCGCACCTATAGCGGCGTGTTGAGCCGCCGTGTCTTCGCCTTCATCCTCGACTATCTGATCGTGCTGCTGCTGTGCATCCCCGCGGCGATCGTGCTGTTCTTCCTGTCGATCGTCACGCTCGGGCTCGGCTTCCTGCTCTACCCTGCCCTCTTCGTCATCGTCGCCGGCATCTACTTCGGCCTGACTGTCGGCGGGCGGAGCCAGGCCTCGCTCGGCATGCGCGCAATGGGGATCGCCATCGTGCGCGTCGACGGTCGGCCGATGGATTTCCTGACGGCAATCGTGCATCTGGCGCTGTTCTGGATCCTCAACTCGGTGCTGACGCCGCTCATCCTGCTTGCCGGCCTGTTTACCGAACGCAGCCGTCTCATCCACGACCTGCTGGTCGGCACCGCAACGGTCCGCACGGCCTGAGCGTTGGGCCGAGATCACGGCTGAAACCACTAGGCGGAGACGAAATAAAGTCTCCGCTTTCTCTTTGCCCGGGGGCGCGAGCGCTCCATATCTAAAATTAGAAGACCGATATGAACGGCGAGAACCGTCCCGCTGTTGACGTTTTTTATTCTTAGGTCATGCTGTCAGGAAACGGCACGGTCTCGACAAAGGAAATTTCCGCGACAGATGAATACGCAGACAACGCCATCTCCGCAGTTTTATCTGACGGCTCCGGCTACGTGTCCGTATCTGCCGCATGAGATGGAGCGTAAGGTGTTTACCCATCTGGTAGGGCCCCGCGCTGCCGAGATGAACGACATCTTGACGCAGGGCGGTTTCCGCCGCTCCCAGAATATCGCCTACCGCCCGGCCTGCGAATCCTGTCGCGCCTGCGTTTCCGTGCGCATTCTCGCCCAGGAATTCGAGCCAACAAAATCGATGAAGCGGGTGCTTGCCGCCAACTCCGATGTCATCGCCACCGAATTTACAGCCCAGCCCTCCAGCGAGCAATATTCGCTTTTCCGGCGTTATCTGGATTATCGCCACCAGCAGGGCGGCATGTCAGACATGACGGTGCTCGACTACGCGATCATGGTCGAAGACACGCATGTGAATACGAGAATCGTCGAATACCGCCAGCGTGAAGAAGGCTCCGGACTGGAGCAGCGGCCGAAGGGCGAGCTGCTTGGCGCCGCTCTTACCGACACGATGAGCGACGGGCTATCGATGGTCTATTCCTACTTCAATCCCGATCTCGAGCGGCGTTCGCTCGGCACCTTCATGATTCTCGACCATGTCAGGCGCACGAAGGCGCTCGGCCTACCGCATGTCTATCTCGGCTACTGGGTTCAAGGATCGCGAAAAATGGACTACAAGACACGCTTCCAGCCGCAGGAACATCTGACGCCGCGCGGCTGGGAACGTTTCGATCCCGCATCCATGCCCGAAAGCCCCCACGACTGAATGTTCTCCACCGCTCTTTCCGATCACCGGAAGGGCCTCCTGCTGACGGCGATCGGCGGGCTGGCGCTTTCCATGGATATTCCGCTGATGCGGCTTGCGGACGGCGAGCTGTGGTCGATCCTTGCCGCGAGGAGCATCGCGACGCTGGGTGTGACGTTGCTGGTCGTCGCAGTGCTGCGGATCTTGAACGGGCGCTGGCCGCTGCTCGTGCCGGGCTGGCCGGGCCTCGTCACCGGCCTGCTCTACGGACTGACGACGGTGATCTTTCTTCTCGCCGTCTTCAACACGTCGACGGCCAATGTCGTGTTCATCGTCGCCTTCAATCCGATGTTCGCCGCCCTTCTTTCCTGGATTTTCCTGAAAGAACGGCCGGCGCCGGCAACGCTGATCGCCATGGCGACGATGATCTTCGGCGTCGGCCTGATCGTGCGGGACGGGCTTTCGGGCGGCCATCTGTTCGGCGACATCATGGCGCTGCTGACCGCCTTCATCATTGCCGCCGCCATCACCATCAGCCGCGCTTCCCGCCGCGACATGGGCTTTGCCTCGCTGCTTTCGACGGTGCTGCCGGCGGCGGTCGGACTCGCCTTGGTCATGCCGGCCGGCGGTTTTTCGATCGAGCATCCCGGTTGGATCCTCTTTAACGGCGCGGTCGTGATGCCGCTTGCCTTCTGGTGTCTGGCGACGGGGCCGCGTTACCTCTCCGCGCCCGAAGTCGGCATGTTCTACCTGCTCGAAACCGTGCTCGCACCGATCTGGGTCTGGCTGATCTTTGCGGAAACCCCGGCAACCATGACCCTGGTCGGTGGTGGCATCCTGGTGGCGGCGATCGCGGCACATTCGGTCTGGATGGCGCGGCGGAGAAGCATCCCGCAACCGGCGGAGTAGATGTGTCCTCTCTTTGTCTCCATGTTATAACGTCGTTATTACACTGAGGGTAAAACGATGAACGTCACGATCCGTAGGATCGGCAATTCCGAGGGAATTATCATCTCCAAGGAGGTTCTCGACCGGCTTGGATTGAAGACCGGTGATTCGCTGGAAATGCAGGTTGAAAATGGCGGCATCACTTTGAAGCCGACTGACGAGGATTTGTCGCGTCAGCTCGAGGCCGCACGATATTTCATGGACAAGTATAAGGTCGCTTTGAAAAAGCTCGCCGAATAATGGCCTTCAAATTCCTGACGAGGCCCTTGGTCGAGAGCCTGCAGAAAATGCAGATCGATCGCTTCGGCGGACTTGCTGGATTGAGTGACGATGGCGCGCTGGGGTCTGCTCTCGACCGGCCGATGCACAAGGCGCATTGTGGCTGCGACGACGTCATCGAACTCGCCGCCGCCTATCTTTTCGGCCTTGCCCGCAACCACGCCTTCGTAGACGGTAACAAGCGGATTACGATCGTAACTGCAGGTGTTTTCCTTCTCGAAAACGGCTACGAGATCGAAACGACCGACGCCAATCTCTACGCCTTCGTGCTTGCCGTCGCCGCCGGCGAGATCGACGAAGAAGGTGCTGCCCGCTTCCTCAGGGATTTCAGCGTACCGCTCAACCCGTAGCCTTCATCTGCTGCTGTTCCAGCTCCCTGCCCAGCCCTTCGACCACATGCGCCCAGCCTCGCCGGGTCTTCTCCTCGTGTTCGGCCCACTCGGCGCACATTTCGTGGGTCAGCGTCAGACGGCTGCCGCCGCCGAGAGGCTCGATGTCGATTTCGACACGGTCGCAATTGTGATCATGCTCTTCGACGGAGAAGCTGAAGACCATGCGTTGCGGGCGCTTCAGTTCCAGGAAGACACCCTGGTGAAAGGCGTCGCCTGTGGGACGGCGGTCGACGACGAAGAAACGACCGCCGACATGCGGATCGATATCGGCGCGGATGACATGACCGTCGTCGGTGGCAAACAGGAAGCGGCGGGCGATTTCGGGGTTGAGCCAGGCGTCGTACACCACAGACGGCGGCACGCTGTAGGTTTGGCTCACATGCAATTTGATGGTGCTGGCGGGCATCGATTTTCCTCCGGTAAGGGCGCGCGCACTTTTTCAAGTGCACGGGTCGCGGCCATTTCGCCCGCCTGCGAAAACCGGCCTTATCCTATTTTTGCTGACAGGAATTAGATAGAGGATTTGCCACGCCCGCCAAGAGCCGGGCACGGAAATATAATTCCTCTAATCGGTACTGATCTAAAGAATTATGCAGAAAATCAAAGCGTTACAGCCAAGACGTCTCGCCTCAGCCGGCAAATTTACCGCTGCGCGGAAAACCCTTCGGCACGGTGCGGCCGGCGGTGGCGCGGTCGGACAGCCATTCGGCAAGCTCGTCCTTGTTCTTCGTGAAGGTGCGGCCGGCGCTGTCTTCCCAAACGAGGCCGGTTGATATCGCGAAGCAGCGGACGTCGGAAATGCCGCCATCCTTGTAGCGTTGCAGACGCACGCCCTTGCCGCGCGACATTTCCGGCACCTGCGCCAGCGGAAAGACCAGCAGCTTGCGGTTTTCGCCGACGACGGCGACATGATCGCCGCCGACGGGCACGAGCAGCTGCGTTTCCTCGGGCAGCGCGACGTTCATGATCTGCTTGCCCTTGCGGGTATTGGCGACCAGCTCGGCCTCCGGAACGACGAAGCCGTTGCCGGCTGTGGAGACGATCAGCCGCTTGCGCGAGGGATCGTGAACGAAAGCGGTCAGCACCGCCTGGTCGTTGTCCATGTCGATGATGATGCGCAGCGGCTCGCCGTGACCGCGACCGCCCGGCAGCTTGTCACCGCCGAGCGTAAAGGCCTTGCCGCCTGTGGTGACGATCAGGATCTTGTCCGTCGTCTGCGCCGGGAAGGCCAGCTTCAAGCCGTCGCCTTCCTTGAAGGTCAGCGTCGCCGTATCGGCGATATGGCCCTTCAGCGCGCGGATCCAGCCCTTTTCGGAAATGACGACGGTGATCGGTTCCTTCTCGATCATCGCCTGCTGGATTGCTTCCTCGTCGGTTTCGGGTGCGTCGGCAAACTGGGTACGGCGGCGACCGACCTCGGTCGCCTTGGCGAATTTCTTCTTCACTTCGCCGATTTCCCAGGCGACCGTCTGCCATTGCTTGTCGTCGGAGGCAAGCAGCGCCTCGATCTCACCCTTTTCCTTGGTGAGTTCGTCGAATTCCTTGCGGATCTCGAACTCCTCGAGCTTGCGCAAGGCGCGCAGCCGCATGTTGAGGATCGCCTCGACCTGAATGTCGCTGAGATCCCAGCGCGCCATCATCACCGGCTTCGGCTCATCCTCCTCGCGGATGATCTTGATCACCTCGTCGATGTTGAGATAGGCGATCAGAAGGCCGCCGAGGATTTCGAGGCGCCTGTCGATCGCCGCCAGGCGGAAGCGCGAGCGGCGCTGCAGGACCTCGCGGCGGTGATCCAACCACTCCTTCAGCACTTCGTTCAGCGCCATGACCCGCGGGATGCGGCCCATGGACAGCACGTTCATGTTGAGCGGGAAGCGGCTTTCCAACTCCGTCAGCTTGAACATCGATTCCATCAGGATCGTCGGATCGACGCTACGGGTCTTCGGCACCAGGACGACACGGATGTCCTCGGCCGATTCGTCGCGGATATCTTCCAGCAGCGGCAGCTTGCGGGCGATCAGCAGTTCGGCGATCTTCTCGATCAGCCGCGATTTCTGCACCTGGAAGGGAATTTCGGTGATGACGATCTGGTAGCCACCTCGGCCGAGATCTTCCGTCTGCCATTTCGCCCGTACGCGGAAACCGCCGCGGCCGGTGCGGTAACTCTCGATGATGCTGTCGCGGCTGTCGATGATGATGCCACCGGTCGGGAAGTCCGGGCCGGGAATGAATTCGACGAGCTTTTCGACGGTCGCATCGGGATGTTTGATCAGATGCAGTGCGGCGTCGCAAAGTTCGTGGGCATTGTGCGACGGGATCGAGGTCGCCATGCCGACGGCGATGCCGGAGGAACCGTTGGCGAGCAGGTTCGGGAAGGCGCCGGGAAGGACGACCGGCTCGGAATTCGACTCATCGTAGGTATCGCGGAAATCGACGGCATCCTGATCGATGCCTTCGAGCAGCAGTTCGGAGACCGCCGTCATCTTCGATTCAGTGTAACGCATGGCGGCTGGACTGTCGCCATCGATATTGCCGAAATTGCCCTGGCCGTTGACCAGCGTGTAGCGCTGCGAGAAATCCTGGGCGAGACGAGCAAGCGCGTCGTAGATCGATTGGTCGCCGTGCGGATGGTAGTTACCCATCACCTCGCCGACGATCTTGGCGCATTTCCTGAAGGCCGAAGTCGGCCGCAAGCCCATCTCGTTCATCGCATAGACGATGCGGCGGTGAACGGGCTTCAGACCGTCGCGCACGTCAGGCAGGGCGCGGTGCATGATGGTCGACAGCGCATAGGCGAGATAGCGCTGCTCGAGCGCCGCCTTGAGGTCGACCGGTTGGATGTGATCGTCGTCTCCGCCGGAAGGCGGCAAAATCTCTTGTCCCATAGGTTCTGACTAGCCCAGAAGAGGCTGCTGGGCAAGGAATCCAGGTCATAGCAGCTGTGGATGAAGTCTTGGCACCGACATCAAAGGATGAGACAAACGTTCCGCCGCAATTCGGATTTCGTTTGCCGTTCCTTTCAACGGAAATTTAGAAGTCCGCAAATATAAAGCAGGCCCAATCCGTAGTAGCGTAACTGCAGATTTCCAACCGCCATCACGCCACCAGAGGAATCACCCCATGAACTTTTACCGGACAACGCGGCTGATGCTGTCGGGCGCCGCCATTTTCTCGCTCGCCGGCTCGGCTTTCGCTCTCGATGGCACCGATCTGCTGAAAAAGATCAATGCCGCCTATGCCGCCCAGGGCGGGACGATTGCCGCTGAGGCCGTCGATATCGACGGCACGACCGTGACGTTGAAGAATGTCACCGTCAAGCCGACCGGTGGCGAAAGCCTGCCGATCGGCGAAATCACCCTTTCCGGCGTCGAAGAAGACGAGGATGGCGGCTATTACATCGAAGAAGCGGCCTTCCCCGACATCAACAAGACGGGAGACGGCGTTACCGTGACGGCGCAGGAGCTGACGCTCGGCGGCATCTCCGTGCCGGCAACGGCGGGCGGCGACACGCTCGACACGATGATGCTCTATGAAACCGCCCACACCGGCCCGGTGAAGGTGGTCAAGGACGGGGCGGAAGTGTTCTCGCTGCTCGAAACCAACATGAACCTGACGCTGCGCGAAGACGAATCCGGCTTCGATTTCGACGGCGCCTTCAAAAGCATGAAGGCCGATCTCACCAAGACCGAGGATGCGCAGAGCAAGGATGCGATCGAGAAGCTCGCCCTGCAACACGTCCAGGGCGACATCACCATGAAGGGCGCCTGGGAACTCGCCCCCGGCACGATCGACGTTTCGGAATTCGCCTTCGACTTCACCAACGTCGGCAAGCTGAACCTCGGCTTCAAGATCTCGGGCTATACGATGGCCTTCATGAAATCGATGCAGGATGCGATGAAGGAATCCGAAGCTGGTGCGAACAAGGACCAGTCGCAGCAGGCGCTGGGCCTCGCCATGCTCGGCCTGATGCAGCAGCTTTCCTTCGAGGCCGCGCAGGTGCGTTTCGAAGATGCCTCGATCACCAAGCGTGCGCTGGATTATGCCGGCTCGCAGCAGAACATGTCGGGCAAGCAGATGGCGGATTCGCTGAAGGCGATGACGCCGATCATGCTGGCGCAGCTCAATATCCCGGAACTGCAGAATGCCGTTTCGGCAGCGGTCAATACCTTCCTCGACGATCCGAAGAGCCTGACTGTCAAGGCCGCTCCTGAAAAGCCGGTGCCGTTCCCGACGATCGTCGGTGCCGCCATGGGCGCTCCGAATACGCTGCCGCAGGTGCTCGGCGTCAAGGTTTCGGCCAACGACTGATCGCATCGATCTGATGACGAAAGGCCCGGCAGTGCGTGACTGACCCCAATAGCTGGTGTCAGTCACGATCTGTCGGGCCTTCTCGTTTTCAGGCGCGGTGGCGGGCGAGTTCGGCAATGGCGAGACTTGCGATCTCCAGCAATTCCTCAAGCGATGCGCCGTCCCTCGCCTGCACCGACATGCCCTGGACGATAGCGCCGAGGAACCGCGCAAGTGCGCGAGGCTTCGCCTCGGCGCTGATGTCGCCCTCGCGAATGCCGCGCTCGATCCTTGCCGCATAGGCCTCCAGCCACCGACGACGCAGCGCCGCCACGTGGTCGGCGATCAGATCGTTCTCGCTGGCGCAGTTCAGCACAGCCGTCGAGATCATGCAGCCTTTCGGATGTTCCGGCGCCGAAAACCTTGCGGCCGAGCCCCGCAAGATCCGCTCGAAGGCGGAGACGGTATCGATCGGCTCGCCGAGCGCGGAAGAGGTTTCGGCGCCCAGCGCCCGATATTGCTCCAGCGCCGCACGATAGAGATCGGCCTTCGAGTTGAAGGCGGCATAGAGGCTTTGCGGCGTGATGCCCATGGCCGCCGTCAGATCGGCAATCGAGGCGCCCTCGTATCCGTGCGCCCAGAAGGTCTCGCGGGCGGCTGAAAGAACCGTCTCACGGTCGAAGGCGGGGGGGCGACCGCGGCGGCGGGCGGTAGGATTTTTCACGTCTGCACTATTTTTCACAACGATCACTCTAGAAATCCCGCTCCACTTGTCTAATTCAGGAATGGTCATTGTGATTATAGAAGGTTTGATCTGATGAGTCTTCCCCTCGAAACGGCGAATGCCGACAGGAATTCCTTGCTTTCGGCTGCCGTCGATACGGCAATAGCAGACGCGCTCGACGAAAAGCGGCTGGTCGGGACGGTCGTGTTCGTCGCCCGCGACGGAGAGATCATCCATCGCCGCGCAGCCGGCCTCGCCGACCGCGAAAACGATCTGGCAATGGGCGAGGACACGATTTTCAGGCTAGCCTCCATCACCAAACCAATCGTCACCATCGCTGCGATGCGGCTCGTCGAGCAGGCGAGAATCGGGCTCGACGACCCGGTGACCCGATGGCTGCCGGAGTTCCGCCCGAGGCTGCCCGACGGCAGCGAAGCAACCATTCGCATCCGCCACCTGCTGACCCACACATCAGGCCTCGGCTACGGCTTCTCCGAAGAGGACGGCGGCCCCTATATCAGCGCCGGCATTTCCGACGGCCTCGATCAACCGGGACTGCCGCTCGCCGAAAATCTGCGGCGGATCGCCAGCGTGCCGCTGCGTTTCGCGCCGGGCAGCGACTGGCAGTATTCCCTTGCCATGGATGTTGTCGGCGGCATCATCGAGGCGGAAACCGGCATGCCCTTGGGTGGGGCCGTTGCCGAACTGGTGACGAGACCGCTTGGGCTTGCCGGCACCGCATTTTCGGTTCGTGACCGCAACCGGCTTGCGGCGGCCTATATGGACGCTTCGCCGGAACCGGCGCTGATGGGCGAGAATGCGCTGGTGATGTCGCAGATGGGTCCCATCCGTTTCGCGCCGAACCGCATCTTCGACCCCGCTTCCTATCATTCCGGGGGCGCCGGCATGGCGGGAACGGCGGCTGACGTGCTTTCCGTACTCGAAACCATCCGTAGCGGTGGCGCGCCGCTGCTATCGACGGAAACCGTACGGATAATGATGACAGACCAGGCCGGCGGGCACCGCCAGCAGCACGAACCCGGCTCCGGCTTTGGCTTCGGCTGGTCTGTCATCACCGATCCGGCCGAGGCGGGCGTCCCCTTCCCCAAGGGCACGCTGAAATGGGGCGGCGTCTATGGCCACAGCTGGTTCATCGACCCGGTCAACGGGCTGACCGTCGTTGCGCTGACGAACACGACGCTGGAGGGCATGTGGGGCAAGTTCACGGTCGATCTACGCGAGGCGATCTACGCGGCATTGTGAACGACAGCAAAAAGCCCGACGACATCGGTCGCCGGGCATTTGCATTGGGGATCAGACGATCCTCAGTCCTTCTTGACCAGCGGGATCGGCCGGATCGAGAGTTCACGCAGCTGTGTCGGCGCTGCCGGGCTCGGCGCGCCCATCAACAGATCCTGGGCCTGCTGGTTCATCGGGAACAGCGAGATCTCGCGCAGGTTCTTCGCGCCGACGAGCAGCATGACAACGCGGTCGATACCGAAGGCAGCACCACCATGCGGCGGTGCGCCGTACTGGAAGGCGCGGTAGAGGCCGCCGAAACGGTCTTCGACATCCTGCTGGCTGAGGCCCACCTTCTCGAAGGCGGCGACCATGGTTTCCGGCGACTGGTTACGGATCGAGCCCGAGGCGATTTCGAAGCCGTTGCAGACGGCGTCATACTGGAAAGCCTTGATCGTCAACGGATCCTGGTTCTGCAGTGCGTCCAGGCCGCCCTGCGGCATCGAGAACGGATTGTGGGCGAAATCGACCTTCTTGTCTTCCTCGCTCCATTCGAAGAAGGGGAAATCGACGATCCAGCACAGTTCGAAGCGGTCGCGGTCGACGAGGTTCAGTTCCTCACCAGCCTTGGTGCGAGCCTCGCCGGCAAACTTGTAGAATTTTTCCGGCTCGCCGGCGACGAAGAAGCAGGCATCGCCATCGCCGAGACCGAGCTGGGTGCGGATGGCGTCCGTGCGCTCCTCGCCGATGTTCTTGGCAAGCGGGCCGGCACCTTCGAGTTTGTCGTTCTCGCTGCGCCAGAAGATGTAGCCGAGGCCGGGCTGGCCCTGGCTCTGCGCCCAGGCGTTCATGCGGTCGCAGAAGGCGCGCGAGCCGCCGGTCTTGGCCGGGATCGCCCAGATCTGAACCTTCGGGTTCGAGGCGATCATGCCGGCGAAGACCTTGAAGCCGGAGCCGGCGAAATGCTCGGTCACGGCTTCCATGACGATCGGGTTGCGCAGGTCCGGCTTGTCCGAACCATATTTGCGGATCGCCTCGTCATAGGGGATGCGCGGCCATTCCTTGGTGACCGGCTTGCCTTCGGCAAACTCCTCGAACACGCTTGTCATCAGCGGGCCCATCGTGTCCCAGACGTCCTCCTGGGTGACGAAGCTCATTTCGAGGTCGAGCTGGTAGAATTCGCCCGGCAGGCGGTCGGCGCGCGGGTCTTCATCGCGGAAGCACGGCGCGATCTGGAAGTAACGGTCGAAACCCGCCACCATCAGCAGCTGCTTATACTGCTGCGGCGCTTGCGGCAGAGCGTAGAAGGTACCGGGATGGATGCGCGAGGGTACGAGGAAGTCGCGTGCGCCTTCCGGCGAAGAGGCCGTCAGGATCGGCGTCGTATATTCGGTGAAGCCGACATTGCCCATTTCTCGGCGCATCGCCGAGATGACCTGGGTGCGCTTGACGATGTTCTTATGCAGCGTTTCGCGGCGAAGATCGAGAAAGCGGTACTTGAGGCGAACGTCTTCCGGATAGTCCGGCTCGCCGAAGACCGGCAGCGGCAATTCCTTGGCGGCGGAGAGCACTTCGATCTCCTGAGCGTAGAGCTCGATTTCGCCGGTTGCCATGGTCCTGTTGACGGTGTCGTCGGTGCGGGCCTTGACGAGGCCGTCGATGCGGATCACCCACTCGCCGCGCACAGTCTCCGCCATCTTGAAGGCCGGGCTGTCGGGATCGGCGACGACCTGGGTAATGCCGTAATGGTCGCGAAGGTCGATGAAGAGAACGCCGCCATGGTCGCGGACCCGGTGGACCCAGCCGGAGATGCGGACGGTCGAGCCGACATCCGTCTTGCGGAGGGCGGCGCATGTGTGGCTGCGATAGCGATGCATGATCTCAAATCCTGGCATGTGGCTTAAGACGGCAGCAAGGGCTCCAAGAACCCTCAAGCGCCGACAAGAAAATCGGGCGGAAAAGCGCATGGACGCTCCGATTTGTCAAGGCTTGGCGCGTGCCACCCGCGCGTTTGGCACCCGTTTGTGGCGGGGGCGCGCCCCATATGCCGCGGCAGATTGGCCGCACTTCCCGTATTGATGAAGGAGCGGGTCAACTTTAAAAGGATTTGGCATTATCACTGTGGAGCCTCCGCATGCCTCTCCTGACCCGCCGCAACCTTCTCAAGGCATCCGCTGTCGCGGGCGCCTATGGCGTCGGTATCGGCATTGCCGGTAAATTCGGGCTTGCCGAGGCAGCCCCCGAGCCGCAGCTGCTGACGGCGGTAAAGACCGAGGCCATGCTGACCGAGGCGGGACCGACCCGGGACATTATGAGCTGGGGCCAGGACGGCATGCCGCCGGTTCTCCGGATGAAAAAGGGGCGACCCTATGCGGCGCGGCTGAAAAACGAACTCGACGAGCCGACGACGATCCACTGGCATGGGCTTCGCATCGACAACCGCATGGACGGCGTGCCGTTCATGACGCAGCCCTACATCTATACCGGCGACAGCTTCGACTATGCCTTCTCGCCGCCCGATGCCGGCACGTTTTGGTACCATCCGCATTGCAACACGCTGACGCAGATGGGCCATGGCATGACCGGCGTCATCGTCGTCGAAGATCCGGCCGATCCAGCAATCGATGCGGAAATAGTGCTGAACCTGCGTGACTGGCGGCTCGGCGGCGACGGGCAGTTCATCGCCGCTTTCAAGCCGCGCGACGCTGCCAAATCGGGGACCTACGGCACCGTGCGCACCGCCAACTGGCAGCAGGAGCCGCAATATGACGCGCCCGCGGGCGGGCTGGTGCGGCTGCGCATCGCCGTCACCGACGTGACGCGGATCTTTTCACTGAAGATGGAAGGGGCGGTTGCGAGCGTAATTGCGATCGACGGCAATCCGGTACCGAAGCGTTTTCCGCTCGATCTCCTGCAGATCGGCCCAGGTCAGCGGCTCGATCTTGCCGTGCGCATACCGGACAGCGAAGGCGCTGTCGCGACGCTCGAAGATATACGCGGCACCACGCCGAAGACGATCGCCAGCCTGCGCGCAGTCGGATCATCGTTGAAGCGCGATATCGGCGATCTCGGGCCGCTTGCCGAAAATCCGGTGGCGAAGGCGGATCTTTCCGCCGCCGAGCAGATCCCGCTGGTGCTGAGCGCCACGGCCGAGAACACCGCCGTCGAGAGCATCTGCGGCACGCTCGGCTACAGTTTCTGGGCAATCAACAAGGTGCCGTGGCCGGGCGACACGCCCGATCCGACAGCACCGCTGGCGGAACTGAAGCTCGGCAAGAGCTATGTCTTCAACCTAGAGAATACCACGCCGCACGCACATCCGATCCATCTGCACGGGATGAGCTTCACGGTGATCTCCTCGACCAGGCAGGTGATGCCGCTCGTCTCCGATACCTATCTCATCCAGCCTGACGAGAAGGTGCAGCTCGCCTTCGTCGCCGACAATCCGGGCGACTGGCTGCTGCATTGCCATATCATCGAGCATCAGAAAACCGGGATGACCAGCTATCTCAGGGTGAGTTGAGGCAGCGTGCGCTCGTTGCGACGGCGGCGGTCTTGGCCTTGCCTCAGTTTCGACGTGATTCTTGCCCAGCAATGCTCGAAGCGTATGCTGTTGTATTGACATATCGAAGCGAAAGGAGAAGGAAGGTTCAACCGACCTTTTCCTTGCGAATGAAATGATATGATCGAAACCACCGCCGATTTGGCGGCCGCCTGCAAAGAGCTGGCCAAGTCCGACTTCATCACCATCGACACCGAATTCCTGCGTGAGACGACCTTCTGGCCGGAGCTTTGCCTGATCCAGATGGCAAGCCCGACAACCGAAGTCCTCGTCGATCCGCTGGCCAAGGGCATCGACCTCACCCCCTTCTTCGAGCTGATGGCCGATCCGAAGGTGCTGAAGGTCTTTCACGCGGCGCGTCAGGATATCGAAATCATCTTCAATCGCGGCAATCTCATTCCGCATCCGATCTTCGACACGCAGGTCGCCGCCATGGTCTGCGGTTTCGGCGACAGCGTTTCCTATGACCAGCTGGTCAGCCGGATCAAGAACGTCCACATCGACAAGTCGTCGCGCTTCACCGACTGGAGCCGCCGGCCGCTTTCCGACAAACAGCTGGAATATGCGCTGGCCGACGTCACCCATCTGCGCGATGTCTACCTGTCGCTGAAGGCGGAACTCGATCGCGAAGGCCGCACCTCCTGGCTCTCCGAGGAGATGGACATTCTCGAGGCGCGCGAAACCTACGACATGCATCCCGACGATGCCTGGCAGCGGCTGAAGATGCGATTGCGCAAGCCGCAGGAACTGGCGATCCTGAAATATGTTGCCGCTTGGCGCGAACGCGAGGCGCGGGCGCGCAATGTGCCGCGTTCGCGGGTGCTGAAGGATGACGCGATCTACGAGATCGCCCAGCAGCAGCCCAAGGATACCGAGGCGCTTGGCCGGTTGCGTACCATTCCGAAAGGCTGGGAGCGCTCGACCTCCGGCGCCGCCGTCATCGAGGCCGTCAACACAGCACTCGCTCTTCCGAAGGCCGATATGCCACATGTGCCGCGCCAGGCGCAGGCGCCCGAAGGGGCCGCTGCTGCCGTCGAACTGCTGAAAGTGCTGTTGAAACTGATTTCGGAAAAGCACGGGGTGGCGCCGAAGGTGATCGCCAACAGCGAGGATCTCGACAGGATCGCCGCCGAAGGCGAGAAGGCCGAAGTCTCTGCCCTGCACGGCTGGCGGCGCGATCTTTTCGGCGAGCCGGCGCTGCAACTAATCCAGGGTGAGATCGCTCTGCGCTTCGTCGACCGGAAGGTCGAGACCATCAGCCTCTAGCGTGATTTCAAAGTGTTACAGCTCCGCACGTCTGTCTGACGCGCGGCGCTGTAAGACCGCATCGAATTCGCTTGACGCTTTTTTCCCAGCTGAAACAATGGCTGGAAGAACCATTATTTGGCGAAGGACGGCATGCGGGAAATATCTCCGACGCAGAACTGGATCCTGATCACGATCGTTCTGGCCGCCAGCGGCGTCGTCTATGATCTGATGTTCTACTCCAATCAGACGCCCGTTGTCGGCGCAATCTTCGCGCTGTTCATCGGCATGCCGATCGTCGCCTTCGAGCGCAAGGCGCTGTTCCGCGGGATGTACAGACGTATCCAGAGGCTGCCGACCTTCGCCTTCATCATCAGCGAACTGGTGATCTACGAAATCCTGATGAGCCTCGGCTTTGCCTGCGCCGCACTGCTGCTCTCGGCAGTCGGCATGGTGAAGCCGACGTCGTTCCTCGATCTCGTCATCATGCCCTACGAGGTCTTCCTCTATGCGCTTGCCGTCTGCTCGGCGCTGATCTTCATCCTGCGCGTGCGGGAACTGCTCGGCCGCGAGGTATTCCTCAGCATGCTGGTCAGCCGCTATCGCAATCCGGTCAGGGAAGAGCGTGTATTCCTCTTCATCGATCTGGTCGATTCGACTGCTTTTGCCGAAAAGCATGGCGACCTCCGCGCGCAGCAGCTGCTGAGCTCGCTGTTTGCGACCTTCGCCGAGCCGGTCAGGCGCCACAAGGGCATGATCAACGACTATGTCGGCGATGCGGCGATCATCACCTGGCCGCTTGCCCGCGGCGTCAAGAATGCGCGTTGCGTGCGCTGTATGTTCGACATCCTCGCCGATATCGAAGCCAATGCCGCCGGCTGGCGGAAAAGCTACGGACATGTACCGAAGCTGCGGGCCGCTCTTCACGGCGGCGAGATCATCACCGCCGAAATCGGCGTCGACCATCACAAGATCAGCTATTTCGGCGATACGGTGAACACCACCGCCCGGCTGGAGACGCTCTGCCGCACTCTGAACCGGCCGGTGCTGATCTCCACTGAGCTTGCCCGACGCATGAACTTTCCCGACGACATCGCTTGCGAGGATCTCGGCACCCATGCCGTCAAGGGACGCGGCCAGGCGCTCGGCGTCATGGCGCTTTCTTCGCGTGCGGTCACCGTGCTGAATAAGCCGGCGGTCATTCTGCACGGCTGAGCGACCGTTCTGCTGCGCGTCACCAAAGCTTCACCCAACCGTCAATTCGCTGACACGGAAGCCCTGCTAAGCGGAAGCCATTCGCATCCGTTCCATGGGGATATTATGAAGACCATTCTTTTTGCTTCCGTATCGCTTTTCATTCTGGTCGCGGGCTCCGCTTACGCCGACCAACAGCAGTTCCCGGCCAAGCTCGCCGGCCAGGCGATCCTTCCTGCCAACACCATGGTTCCAGCTCCGGCCGATGCTCCTGAGTTCCTCAAGCATTCCGGCAAGTTCACGACGGCGGACCGCAAGCGCACCGAGGCGCTCGGCACGGTGCCCGGCAAGGATGGCGCACGCGTCACCGAACTGAAGCTTCCCTTCGACGGTCAAGCGATCCAAGGCTTCTCGGGCATCAAGACGATGGCCGACGGCACCTTCTGGACGCTCACGGACAACGGCTTCGGCTCGAAGGCCAATTCCTCCGACTCCATGCTCTTCCTGCACCAGATGAAATTCGACTGGGCGACCAACAAGGCTGACGTCGTCAAGAACCTCTTCCTCTCCGATCCCAACAAGATCGCCCCCTTCCCGATCGTGCTCGAAGGCACCGACACGCGTTATCTCACCGGCGCCGACTTCGACATCGAATCGATCCAGCCGGTTGCCGACGGTTTCTGGCTCGGCGACGAATTCGGTCCTTATATCCTGAAGTTCGACACGGCAGGCCGCCTCACCGACGTCATCGCGACGACGCTCGACGGCAAGCCGGTGCTTTCGCCCGACAATCCGCTGATCCAGCTTCCGGGCAACCCGACCGCGAAGATGCCGGTCTTCAACCTGAAGCGCTCCGGCGGTTTCGAGGGCCTCTCCATGTCTAGGGATGGCTCCAAGCTCTACGGCCTGCTCGAAGGCGCCATCTACAAGGATGACGGCCAGATGGAAACGGCCGATGGCCACACCGCCGTCCGCGTGATCGAGTTCGACGTCGCCGCCAAGAAGTGGACCGGCCGCAGCTGGCTCTATCCGTTCGAAGACAAGGGCGTGTCGATCGGCGACTTCAACATGCTCGACGACAGCACCGCTCTCGTCATCGAGCGCGACAGCGGCGCCGGCACCAAGGACAAGGCCTGCGCCGACCCGAAGCAGCCAAAGCCGGATTGCTTCGAAGCCCCGGCCGAGCTGAAGCGTGTCTACAAGATCGAGTTCAACGACGCCAATGTTGGCAAGGCCGTCCGCAAGATCGGCTATATCGACCTCCTGAATATTCAGGACCCCGACAACAAGAAGAAGGCCGGCAGCAAGGATGGCGTCTACGACATGCCGTTCGTGACGATCGAAAACGTCGACCGCGTCGACGCCACCCACATCATCATCGGCAACGACAACAACCTGCCCTTTTCAGCCGGCCGCGCCGTCGACAAGGCCGATAATAATGAGTTCAGCCTGCTTGAGGTTGGTGAGTTTTTGAACGCGAAGTAATTTGGGTTTGATGGGAGATGGAGGGGCGGTGCGTGAGCGCCGTCTTTTTCGTCTGGTTGGGCGGGTACATCGTACGGCATGCCGTGCCAGCCCCCCCTCTGCGCTACCGGGCATCTCCCCCACAGGAGATCACAAGCGGCTTGGCCTTCCCACCTCTCTACCGTTTCGTCGCGCTGCAACGGCAATTGTTTTGGGAAACCGTTGCGCCCAGCCGATCTCCCCACCTGTGGGGAGATGGCCGACAGGCCAGAGGGGGCCGGCACGGCACAGCGACCGTTGCACCGCCCTACTCGAACAGAAACGCCAGCCGTTTGTTCGTCAGCTTCGACAGCTGCTGCAGGCGGCCGTCCAGGCGTTCGCCGGCGAAATCGCGGTATTCGGGGGGCACGACGAATTCGAGGTCGATGTCCGGGTTCGACGACTTGCGGAAGATCAGGTTCTTGACGATTCCGGGCATCGAGGCCGAGAAGAGGTAGACGACGCGCAGCATGCCGCCGAGCAGCTTGGCGCGCTCGATGAACTGGGGTGTGGCGATCTGCGCCAACGGGCCTGTTGCGCCGTCGTCGTGTAGCCCTTCGAAACGGTAATAGTTGCTGAGCGCGATGAAGGCGCGGCCGGGATGGCTGATGCCGACGAAGGAAGAGTGAGCGATGACGTTCAACGCCTGCAGGCCGCGATAGTCGGGATGGGCACGCCAGCTGATATCGGCAAGCAGACAGGCGGCCTGACGGTAGCGGCTTTCCTCTTGCGTTTCCTGGACGCCAAAGAGAGGCATCATGCGGCCGGTCCATTCCGCCAGTTCGCGGGCATGCTCGGGCGAACGCGCACGCAGGATCGCCAGTTCGCCGGCAGCGGCAAGCAGCGGATCAAGGCGACGTTCGCCCTCCGACAGCAGCGAATAGAGATATCCCTCACGCACACCCTGCGCCGAGAAGGAAATCACCGACGGCTTCATCGCGCTCAGCACTTCCTTCATGGCGACGGCGCCGAAGGGCAGCAGCGAACGGCGGTGCTTCGACACCGCCTGCAGCGCCGGCTCCTTGGAATCGCGCGCGCTGACCACCTGTTCGAGGAACAGCATCATCGCTTCGAGCGAGACCTCATAGCCCTGCATCATGTGCAGCGGATAGTTGGTGAGCTCCATGTGCAGCTTGGCGATATTTCGCCAGGTGCCGCCGACGGCGTAGAAGGTGCGCCCCTCGCCTTTCGACAGCAGCTTTGCCGTCTTCACCTGCTTGCGGGCAAAGGTCCGGGCTTTGGACAGCGAGCCGCCGGCATATTCCGACAGGCGCAGGCCGCCGAGCGGCAGCGTGATGCCCTTGCCGACTTCCTTGCCCCTGATATCGATCAGCTCCAGCGAGCCGCCGCCGAGATCGCCGGCGATGCCATCGGGATTGTAAAAGCCGCTGATGATCCCGAGCGAGGCGAATTTCGCCTCCTCCTCGCCCGAGAGCACGCGGACCTTGCGGCCAAGGATGGTTTCGGCCTGATGGATGAAATCAGGACCGTTGCTCGCCTCGCGCGCGGCGGCCGTCGCCAATACATACATGGTGGCGGCGCGCGCCTGATCGGACAGCGCCTTGAAACGGTGCAGCGCCACCAAAGCCCGACTGACGCTGTCTTCATCCATCTTGCCGCTAAGGGCAATACCCCTGCCGAGGCCGCAGAGAACCTTTTCGTTGAAGAGGACGGTTGGCGAACGGGACATGCCTTCGTAGACGACTAGACGAATGGAATTCGATCCAATATCGACGACGGAGACCGGGGCGATCCCCGGAAGGCGCCCCTGGGCTTCAGATTCAACCATTTGGTCCAGTTTTACTTGTTGTTGCGGCCTTCGAGCAGGCCGGCGATCAGCTTCGGCGCACTGGACTTCAGAGCTTCACCACGGCCCGACAGGCTCGGATTGGTCATGAAATACTGCTGCGCATTGAACGGTTCCTCGCCCCTGCGCACTTCCATGCGCCGCGACGTACCGTCGGGCAATATCTCGTAGCTTTGTTGATTGTCAATCACGTTGCCGAGCATAATCTGTGACAAGACCTGCTCGTGAACGGTCGGATTCGTCAGCGGAACCATGGTTTCAACGCGGCGATCGAGGTTTCTCGGCATCATGTCGGCCGAACCGATGTAAACCAGCGCCTTGTCGGATGGCAGGCCGTGGCCGTTGCCGAAGCAGAAGATGCGGCTATGTTCGAGGAAGCGGCCGATGATCGACTTGACGCGGATCTTTTCCGAAAGGCCGGGCACCTGCGGACGCAGGCAGCAGATGCCGCGCACGACGAGATCGATCTCGACGCCGGCATGGCTGGCGCGATAGAGCGCATCGATAATGTCGGGATCGACAAGCGAATTCATCTTCATCCAGATCGCCGCCGGGGCGCCGTTCCTGGCGTGCTGAATCTCTTCGTCGATGTGGCGCAGGATACGCGGGCGCATCGTATAGGGTGAGATGGCGAGCTGCATGCTCTGTTCCGGCTCGCCATAGCCGGTGATGAAATTAAAGATGTTCGCCATGTCGTGGGCGATGACCGGATTGCAGGTGAAATAGGACAGGTCAGTGTAGATCTTCGCGGTGATCGGGTGGTAGTTGCCGGTTCCGAGGTGGCAATAGGTCCTGAGCTTGCCTTCCTCGCGGCGGACAACCATCGACATCTTGGCGTGGGTCTTGAGTTCGATGAAGCCGAAGACGACCTGCACGCCGGCACGCTCGAGATCGCGCGCCCAGCGGATGTTCGCCTCTTCGTCGAACCGAGCCTTGAGCTCGACCAGCGCCGTCACCGACTTGCCGGCTTCGGCGGCGTCGACCAGCGCGCGGACTATCGGGCTGTCGTTGGAGGTGCGGTACAGCGTCTGCTTTATCGCCAGGACGTCAGGATCGCGCGCAGCCTGGAGAAGAAACTGGACCACCACGTCGAAAGATTCGTAGGGGTGATGGACGACCATGTCCTTTTCGCGGATGGCGGCGAAGCAATCGCCGGCATGTTCGCGGACGCGCTCGGGAAATCGCGCATTGTAGGAAGGAAACCTGAGATCCTCGCGCGGCGCCTTAGTGATCTCGGACAGAGTGTTCAGCGCCAGAAGGCCCGGCAGAACGGCGACGCGATTGTCGGGGATATTAAGCGCCTGAACGACGAACTGGCGCAGCGAGGCCGGCATTTCCGAGTCGGTCTCGATACGGATGACCTTGCCGCGGCGGCGCCGCTTCAGCGCCGTTTCGAAGAAGCGGACAAGATCCTCGGCCTCTTCCTCGACTTCGATATCGCTGTCGCGGATGACGCGGAACGTACCGGAGCCCTGCACCTCGTAACCCGGGTAGAGCCGGTGGATGAAGATGTTGGCGACATCTTCCAGAGTGATGTAGCGGATCGTGTTTCCATCATCCGGCAAACGGACGAAGCGGTCGAGCGCCGGCGGCAGGCGCAGCAACGCCGTCATCGGATCGCGGCCATTCTTGCTGACGAGTTGCAGGCCGATCGAGAAGCCGAGATTTGGAATGAACGGGAACGGATGGGCCGGATCGATCGACAGCGGCGTCAAGACAGGAAAGATCGCCTGTTCGAATTCGGCGGCCAGCCACTGGCGATCGGCATCGCTCAAAGCGCCGGGGCGGACGATCAGGATGTCTTCCTTGGCGAGATACTGCTGCAGCACGGCCAGCGAGGCCTGCTGCTCCATCTGCAGATGGTCGATTTCCTGCAGGATCGAATCGAGCTGCTCGGCCGGCGTCTTGCCGTCGGGGCTGCGGATGACGATGTTCTGGCGCACCTGACCCTCGAGGCCGGCGACACGCACCATGAAGAATTCATCGAGGTTGGCGGCCGAGATCGACAGGAAGCGAACGCGCTCGAGCAGCGGATGCTCGGTATTCAACGTTTCTTCCAGGACGCGGCGGTTGAACTGCAGCCAAGAGAATTCTCGGTTGATGAAGCGCTCGGGGCTCTTAAGCAGCTCTTCCAGCGGGGGAGTGTTGTCGTTGGATTGCGGAGTAAGTTCCTGATGTTCTGCGACTGCGCTATCCATAGACCGTTTACCCCGTTCTCAATCGCCGAAGGCAATTATATCAGTTTCACGACGGAACTGTGACAGTCAATCGGCCGGCTCCGAATTTCCCAATTCATTCAATACTTCGGCGGCCAGAGACCGGGTGATTTTCGTGCCCCGCGACAGGGCCAGCCGGTCAAGCCTTTCGACGATCGTCTGGGCGGCATTCAGCGACCGCTCCATCCGGTTAACGATATAGAGCACGAGTTTGTCATCTATATAAAGCTGCCGGTCGGCAAAGAGCTTGACGATCACCTGCGACAACAACGCCTCGTCGGGTTCGCCGATTTCGACGACGGTTGCAGCTTTCAGGCGCGAGCGCAGATCGGGCAGCAAAACCGGCCAGGACATCGGCCAGAGACGGCTGGTCATCAACAGCCCGGTGCCATTTTCGCGCACGCTGTTGATGACGTGAAACAGCGCATTGTCGTCGAAGCCAAGGCGGTCGGCGTCCTCGAACAGTACGGGACCGGCGGCGGCAGCAACCGCGGCGTCTGAGCCAAGTTCGGGATGGATGTCGACTGCGCCGCTCAGTTCCCGCCAGATGCGGGCGAGATGCGATTTTCCCGAACCGACCGGGCCGGCGAGCACGACGACCGGCGATGGCCATGCCGGCCAGGCATCGACGATCGAAACGGCGGCGGCGAGACGCTCCGAGACCAGGAGGTCGTCGCGCCCGCTTGCAGCATCGTGCAAAAAGACCAGCGGTAGCTGCTCTCCGGCCTTGCGCTTCGGATCAGCGTTGTTCACGTCATTCATTGGGAACTGATTTCGTCTTTCGGGTGCGGCCAGTGGGCGACACGCCAAAATAAAGATCGCTCTGAAGGTAACGCGAAAGCGCGAAACGAACAAGCACGCCGACGGCGGCGGCGGCCGGCACGGCGACCAGAAGACCGACGAAACCAAAGAGCGCGCCGAAGGCAAACAGCGCAAACATCAGCCAGACCGGGTGCAGGCCGACGCTGGAGCCGACGAGCTTCGGCTGCAGGATATTGCCTTCGAGGAACTGGCCGCTGAAGAAGACGGCGAGCACCAGGCCGATCCAGGGATAATCCGGCCAGAACTGCACGATCGCCACGCCGATGGCGAGAACGAGGCCGACCATCGAGCCGACATAGGGAATGAAACTGATCATGCCGGCAAAGAGCCCGATCAGCAGGCCGAAGTTCAGGCCGACGAGAGACAGGCCCGCAGCATAATAAATGCCGAGGATGAGGCAGAGCGAGCCCTGGCCGCGGATGAAGCCGGCGATCGCCTGGTCGATCTCCTTGGCGATCTGGCGGACATCGCTGATATAGTCGCGCGGGATCCACTGATCGACCTTGTCGACCATGCGGTCCCAATCGAGCAGGATATAGAAGGCGACGACGGGGGTGACGACAAGCAGCGATATGACGTCGACGATCGCCTTGCCGGAATTCCAGATCTGCGCGAAGAGCCCGGTCAAGAAGCCCATGCCTTCGGAGAGAATGCCGGAGAAATTGTCCTTGATCGTGCCGGCCTGGCTCTTGACCCAATCCGGCAGCAGCGAATTCTGCGATTGGCTGATGAACTGCTGCAGCTGGCTGATATAAGTCGGCAGACGCTCGGCGAAATCGTTGAACTGGCTGACGAGCACGGGAATGAGGATCATCAGCGCCAGCGCAAAGATAATGACGAAAGAGATGAGGATGCCGACCGTCGCCATCATGCGGCTCAGGCCCAGACGCTCCAGCCGATCGGCCACCGGATCGAGGAAATAGGCGATCGCCATGCCGGCGATGAAAGGCAGCAGGATCGAGCTGAAGACATAGAGAAAGACGATGAAGAAGACGAGCACTGCCAGCCAGAAGAATATCTGACGCTTGAGACTGTTGCCGCTGACTTGCTGTGGCATCGCTTCCCCGCTGTTCGCTCGCCGCCGACCAAAAGCCGCATCCGAACCGAAGCGGCCATTCAGCACATAGGATGCAGGCGCAAAGATGGTCAACCCTGCCGCGCCAAATCCCGAAAAGGCTCGGGGAAGACGCGGGAAATTGGGGGCTTTTGCCATGCGGCGCTTGCATAAAGGCCCCTGTCATGCAATTGCGACCGGCAGATGACGCGGCGCGTCTGCCGCCAGAAATAGCCATCGGAGACCAGCATGAGCCAGTCTGGGAAAAACGGCCTGACATACAGCGATGCGGGCGTCGACATCGATGCCGGCAACCTCCTCGTCGAGAAGATCAAGCCGGCGGTGCGCTCGACGCGCCGCCCCGGCGCCGACGGCGAGATCGGCGGCTTCGGCGGGCTGTTCGACCTCAAGGCCGCCGGCTTTACCGACCCGGTTCTGGTCGCCGCCAATGACGGCGTCGGCACAAAGCTGAAGATCGCCATCGATGCCGATTACCACGACACCGTCGGCATCGACCTCGTCGCCATGTGCGTCAACGATCTCGTCGTGCAGGGCGCCGAGCCGCTATTCTTCCTCGATTATTTCGCCACCGGCAAGCTCGACCCCGACCAGGGCGCGGCCATCGTCGGCGGCATTGCCGCCGGCTGCCGGCAGGCCGGCTGCGCGCTGATCGGCGGCGAGACCGCCGAAATGCCCGGCATGTATTCCTCCGGCGACTACGATCTCGCCGGTTTCGCCGTCGGTGCTGCCGAACGCGGCAAGCTGCTCCCCTCCGGCGATATCGCCGAGGGCGACGTGATCCTCGGGCTTGCCTCCTCCGGCGTCCATTCGAATGGCTTCTCGCTGGTGCGAAAGATCGTCGAACTGTCCGGTCTCGACTGGGATGCGCCGGCGCCGTTCGCCGACGGCAAGAAGCTCGGCGAGGCCCTGCTTGAGCCGACCCGCATCTATGTGAAGCCGCTTCTGAAGGTGATCCGCGAGACCGACGCCATCAAAGCGCTGGCGCACATCACCGGCGGCGGCTTCCCGGAAAATATTCCGCGCGTGCTGCCGAAGCATTTGGCGGCCGAGATCGATCTTGCCGCCGTCAGGGTTCCCAAGGTGTTTTCGTGGCTCGCCAAGACCGGCGGCGTCGAAGCGAATGAAATGCTGCGCACCTTCAACTGCGGCGTCGGCATGATCGCCGTCGTCGCCGCCGAGAATGTCGCGGCCGTTTCCGCCGCACTCGAAGCCGAGGGCGAGACCGTCGTCACGCTTGGGCGCATGATCGCCCGCGATGAGGGTTCTGCCGGCACGGTCTATAAGGGCACGCTTGCCATATGAGTTCGCCGCGCAAACGCGCCGTCGTCTTCATATCCGGCGGCGGCTCGAACATGATGGCGCTGATTGCGGCGGCGAAGGCCGCCGACTACCCCGCAGAAATCGTCGGCGTGATCTCCGACAAGGCCGATGCCGGCGGGCTCGCCAAGGCGGCAGCCGAGGGTATCGCCACCTTCGCCTTTCCCCGCAAGGATTATGCCAGCAAGGAAGCGCACGAGGCGGCGATCTTTGCCGCGCTCGACACGCTGTCCCCCGACATTCTCTGCTTGGCAGGCTACATGCGGCTGCTGACGCCTACCTTCATCCAGCGTTATGAAGGCCGGATGCTCAACATCCACCCTTCCCTGCTGCCGCTGTTTCCGGGCCTGCATACACATCAGCGGGCGATCGACGCCGGCATGCGGATCGCCGGCTGCACGGTGCATTTCGTCACCGAAGGCATGGACGAAGGGCCGGTGATCGGCCAGGCCGCCGTCCCGATTCTCACAGGCGACACGGCCGAAAGCCTTGCCGCGCGCGTGCTCACCATCGAACACCAGATCTATCCGCAAGGGCTGCGGCTCTTTGCCGAAGGCCGCGTGACGATGGAAGGCGGCAAGGCCGTCGGCGCCGAAGCTTCGGCCGCTGCGCCCCAGGCCCAACTGATTTCGCTGATCGGCGACCGCGCTTAGGGCAACAACGACCGTTCCAGAGGCAATGACGGCGCCGAAGGATGTGTCGCGGCGGCGAGACCTGCCGCTACACTGCCAAGCAGGACGACGATGCTGAGGGCGACCGCCGTCAACTTCCTATTCAAAGGCGTCACTTATATCTCTGTCGAAAATTTCCGACCGATGTAGGCGCGAATCGGTTCATCGAAACGGGTGGATAGAAAATGTGCCGCCCCAACGGCAGCTAAGAGGGTGCCGCTTACCGCAATCGGCAATGGCACACTTCCGTCGCCAAGGTTTTGGAACTCAGCGCCGAGTCGAATGATGGGCTGATGAACAATATAGAGCGGATAGGACAACCGTCCCAGATATGCCGCTAACGGCCGCTCCTTGTTCAGCGGAACTGCAACCGCTAGCACGACCACGATCGGAATTATGATAGCGATACAGAAGAAATCGTACATGTTTTTGGAGACAGCAAAGGGGAAAAATAAAACCCCTATCAGGATGAAAAGCGGGATCTGAGGTGGAACCGTTCCGACAAGACGACTGATTTTCCAGCGAAAAATCAGAACACCACCAAGGAACGAAAAGCCGACCCTGACAAACCCTTCAAGGAACGCTTGCCAGCTGGCAAAGCCGACCGGACCAATAGAACCTTCGATGGTGACGACCAGGAAAAGCGCTGCTGCCAATAATATGAGCGCCGCTGCCTCATGCTGGAAACGAATTCTCCGGCGAGCGGCTGATCCGTACACCCCGCTGGCGAACATCTCAAAACAGAGCGACCAAAGTGGGTTGTTGATCGCGAACGCCTCTTGCCCCGCCAGAAGCCCTAACGGCAATAGGAGTAGTGCACCTAGAGCCAGAATCGGGACGTCGGCGAGTGGGATACTCGGTGTTGAAGTAAATAGCGACGCGACAACGCCCAAGCCGACACCAGCCACGATCAAGGGGTAAAGGCGCAATAGACGCTTCAGGAAGAATGCACTGCTCCGCAGAACGCCCGACTTTAATTTTTGATCGTACCTATGAGCGAGAACGAAGCCGCTAAGGCAAAAAAAGAAATCCACGGCCAGAGAGGCGTGGGAATTAAGGCCGAATCCGAAAGCCTGGCTGGCATGCAAGAGAACCACGGATAGCGCAGCTACCCCCCGAAGTTCATCCAGAAAGAAAAAGTAGTTCTTCAATTTGCGAGCCTTGCTAGCGAGACTCGCATCACCAAACCGTATGGTACGCTGAGCCACCATCGTGCAGTCCGACCGGGACTTGGCAATGGCTCACCCAAACCTTGGCTCATCATATCGAGATCCCCATCAGCTGGCGCTGGGATAGTGATGCCGTGTGACAAGTCAGAATCGTCGACGGCGTCGACTCTCTCGATCGAGGCATTCGGACTCAACGTTTGCCGGTCCCAAAGCTATTCATATTTCCCCAGCCCAGTGGCCCGCCGGACGGAATCCAGCGCCCTGAAGTTGCAATTGCGGTAACCGTTGTCGACGAGCGTAGATTACAAATTGAATTTTCAATTGCAAGTGAAATTTATGCGCTCACTGGACGAGTGATGCACCGTGACTTCGCAGACGTTCCAGGCACCTCAGCAGGGAGTTGAGCTATGCCGCCAGCGCATGTATAGGATGCAGCGTGCCGTCGCTGTAGACGAAGCGGCCGGCGCGGAACGTCGCACGGATGCGATGGACCTCGCCTGGCTCAACCACGACCAGATCGGCGCGCTGGCCGATGGCGATTTCGCCGCGATCCAGGAGGCCGGCGGAGCGGGCGGCATTGCCGGTGGCCATGGCGACGGCGGCCGGCAGTCCACCCTCCACCATGTCGGCGAGCTTGAAGATGCCCGGCACGAAGGCGGCCGGGTGATAGTCGGCGGCGATGACGCTGAGGAGACCGGCCCTTGCGGCATCGAGGGCGCTGAGATTGCCCGACATCGACTGGCCGCGCAGCGCGTTCGGCGCTCCCATCAGCGTCCAGAGGCCGCGCCGGCGCGCCTCCTCTGCGGCGGGCGCCGTCACCGGAAACTCGCTGATGGTGACGCCGAGGTCGTGCATCTCGGCGACTTTTTCGACGCTGTCATCATCATGCGAGGCCAGCGACAGCTTGTGCTTCAGCGACAGCGCGACGATCTCCTTCAGCTTGGCCTCGATGTCAGGATTGTTGCGCATGGCGATGCGCTTGGCGACGATCTCGGCTGCCATTTCCTCGGAGACGGCGCGGCGCTCGGAAATGCTGAGGATGTAGCTTTGCAGGTTGTTGTACTGGCCCTGGCCCGGCGTGTGGTCGGTCAGCGAAACCATGTCGATCTGGTCGGCATTCAGCAGGCGTTCGAGCGCCGGAGCGGCGCCGACATTGGTGATTTCGTAGCGGGCGTGAACGCGGTGATCGATCAGCAGATTGTCGCGCAAGCGGTTGATGCCTTCGATGACCGCCGAGGTCGTCTCCAACGAGCGGACGTGACCATAGACGCTTTCGGTGGCGAAGGAGACGGCGGCAAAGGCCGTGGTGACACCGGCGGCGGCAAGCTTCTTGTCGAGTTCATGAATGCCGAAATCGATCGGCATCGTCGCGTTCGGGCGCGGCGCGATCTCGCGCTCGATCATGTCGCCGTGCAGATCGACGAAGCCCGGCATCAGCAGCCGGCCGCCGCCGTCGATCGCCGCCCCGGCAACCGGCTCCGGCCTGATCTCGGCAATGACGCCGTCCTCAACACGCACGGAACCTTCACTCACCACCTCGTTTGGGAGAACGAGGGTGAAATTGCTGAGCCACATGGGCTTTCTCCTGACCGCATCGGATGATTGACAGACCGCAGCGGATAGAACCGCTTCGTGACAGTCGTATGAAATTTCGAGCACACTCACCTTAAAGCGGAAACTTGCGCTTTGGAAATGGTCCGATGCGCCGCTCCACGAATTCACGGTCACCGATCCAACCGAGTACCCTGTCCAACAGCCAGTTGACTAGTTATAACTTAACTAGTAATACTATGACTATGACCTTAATCAAACGCTCACCAGTCGCGCTCGCTGTCCTTGCAATGCTCATGGAAGAGCCGCTGCATCCTTACCGAATGCAGCGGCTCATCAAGGAGCGCGGCAAGGATGAAGTGATCAACGTCACGCAGAGGGCGAGCCTTTATCAAACCATCCATCGGCTCGAGCGCGAGGCATTGATTGCCCAGCAGAAAACAGTCCGGGATGACAAGCGTCCCGAGCGGACCGTATACGAGATCACCGAAAAGGGCCGCGACGTTGCGCTGGCATGGATCCGCGAGATGTTGTCGACCTTGACGCGGGAATATCCGGAATTCCCCGCAGCCGTATCATTTCTTGCTCTGCTGACGCCGAACGATGTGTTGGGTCTGCTTGAGCACCGGGCAAAAGCCATCGAGTCGGAACTTCGGCGGATCGACGGGCTCCTGCGGGAGGCGCAGGCCGTACCAAGGCTCTTCCTACTTGAGATGGAATATCTCCGAGCGCTTCACGCGACCGAGTTGTCTTGGGTCAATGGCGTCATCGGGGACCTGCGCGCCGGGCGCATCACCTGGACAGACGAGTGGCTCAGGCAGATTGCCGTCGAGTTCTCCACCCACTCCAAGCTCGACAAGGACTAGCACCATGAAGGTTTTGATTATCGGCGCCGGGACTGGCGGTTTGGCACTCGCTCATCTGCTTAAACAGGCTGGCGTTTGCATTGCGGTGTATGAGCGCGACATCGCACCGAACGCCGACACCGGCGGCTATCGCGTCGGTATCAGCCCGGCTGGGAGCCGAGCGCTAAAGGCCTGTATACCCAACGAACTCTACGACCTCTATCTTACCACATGCGCCAGGTCGCCATGCTATTTCAACATGTTGACGGAACAGCTTGGTGAGGTGCTGAGCTTCGACATCGGTGATGCGGCTGCGAATACTCTTGACGGTGAAAAGAACGTCGTTCGAAAGACGCTGAGGCGGGTTCTGCTCAGGGGGCTTGAAGACAACGTCTCCTTCGGCAAAGCGCTTCAGGGGTACGGACGTAACGCCGACGGGTCCGTCACCGCTTGCTTTCAGGATGGAAGTCTGGCGACGGGAGATGTTTTGGTCGGCGCTGACGGCACGAACTCTGCTGTGCGCAGGCAATACTTGCCGGAAGCGCGTCTGGAAGACACGGGGATCGTGTCGCTCGGGGGCAAAATTCCTATGACGGTCGAGGCGAAAGCTCTGCTGTCGGACAAGATGCTGAAAGGCATGTCGATGATTATGGCGCCGATGGGGTTCGGCGCGATTATTCACTCGCTCGAGTTCGCCGACAGCCGCAGCAACCCTGATTTTGCCGCTCGCTGGCCGGATTTCGTCGAAGCGCTCGACGAGGACAGTATCGGCTGGGGCATCTGGGGCGCTCGGCAGAATTGCCCGCGGGATACGGCCGGCCTGAGCGGAGAGCAATTGAGAGAATTGGGCCTGGAGCTTGCTCGGGACTGGCATCCGCACTTGCGCGCGCTCATCCGTATGACGGAGCCCGCGACCATCCACGATGTCAAGGTCAGGACTTCCGTGCCGCTGAAACCTTGGACGAGTTCGAACGTCACACTGCTCGGTGACGCCGTCCATACGATGACACCTGGACGCGGCGCCGGCGCCAATACGGCGCTTCGCGATGCCGCTCTGCTTGGGCATATGCTGGTCGAGGCGGACCGAGGTCAAAAGCCGCTCGTCGAAGCCATACGCGCCTATGAAGCCGAAATGCTTCGCTACAGTACCGAAGCAGTACTCGAATCGAAAAGGCATATGGATGCCAGCGATCCGGCTCATCGGCCGATTGTCGGCACAGTCCAGCTCGCTGCCATGCGCGGCGTCATGCGCATCATCAACGCAACACCTGTATTAAAGCGACGTGCCTTTCGGCAGATGATGCGAGTTCGCGGCGAAAACTAAGACGATCGCGGGTAATGGGATCGCCCCGCAGGCAATTTGGCGAACGAGGCCTCGATCGCCGCATCCGCTATCGAAGATCATTCCTGTTCAACATGGCCCATTGCAGCAGCATGATCGTCTTGGCGTCGAAGATCTCGCCGTCTTCGATCATTCCGGCGGCTTCGTCGAGCGGGACTTCGAGAACCTCGATATCCTCGTGCTCCTCGTCCAGGCCGCCGCCTTCCGCGACCCGGTCGGCGATGTCGATCAGGGAGACGAAGAAGTGGACGACTTCGGTGACCGCGCCCGGCGACGGGTAGCATTTGAAGAGGAAACGCGCATCGCGCAGGTGGTAACCGGTTTCTTCCATCGCCTCGCGGCGGATCGCCTGTTCGGGATGGTCGTCATCGAGAAGGCCGGCCGGCACCTCGATCATCCAGGCCGGATCGCCGTTCAGATGCACGGCAAGCCGGAACTGGCGGACGAGAACGACGAGATCCCGCTTCGGATCATAAAGCAGGATGCAGGCGGCGGGCGTGCGGTGATAAACCTCCCGCTTCAAGCGCTGGGTCGCGCCTTTGCGGTCGATATAATCGAGCAGATAACTGCTCAGCTTTGTCCAACCATTCGACAGCGTTTCCTCGCTGACGATCTTCACCCGCGATTTCGGCTGCATCATGCTGCGTCCCTGCGAAGCCAGACCTTGTTATCATGCACGGCCGCCCCGCCATAGGGCGCGACCGGGTCGGCGCCGGTCAAGACGTTGATACCCTCGCCATCGACATGCGCCTTGTTCGGCCAGAGGCCCTCGGCGATCAAAACGCCAGGTTTCACCTCGGTGGTGATGCGGGCGTGGATGCGCAGATCGCCGCGACTGTTGCCGATGCGGACGAGATCGCCGTGGGCGATGCCATTGGCTTCAGCGTCGGCGGGATTGATCATCACCTCAGGACGGCCTTCCTTCTGACGAGACGTCTTGGTCTCGGAGAAGCTCGAATTCAGAAAATTGCGGGCGGGCGACGTGGCGAGACGGAAGGGATGTTCGCGATCGGCAACTTCGATGACATCGACCTGATCGGGGAAAGCCGGAAGCTCGGCATGCGGCCCGAGCACGCCGATCGCCGCCGGCGGCTTGTTCGGCGCCGGCTGATTGATCCAGTCCGGGCGGAAATGGAACTTGCCATCCGGATGGGCAAAGCCGTTCAGATAATGCGCCTCCTCGAAAGCGGGCTGACGATCGAACCATTTGTGTTCGAGGAAATGGTCGTAATCCGGCAGGCCGCTCGATTCGAGGACGCGGTCGACCATTTCGCGGGCAGAAAAACCGAAGCCGGGTCGATCGGCGACGCCGAGGCGTTTGGCCAGTTCCTCGATGACGAAGAGATTGGTGCGCACGCTAGGTGGCGGCTCGACCAGCTTCGGCCCGAGCAGGATATGGTTCTGGCCACCGGCCCGGTAGATGTCGTCATGCTCGACGAACATCGTCGCCGGGATGACGATGTCGGCGATATCAGCCGTCTCGGTCATGAACTGCTCGTGCACGGCGACGAAGAGGTCGTCCCGGGCAAAGCCGCGTCTGACGAGGCGCTGTTCGGGAGCGATGTTTGCCGGGTTGGTGTTCTGGATCAGCATTGCTCTCACCGGGCCGCGATGGCGTAGCGCCACAGCATCGCCGGTGAGCACGCGGCCGATCTGCGACTGATCGAGCATGCGGATATCGGCATCCTTCATCGGCCGGCCGGTCAGCTCCGCATTGTTCATGCGGAAGATATCGCTGTTCGAATGGAAGGCGCCGCCGCCCTCATATTGCCAGGAACCGAGAACGGTGGCGATCGAGGCGGCCGCATGCATGGCTACGGCGCCGTTGCGCTGGCGGGTGAAGCCATAGCCCAGGCGGAAGAAGGTCTTTTTCGTCGTGCCGACGAGGCGGCCGAAGGCTTCGATCTCCTCGACCGAAAGGCCGGTGATATCTGCTGCCCATTGCGGCGTCCTGGTTTTCAGATGCGCTTCGAGCCCCGCGGGATCGTCGGCATATTTCGCCATGTAGTCACGGTCGGCATGGCCGTCGCGGAAGGCGATGTGCATGACGGCACAGGCAAGTGCCGCATCGGTGCCCGGCTTGACGATCAAGGCCATGTCGGCCTGCTTCATCGTCGGATTGTCGTAAATGTCGATGACGACGATCTTCGCGCCGCGCTCCTTGCGCGACCTGATGGCGTGGGTCATCACGTTGACCTGCGTCGAGACCGCGTTGGTACCCCAGATGACGACGCAATCGGTGCGGCCCATCTCGCGCGGATCGGGACCGCGCAGCGTGCCGGTCGCCATGGTGAAGCCGGTCCAGGCGGGGTTGGTGCAGATCGAAGAGAAGAAGCCCGAATAGCGCTTGGCATGGCGCAGGCGATCAATCGAATCGCGCTGCACCCAGCCCATGGTGCCGGCATAGAAATAGGGCCAAATCGCCTCGCTGCCGTCCCTTGCCTCGGCCTTCACGAAGGCTTCGGCGATCTCATCCAGCGCATCGTCCCAGGAAATCTGCTGCCACTGCCCTGCCCCCTTGGCGCCGGCGCGGCGCAAGGGATGCATCAGCCGCTCGGGATGGTAGAGCCGCTCGGCATAACGGGCGACCTTGGCGCAGATGACGCCGGAGGTATAGGAATGGTCGCCGGCGCCGCGCACGCGGCCGATGCGGCCATCCTCTGCTATATCGACCTCCAGCGCGCAGGTGGAGGGACAGTCGTGCGGACAGGCCGTGTGGCCTACCCTGGTGTCCGACTTCGGGGATTTGGCGTGGATGGGGGTCGCAATGTTCATGGCATTTGTATATTCCAAGGCTTGCACGGCCAAAAGCCACAAAACTTCCCCATGACGCGAATTCATACGGACATCAGCGAAAATGAACTACCGCCACATCTATCACGCGGGCAATTTTGCCGATGTGCTGAAACATGCCGTGCTGGCGCGGCTGATCCGCTACATGCAAAAGAAGGATGGGGCATTCCGCGTGCTCGACACGCATGCCGGCATCGGGCTCTACGACCTCTCGTCCGAAGAAGCGCAGAAAACCGGCGAATGGCTCGAAGGCATCGGCAAGCTGATGGAGGCCGATCTCGGCCCTCAGGTTTCCGAACTGCTGGAGCCGTATCTCTCCGCCATCCGCGAACTCAACCCTGAGGGCGGCGTCCGTTTCTATCCCGGATCGCCGAAACTTGCGCGGCTGCTGTTCCGGCCACAGGATCGCTTGTCGGCAATGGAACTCCATCCCGAAGATTTCGTCAGGCTGCACCGGCTGTTCGAGGGCGATCACCACGCCCGCATCACCGAGCTCGACGGCTGGCTGGCGCTCGGCGCGCACCTGCCGCCGAAGGAGAAGCGCGGCATCGTGCTCGTCGATCCGCCCTTCGAGGAAGAGGACGAATATCAGCGCCTCGCCGAGGGACTGGAAAAGGCCTATCGCCGTTTTCCCGGCGGCACCTATTGCCTGTGGTATCCGCTGAAGAAGGGTGCGCCGATCAAGGAATTCCACGAGGCGCTGCAGGCGCTCGACATCCCGAAAATGCTCTGCGCCGAACTCGCGGTCCGCAGCGACCGCGGCATCACCGGATTGACGGGCTCAGGCCTCGTCATCGTCAACCCGCCCTTCACGCTGAAGGACGAGTTGCATCAATTGCTGCCGGCATTGAAGGACCATCTGGCGCAAGACCGTTTTGCCTCGCACCGGGCCTTCTGGCTGCGCGGCGAGAACAAGGCGGCGATCAAGGACGATTGACCCGGCAACCGGGTTCGGGAATAGTCCGCGCCACAGGTCCACAATCTGATCAGGTATCCCATGAAGCTGCTCTGTTCGCCCGCCTCGCCCTATTCCAACAAGGTGCGGATGGCCGCGCATTTTCTCGGCCTAGGGGTGAACGCCATTCGGGTCGACACCAATACCGGACCGGCGATCCTGGTGGACAACAATCCGCTCGGCAAGATCCCGACGCTGCTGACCGATGACGGAGTGTCGATATACGACAGCGTGGCGATCATGCATTATTTCGACCGGCTGACGAAGGGCAAGCTCTATCCTGCGAAGAAGGGCAAGCGCACGGATGCGGAAATCCTCGAGGCGCTTTGCGACGGCATCTGTGACTGCCTGCTCGCCATCATCTACGAGCGACGCTTCCGCGACGAGGAAAAGGTCCATCAGCCCTGGATCGACCGGCAATGGAAAAAGGCGACGAGCGGGCTTGCTCACCTCAGCGCCGATCCGCCGAAGCTCGGCAAGAAGCTCAGCGGCGGGCATTTCGCGCTGGCCGCGACGCTCGATTATCTCGAGCTGCGCTTCAAGGACCAGTGGGAAGCCGATCATGCGCCGCTGGTCGACTGGCTGCGGCAGTTCGACAAGAAATTCCCCGCCCATGGCGAACTGAAAGCCCAGGGCTGAGAGCAGTCGGCTCGTCGGGCGTGAGCGCCGGCAACAACAAGGAAGCAGCAAAAAGCCGGGCAACGTGCCCGGCTTTTCCATGCTTGGACGGTTCTGTTCGGCTTAGAACTTGACGCCGATACCGAGCTTGACGCTGTTCTCGTCGTAACCGCGCGAGAAGCTGCCGGAGTCGAGGTCGTAGTCCTTGCTCTGGTAGTCGGTGTAGCGATATTCGAGGCGCGTCGTGATGTTGTTGGTCACGAAGGCTTCGACGCCAGCGCCGACCGTATAGCCGTAGTTCGTCTTGCTTTCATCCGAGGTGCCGTCGGAAACCTTGACGTTGCCGAGGGCAAGACCGGCGGTGCCGTAGAGCAGGAAGGGGTTCATGTCGTAGCCGACGCGGCCACGGACGGAGCCGTTCCAGCCATACTTGTTCTTGACGCCGTCTGAGGAGACGTCGTCGCCGCTGTAGCCGAGATCGGATTCAACGCCATAAACGATCTGGCCCTGCTGCCAGTTGTAACCGGTGAAGACCTGGCCGCCGAAACCATAGGTGTGACGGTCGGAACCGAAGTCCCCCATGTTGTAGGTGCCGGCGCCGCCGAGGTAAAAGCCTTCCCAGCTACCGGCCGGCTTGACCGGAGCGTCCTGGGCGACCGGTGCTTCCGGAACCTGGTCGACGGCATCGGCCGCCTGAGCTGCCGAGACGCCCGCAATTGCAAAAACGGAGGCCATGAGGCCAGCAATGAGTACACGCATACTTAGTCTCCTTTCAGTCCCGCTTTGCTTGCCATCTGTCTATCAGTGAAGCATTGGCGGGATATTGCCAGATGTCCCTTCCGGATCGAGACTGAAATTGGAACTCAAATGCGGATTTGAAAGAGCCAAATTGTGATATCATTGTGGCTGCCGCGTGGCCGAAATTCGATGTTGCTTGAGTGCAACATACACTTCATTAACCATACCGAAGAGTTAATCTTAAAATACTTATTTTAAGAAATCGCATTCTTAAATAATACATAGAATATCCTGCTCACGGACGCAACCGCGACGGCCTATTTATATAATCTCCGCCCGCGCCTATATAGTCAGCAGACAGACTCGCGGGATCAGAAGGCAGGATTTTGAACCACAAAAGACTTCGCTCGGCCCTTGTAACTGGGGCCGCTAAAAGAATAGGCAGGGCAATCGCCGAAGACCTTGCTGCAAATGGCTTTTCCGTTGCGATCCACGCGAACGGCTCCATCGATGAAGCCGAAGAGCTGGCGGCGGAATTGCGGCAGAAGGGATATCGGGCGATCGCGCTTATGGCCGATCTTACCGATATCGGCGAAACAAGCGCGCTCATGAAAAGAGCGTCAGAAGCTCTCGGGTCGATCGACCTGCTCGTCAACAACGCCTCGATCTTCCGCCAGGATTCGGCCCGCAGTTTCGATGCGCAGGCATGGGCGCAGCATTTCGACATCCATGTGCGGGCGCCCTCGATTCTCGCTGCGGGTTTTGCCGAACAACTGCCCGACGATGCGAACGGACTGATCGTCAACATCATCGACCAGCGGGTCTGGGCGCTCAACCCCGGCTTCTATTCCTACACGCTTTCGAAGGGCGCACTCTGGACGGCGACGCAGACGATGGCACAGACCTTTGCGCCGAAGCTGCGCGTCAACGCCATCGGCCCCGGTCCGACGGTGCGTAGCGCGCGGCAGTCGGAAGAGGACTTCCAGGCACAGATCGACGGGCTTATCATGAAGGCGGGGCCGGGATTCGGCGAGTTCGGACAGACGATTCGCTTTCTCTTCGACACGCCCTCGATCACCGGCCAGATGATTGCCCTCGATGGCGGCCAGCACCTCGCCTGGCAGACGCCCGATGTGGCGGAGATTACGGAATGAACGGACGAAAGCTGCCGGATGGCGGCGTTCTCTACGATGATACGGATGAGAGCGAAGACGATATCGAGGTGGAAGGCGATGTTTCCGCCGCCGCCCCGCTTGCGACTGCGGTCGACTGGAACGCGGGCAGCCTCAACGAGACCGGGCTCATCGGCGCGGAACTGATCGGCGAATTCGTCAAGCGGCTGCCGAACAGCCCCGGCGTCTACCGCATGTTCAATGCCGACGGCGACGTGCTTTATGTCGGCAAGGCGCGCAGCCTGAAGAAGCGCGTCGGCAATTACGCCGTCGGCCGCGTGCATTCCAACCGTATCGCCCAGATGGTGCGGCAGACGGCGAACATGGAATTCGTGACGACGCGCACGGAAACCGAAGCGCTCCTCCTGGAAGCGAATCTGATCAAGCGCTTGCGGCCGCGCTTTAACGTGCTGCTGCGCGACGACAAGTCCTTTCCCTATATCCTCATCACCGGCGACCATCGGGCGCCGGCCATTTTCAAGCATCGCGGTGCGAGAGCGCGAAAGGGCGACTATTTCGGACCTTTCGCTTCGGCCGGCGCGGTCGGGCGGACGATCAATTCGCTGCAGCGCGCCTTCCTGATCCGCACCTGCACCGACAGCGTCTTCGAAACGCGCACCCGCCCCTGCCTGCTCTACCAGATCAAGCGCTGTTCCGGGCCGTGCACCCACGAGGTCAGCGATGGTGGTTACGGCGAACTGGTGCAGGAGGCGAAGGACTTTCTGTCCGGCAAGAGCCAGAAGGTGAAGTCGCATATGGCCGAAGCGATGAACCAGGCGGCCGAGGACCTCGACTTCGAGCGGGCGGCGATCTATCGCGACCGCCTGGCAGCACTTTCGCATGTGCAGAGCCATCAGGGCATCAATCCAGCCGGCGTCGAGGAGGCGGATGTTTTCGCCATCCACCATGAGGGCGGCATTTCCTGCATCCAGGTGTTCTTCTTCCGCACCGGCCAGAACTGGGGCAACCGCGCCTATTTCCCGAAGGCCGATCCGCAGCTTTCCGGCGCCGAAGTGCTGAATGCCTTTCTCGCTCAGTTCTACGACGACAAGCCGGTGCCGAAGCAGATCATGCTGTCGGAAACGATCGAGGAGATGGAACTGCTCGCGGCCGCACTCAGCCAAAAGGCCGCTCACAAGGTTTCGATCCTCGCGCCGCAGCGCGGTGAGAAGCGCGATCTGGTCGACCATGTCGTCGGCAATGCGCGCGAGGCGCATGGGCGAAAGCTCGCCGAGACGGCGTCGCAATCGCGGCTGCTCGAAGGTTTCAAGGACACGTTCGGGCTTGCCTATGCACCGCAGCGCATCGAGATCTACGACAACTCGCATATCATGGGCACCAATGCCGTCGGCGGCATGGTGGTCGCGGGGCCGGAAGGTTTCGTCAAAAACCAGTACCGCAAGTTCAACATCAAATCGACCGACATCACCCCCGGCGACGACTTCGGCATGATGAAGGAGGTGATGACGCGGCGCTTTTCGCGGCTGATCAAGGACGAAGGCATTCCCGACCGGACGGCGCAGACCGCCGCGCCCGACGCCGCCGACATGCCCTTCCCGGCCTGGCCCGATGTGATCCTGATCGACGGCGGCCAGGGGCAGATGGCCGCGGTACGCGCCATCCTCACCGAGCTCGGCATCACCGACAGCGTGACGGCGATCGGCATCGCCAAGGGCGTCGACCGCGATGCCGGGCGCGAGCGCTTCTTCCCGCCGGGACGCGAGAGTTTTACCCTGCCGCCGCGCGATCCGGTGCTCTATTTCGTCCAGCGCATGCGCGACGAGGCGCATCGTTTCGCAATCGGCTCGCACCGGGCACGGCGCAAGAAGGAAATGATCAAGAACCCGCTCGACGAGATCGGCGGCATCGGGCCATCGCGCAAACGCGCGCTGCTCCAGCATTTCGGCACGGCGAAGGCGGTTTCTCGCGCGGCGCTCTCCGACCTGATGACGGTCGAAGGCATATCGGAAGCCGTCGCCAAGCAGGTCTATAACCATTTCCACGACGACGCCGCGAAATAACCGGTGTCCGTCGCAAATTCCACGCAAAGGCAGTGAAAAGACAGAAAGAATGTTGACGGTCCGCAGCCAAAGCCGTCATCTACCGCATCGGCCCGAAAATCGGAATCGATTGGAAAGCACGATGCGCAGGTTCAAAGTGTTACAGCGTCCTTTGCGCGTCTGAAAAGCCGCGCGGCGCTGTAGCGGCGCATCAATTCAGAGAAACGATCCCATGGCATCGCGTGCGTACAGCATTCCCAATCTTCTGACCTACGGCCGTATTCTCGCCGTACCGCTGATCGTTCTCTGCTTCTTCATCGAGGGTAAGCTGTCGATCAGCAACACGGCGCGCTGGGTGGCGCTGTGGATCTTCGTCATCGCCTCGATCACCGATTTTCTCGACGGCTATCTCGCGCGCATCTGGAACCAGACGTCGAATATCGGCCGCATGCTCGATCCGATCGCCGACAAGCTGCTGGTCGCCTCGATCCTTCTCCTGGTCGCCGCCGACCAGACGATTGCCGGCTGGTCGATCTGGGCTGCGATCACCATTCTCTGCCGTGAGATCCTGGTATCGGGCTTGCGCGAATATCTGGCAGCGCTGAAGGTCAGCGTGCCGGTGACGCGCATTGCCAAGTGGAAGACGACGCTGCAACTCGTCGCCATCGCCTTCCTGCTCGCCGGCCCGGCCGGCGACGAGATTTTCCCCTACACGACGCAGACCGGCATCGCGCTCTTATGGATCGCCGCGCTGCTGACCATCTATACCGGCTATGATTATTTCCGCGCCGGGGTGAAACATATCGTGGATAACGAGGAATGACCCGGCTGGTCTATTTCGCATGGGTGCGTGAGCGCATCGGCAAGAGCGAGGAGGATATCGACCTCCCCTCCTCCGTCGTTACCGTTACCGATCTCTTGAATCATTTGAAGACGCTGGGCGAAGAATATGAGACCGCGCTTCAATATCCCGAGGTGATCCGCGTGGCGCTCGACATGGAGCATGTCGAGCATGACGAGCCGATATCAGGCGCGCGCGAGATCGGGATATTTCCTCCGATGACGGGGGGGTGAGACAGTGATGGTGGTGCCGTGTCGCTACCCCCCTCTGTCCTGCCGGACATCTCCCCCACAAGGAGGGAGATTGGCTGGAAGCACGAACTTCCCCAACCAATCAACCTCGCAGCCCGGAAAAACAGAAGATGGGCACGATGGTCAAGCCGCCCGTAATTTCCCTCCTTGTGGGGGAGATGCCCGGCAAGGCAGAGGAGGGTTGGCAGGGCACGCCCTCTCCATAGTTTCCGCTACTGCATCAAAACAGTTGGGGATGTTATCATGATCATCACCCCCACCATCCGCGTCCAGCATGAGGACTTCGACCTTCAAACCGAGGTCGACCGCCTCTCCAAGGACAGGCCCGGCATCGGCGCCGTCGTCACCTTTTCCGGCCTCTGCCGCGATGAAGGCGGGGCGCTCTCGGCGCTCGAACTCGAACATTATCCCGGCATGGCCGAAGCGGAGATGGCCCGCATCGGCGATCTCGCCATTGCCCGTTTCGGGCTTCTCGGCCTCACCGCCATCCACCGTTACGGCAAGATCGCCGTGGGCGAGAATATCGTGCTCGTCATTGCAGCGGCGCCGCACCGGCAGGCGGCGTTCGACGGCGCCAATTTCGTCATGGATTTCCTGAAGACCGCAGCCCCCTTCTGGAAGAAGGAGCATGGTCGGGATGGCGCCACCGGCGAGTGGGTCACGGCGAGAGACGCCGACGACGCGGCGCGCGACAAATGGAAATGAATTAGCAGGCTGCTGAAATTCGCTCTGCGTTGGCGCAGTTGCTTGCTGTGGGTCTGATTTTTTTACAGACTGGCTGTCGTGCGGTGGGATTTTGGCCGATTGAGGCGGGTTTTCTGGCCATATCGGCTTATT